>JAJFJB010000009.1 GCA_021774435.1 Alphaproteobacteria bacterium
CTTCACGCCTCAACCTCGTCGAACGATCTCGTTTCCGCGAACGCCATCACGGGCTTAACACATGGCGGAGGGTATATGTAGCCCCTCGCGCCAATCCCTTCAACTCGCGGCGGGTGCGCTATTATACGTCAAGATTAGCGACTTTAAGCGCATTGGCTTGAATGAATTCGCGTCGTGGCTCGACAATGTCCCCCATCAATGTGGAGAACAAGGCGGCGGCCTCTTCAGCATGAGCCACTTTGACCTGCAGAAGTGTCCGCGCATTCGGATCCAATGTCGTTTCCCAGAGCTGATCCGGATTCATTTCGCCAAGACCCTTATAGCGTTGGATGGAAATGCCTTTCCGGCCTAACGCCATGATTTGATTAAATAACTCGATCGGGCCAGGAATTTTAGTTTCGGTATCTTTCGCGCGCAATACAGCATGTTTTGCGCCATATCGTTTCTGGAGTTCCGGCGCCAACTGATCCAGACGGCGCGCTTCCGCACTCCGGATCAGGTCACCATCGATCAAGTAACGTTGCGTCACGCCGCGTACTGTACGCTGGAATGCCAGCCCGCCATCGTCTTGGGGTTGACCTTCCCAGGCTTGCCCTGCCGGCTCATCGGACAACAAGTCGAGACGGCGCGCAATATAGTTTGCCGCGCCGTCCGCACGCGCCGTATCGGCAAGCACTTCGGGATTTAAAACACCCGCGATCGCCGATTGCTCGACAACATGCCTATTCCCAACCTTTTGAATTAAAGGTTCCATCAGTTGGACAGCCCGGCGCGCCTGTTCGACAGTTTCGCGCAAATCCTCACCTGCGACCTCGGTATCATCGGCCAAGGTCAATGTGATTCCACCCGCCCCGTCGCCGATCAGAAAATTCTCCAGTTCCCGATCATCTCGAAGATAGACGCCGGAGTTGCCTTTCTTGGCCCGGTATAGTGGCGGTTGCGCGATATAAAGGTAGCCGCGCTCAACGAGCTCCGGCATCTGTCTGAAAAAGAAGGTCAGCAGCAAGGTGCGGATATGGCTGCCGTCGACATCCGCATCCGTCATGATGATAATCCGGTGATAACGGCATTTCTCGACATCGAAATCTTCCGGCCCGATTCCCGTACCAAGCGCCGTAATCAAAGTGCCGATTTCGGAAGATCCCAACATCTTGTCAAACCGGGCGCGTTCCACGTTCAAGATCTTGCCACGAAGTGGGAGAATTGCCTGATTGCGGCGCTCACGCCCTTGCTTGGCGGACCCGCCGGCGGAATCGCCCTCGACAATGAAAATTTCGGAAAGCGCCGGATCTCGTTCCTGGCAATCCGCAAGCTTTCCGGGCAATCCGCCCATTTCAAGCGCACCCTTGCGGCGCGTCAGTTCCCGCGCCTTGCGCGCTGCTTCCCGCGCCGCCGCGGCCTCGACGACTTTCTGAACAACCTGTTTCGCTTCAGCTGGATGCTCTTCGAACCATTGACCAAGCTTTTCGTTAACAACGGTTTCAACGACATTGCGCACTTCCGACGAAACCAACTTGTCTTTTGTTTGGCTTGAGAATTTCGGATCCGGCACCTTGACCGAAAGCACGCAGGTCATGCCTTCACGGGAGTCGTCCCCCACGATGGAAACTTTTTCCCGCTTCGCCAGCCCACTCTCCGCCGCATAATTGTTGATCTGACGGGTAAGCGCGGCGCGGAACCCGGCCAGATGCGTGCCGCCGTCACGTTGCGGAATGTTGTTGGTAAAACACAGCATCGTCTCGTGATAGCTGTCGTTCCATTGCATGGCGACCTCGACGCCGACACCATCCCTTTCACCGGTCATTTCGATCGATTCCGGATGCAAAGCGGTCCGGGCCCGGTTGAGATACCTCACGAACGCGTCAAGTCCCCCTTCATAGTGCAGGTTACTGACTTTGGGTTCAGGCAGCCGCGCATCTGTCAGAACAATATCGACGCCGGAATTGAGAAAGGCGAGTTCCCGAAGCCGGTGTTCCAGCGTTTCAAAATCAAACTCGACTTCCTTGAAAACTTCAGCAGACGGCCAGAAATCAACTTGAGTTCCCGTTTCTTCACCACAATCGCCCGTGACTTCCAGATCTTTGCCGTCAACGGGGTCGCCATCGGCAAACCGCATAAAGTGGATATGGCCATTACGCCGGATAGTCAGATCAAGTTGCGATGACAACCCATTGACGACGGACACCCCGACACCATGCAAACCACCGGAAATCTTATAGGAATTTTGATCAAACTTCCCGCCGGCATGAAGTTGCGTCATGATAACCTGCGCCGCTGAAATTCCTTCCTCGGTGTGAATATCGACCGGAACACCACGCCCATTATCGGTGACGGTAACCGAACCATCCCCGTTCAACGTGACGGTAACTTTATCCGCATGGCCGGCCATGGCCTCATCGATCGCATTGTCCACGACTTCGTAGACCATGTGATGCAGGCCCGTGCCATCCTCCGTGTCACCGATATACATACCAGGGCGCTTGCGCACCGCTTCCAGGCCGCGCAGCACCTTGATTGAGTCGGCATCGTACTCTTCACCAGGTTCGTCACCCAATTGATCGGCAATGTCACTCATATAAAGTCCGTTCGTGGTTACGCCGCATGCCGCAACGTCGCATCCGCGACAGTGTAGAATTGCGCATATGATTCCAGATCATCGAATAACAGGCGATCGGTTCCCGTCAGCCATGCTTGGACGCCAAGCGTCCGCACTTCCTCGAAAAGCGCGCGGCGTTTCCCGGCATCGAGATGGGCGACGACTTCGTCCAGCAGAAGGAGCGGTGCCACCCCGCGTTCCGCAGCCTGCAGTCGCGCGTCCGCCAATACGACAGCAATCAACAACGCTTTTTGCTCTCCTGTCGAACATTGCTCCGCCAGCATATCCTTTTCCAAATGCCGAACGGCAAAATCGCTGCGGTGCGGCCCAATTGCTGTGCGTCCCGTTTCAGCATCTTCAGAACGGGACTCTGCTAATCGCTGCCGCAGCCGGTCTTCAGCGGCGAGGGCAGGGCCATCGTCGAGCCAATCCTCGACATGTCCCGTCGCGGCAATACCGGCACGGGGAAACGGTCCCAGCCCTTCCGCACAGGCCCGGGCGAGCCGCCCCGCCATCTCACGCCGCGCCGCCGCAATTGCAACACCACGGCTTGCCATCGTCTCTTCCAATGCGGATAACCAAGTATCATCCTGCCGGCCAAGCTTGAGCAAACGTGCGCGTTCCCGCATGGCATGTTCGTAGGCACTGATGCGAGACGCATGCTCCGCATCGAATCCGAATATCAGCCGATCAAGAAACCGGCGCCGCGCAGACGCCCCATCCAAGAACAAACGATCCATCTGCGGCGTTAGCCAAACGATACTGACATACTCGGCCAAAGCACCCTGTCCCGACGCCGGCGCACCATTTATCCGCACCACACGGCGCGGCGTCGTATTGTCCCGTCCGGTCCCAATCTCCACGGGGTTGCCCGCCGCCGCGACGGTCGCAGCCACCGCCCATTCCGTGCCGCCATCACGGCGATCGACGTCGATAAGCCGCGCTTGCCGCAAGCCGCGACCGGGCGCCAGAAAAGACACTGCTTCGAGCATATTGGTTTTGCCAGCACCATTCGGGCCAGTCAAAACCACCGGCCGCTCGTCGCCATCGAAAGCGGCCGCCGTATAACAGCGAAAATTCGTAAGCCGCATCCGATTTACCGACAGGCGAGCGGCAGCACCAGCCGTGGCAGCCTCGACAAAGGCGGTATCCCTCATACGCGCATCGGCATCAGTACATAAAGGGCGCTGCTATCGGCGCTATCGCGGACAATCGTCGGGGAAGCGCCGTCCGCCAGAAGAACTTGAGCAACGTCCCCTTCAACCTGCTGCGCTATATCCAGCAAATATTTAGAATTAAAACCTATTTCAATGGCCTCTTTGCCATACGCAACCTCGATTTCTTCGGTCGCAGATCCAGCATCCGGACTGCTTGCCGAGAGGGTCAAGTTGTTATCCGCAATCTCGAGCTTTACGGAGCGCGACCGTTCGGTCGAAATCGTCGCAACCCGGTCAACGGCCTCGGCAAACTGTTTACAATCAACCTCGAGGAGTTTGTCGTTACTTACCGGAATAACTTTTTCGTAGTCTGGAAAGGTGCCATCGATCAGCTTCGAGGTCAGGATAGTGCCATCAAAGCCAAAACGGATCTTGGTATCCGACAAGGACACCTGAACATCGTTTTCACACTCATCGATCAGCTTGCGCAATTCATTGACCGTTTTACGGGGTATAATAATCCCCGGCATGCCGGCAGCGCCTTCGGGCATCGGCATCTCAACCCGGGCGAGCCGGTGACCATCCGTCGCGACAGCGCGTAAAACCGGCACGCCCTCCATTTCCACGGCATGCAGATAGATACCGTTCAGGTAGTAGCGCGTTTCCTCCGTCGAAATTGCGAACCGGGTCCGATCCACGAGTGCCCGCAAGGCATCTGCCGGCACGGCGAAAGAATGCGGCAAGTCACCCGCGCTCATCGTCGGAAAATCGGCCGTCGGCAATGTCGCAAGCGTAAAGCGCGAACGGCCAGCGCTGAGGACTAAACGATCCGAGTCACCGCTTGCGTCTAGTTCGATCTGCGATCCGTCCGGCAGCTTTCGCACAATATCGTAAAGCGTGTGCGCTGGAGCGGTCGTTGAACCAGGAGCGGCGCCAGTGGACACTGCGGACTCGACAATTGATATGTCCATATCCGTCGCCGTCAGGTTCACACCGTTATCGTTTGCTTCAACGAGCACATTCGCGAGAATTGGTATTGTATTACGCCGCTCGACAACGCTTTGGATATGATTCAGCGACCTTAGGAGCGCCGCCCGTTCTATCGTCAGTTTCATGGTTTCTCTTTTGCAAAAGACGTCATCAAATCGCGCCGATATAGGATACCGGATGTACCCCGTCCCGCGTGTTAAAACCTGCCACGAATATGCACGCGTGGACGGAATGCGAATATAGCATAATGGGCTTGAATCCGCATAGTTATTAGCACCTCAGGCACCAATTTTAGCGGATTATTGGCATTCTACGTGACGTAGGGGATATTCAGCCTTCAAGCATCCGGCGTAAGAGCTCGACATCTTCTGAAAATGCGCTATCCAACGCGCATAATTCATCAATTTTGCGCACCGCGTGCATGACTGTTGTGTGGTCTCGGCCCCCAAATTTGCGGCCGATTTCAGGAAGCGAACGCGCGGTGAGCTGTTTGGCCAAATACATTGCGACTTGGCGCGGCCGGGCAATCGCGCGCGAGCGACGCGCCGAATACATTTCGCCAAGGCGGATATTGTAGTGTTCCGCCACTCGTTTTTGGATTTCCTCGATCGTCACGCGCCGATCATTCGCCCGCAAAATATCGTGCAGGACTTCTTGCGTGTTATCCAATGTAATCGGGCGCCCGACCAAATTCGCGTAAGCAACGAGCCTATTCAGTGCGCCTTCGAGCTCACGGACATTCGACGTAATCTTGTGTGCCAGAAACTCCAGAACCTTCAGCGGAATGTCGACCGCCATCCGCTCCGCCTTCGATTGCAAGATGCCAAGCCGAAGTTCATAAATTGTCGGATGTATATCCGCAACCAAACCCCAGCCAAGCCGCGACTTCATGCGCTCTTCCATGCCTTCCAGATCATTGGGCGATTTGTCGGCGGAAATGACAACCTGCCGGTTCTGGTCTACCAACGCATTGAATGTATGAAAAAATTCTTCCTGCGTGTTGTCCTTGCCACTGAAGAATTGCACGTCGTCTATCATAAGCACGTCGACGGAACGGAACTGCTCCTTGAAATCCATCGT
>JAJFJB010000081.1 GCA_021774435.1 Alphaproteobacteria bacterium
TCCGGATGCTCCAGCAGAAGCACGTCCAGCTCAGCGCGCAGCGGCTCCCCCGACGCAACAACAGGCATCGTTAAAACCACCAAAAAAGCCAGAAAACTAACCGGCAATATTCGCAATCTCGCTCCCCCGTTCACGAAACCAGCCGGTTACCCGACACCCCTCGTTAGGATTAATATATCAGGATAGGATAGGAGAGTACTAATATTACCGAATCCTTGGGTCAATCGCGTATTTGTAAACCAGCCCTGGTCGATAGCAGCCATACTTAATCCCCAACCTCGCCTTAGCGCTCCCGGAATGCTTCATTTCGCAGTTTGAGCACCGGTTTAATGAAGTAGTTCAACACCGAACGCGTGCCTGTATGAATATCAACAGTCGCCTGCATTCCCGGCGTGATCGGCAGCAATCCCTGTTGATCCCCTAAATATGTTTTATTCGTGCGCACAACAACTTGGTAGTATGGCTGCCCGCTAGGATCGGCGTTCGTACTCGCGCCGATTCGGTCGACGACGCCATCAAGGCTGCCATAACGAACGAAATCATAAGTCGAAATCTTGACCACAGCGCGCTGCCCTTCCTGGACATACCCGCGATCAACCGGATTCAACTGTGCTTCGATAACCAGCTTGTCGCTCACCGGCACGATTTCCATAATCGGCTCACCGGGCTTCACCACGCCGCCAATCGTGTGATAACGCATATTCTTTACGACACCGTCGATTGGACTGCGGATAACGGCGCGCCGCACCTGATCCGACGCCCGGTTAAGGAGCTCATTGACGCGCGCGATCTGCAGTTCGACACCCGCTTCATTTTCGATCGATCGGCGGTTTGTTCGTTCTTTTTCTTCCTCGTAACGCGCCCGCGCCTCCGCAAGCGACGCCTCGGCGCGAGGTACCGACTGCTTGAGAACTTCGGCTTCTCCGGCGAGCTTCTCGACTTCTCCTTTGAGCACGAGATGCTCCATACGCGGCGTCAGGCCTTCTGACAGCAAACTCGCCGACATCGTCAAACGTTGCTTGGACAATCCAAGGTCCGCAATGAGCGCTTTGCGCTGCGCCTCTAACTGCTTCACTTCCAGCTCACTTTGAGTGATCTGTTTATCGAGGACCGAAAGCGATGTCTGAAGTTCCCTTTTCCAAGCCTCGTAGGATTGCCACTCCGTCCGCAACAATCCAGGCCGCCGTTTCGCCGCTTCCTCCGGAAACTTCGGCTCCTGGTTTGCAATCTGAGCGCTGAGCCGCGCCTTGCGCAACACGAGACCGTCCAGTTGCACGATCAACTCTTCCCGGTTGGTCCCGGCACCCGCGAGATCCAGTTGCGCCAACACCTGCCCAACCTTCACCCGCGTGCCTTCGGCAACTTCCAGGCGCTCAATGATACCGCCCTCGAAATGCTGCACGACCTTCATCTGTCCTTGTGGGACAACTTCGCCCATGGCTACGGATACCTCGTCCAACTTCGCGAACGTTGCCCAAACCAAGAGGCTGCCGAGCAATACGCAAATCAGCAGCGCGGAAATTCGGAACGACGACACGCGCCTGCTCGCGACCAAATCGTCGAGGCGGCTCATGCCGGCTTCCCTTCCTGCACCGGCACAGGTTTCGGTCCAGGTTGCAGCTTGGCAAGAACTTGTCCCGCGGGCCCTGCCATAATGACCCGTCCCTTCTCGAGAACCAAAATCGAATCACAGGCTGCAAGTAGCACCGGGCTATGCGTTACGACCATCGCTGTATTTTTGCGGGAAAAATCCCGCAACGTCGCCGCCAAACCCTGCTCAGCCTCCTTATCCAAATTGCTGGACGGTTCATCCAAGAGCAAAACCGGTGGTTGGCTCATAAAGGCGCGCGCGATGGCGATGCGCTGCCGCTGCCCTGTGGACAACCCATGCCCGCCTTCGGTCAGCGGCGTATCGTATCCGTCGGGTAAATCGACAATGTATTGATGCGCATTGGCCTGTTCCGCTGCGGCGACGATCGCAGCATCGTCCGCGTCAGGGTGTGCGATGGCGATATTCTCGCGAATCGTACCGGCGAACAGCGTGCATTCCTGCGGCAGATAACCTATCCAATCTGCTAGCTGTCGCTGAGTGAACTGGGAGATATCGGCTTCATCGAGCAATACCCTGCCGCTCGCAGCCGAATAGATACCGCGAATCAACTTCAACAGCGTCGTCTTCCCGGAACCATTGGCCCCAATAATGCCATGCAGGCCGCCCGGTCCAATCGCGCCATCGATCCCGTCGATTATGGGCTGTCCCTCGGCCTTGTATTGAAAGGTCACTTTCTCGAGGCGCACCGTGCCTTTGGGCCGCGGCAGTTCGATCCCGGCTTCCGTCCGCTCGGAGGCCATGGCGAACACTTCGTCGAGCCGTTTTGCCGATTCCCGAAACTGCATGAACATCCGCCATTGCGAAACGAGTTGGCTCATCGGACCAACCAGCCGAGCACTAAGCATGTTTGCGGCAATCAGCGAACCGATTGTCATCTGCTGTTCCAGAATCGCCAGCGCACCAACGGTCGTCACGATCACCGTCGTGCTCATGGTCATAATGTAGCCGAGATTGTGGTAGCCATCGCCGGCTTCGCCGCGTTGCTGCGCGACTTCTATGGCCTGCGCATGGCGGTCCTCCCACCGCGGTCCAACTGTCTCGCCAAGCGCCAAAGATTTCACCGTCGCGCGGCCGGAGATCAGCTCGCTCAAAAGCCCTTCGCGGCTCATGGCAGATTCCCGCTCGTCAGACGCCGCTTTGCGCATGACCCGTCCCGAACGCCACGCAAGGATCATGAACAGTGGTACGAAAACCAGCAGAACCCACGCCACAGGTGGCGCGATGACCAAAATGACGACGAAAAAGAGAACCGCAAAGGGCAAATCCAACATCAGAGCCGCTGACGGCCCCGAAACGGCGTTGCGAATTGCATCGACGTCGCGGAACACCGCTTGCCAGAATGTCGTCGGCCGAGATTCGAGCATGCGCAATGGCAGGGATACGACCTTGTTATAAAGCGCGCGCCCCACGGCGGCGTCGACCCGCAACGCAACACCCTGAAATACGCGGCTGCGTGCTTGGCGCAGGATAAAATCGAAGCCGATAACGATGCCCATCCCGATGACAAGACCCTGCAGGGTCGTCATACCGGATTGGAACACAACTCGGTCATACACCTGCAAGACGAACACGGGTATAGATAAAACCAATAAATTGATAAAAAGCGAGATCAGCGCAAGATCGCGAAAGGCACCGCGGCTTTCCCGCAGTGCATATCTCAGCCAGCCGCTATCTTCATCATTCTGCAAATTTATTCTCCACGGCGGAAAATAGCCCCCTGAAGATGTATTTATGGTTAACTTCAATACACTGGCAGATTTTATTTGTCATCTTTCCTTCATTTGGGGGATGTTGTTGGCACCGATTTTAGTATTGTGTTAAGGTTTGCCCCGTGGGGCGCTTTAAATTTTGATCGAACTTTCGGCGGAAGAACGAAAGTCGGTGCAGGGATTCCGAAATGGCGCTACGCACTACTGATTCCAATGGCAGCATACTATCACCGACCGGGAGCGCCGATAGCGGCATTGCTGTTGTCGTCGATGCAGAGTCAAGCTCGGAAATCATTTTACCAAGCGGTCAATTCCTTTCCGATGCGGCTTATCTACAGCAGGGCGACGATCTTGTCCTGATTAGCCCCGACGGCGCGACATTCATCATACGCGGCTACTATCTGCTCGATAATCCCCCCGACTTGATCACTGCGGAGGGCGGCCGCATGACCGCGGCCCTGGTGGAATCGTTCATAATTTCAGAAACAGCAGGACAATATGCCCAGACCGGCGAGCAGCTCGCGCAGGCAGCGCAGCCCATCGGTCAGGTGAAAGACTTAACCGGTCAGGCATTCGCGGTTCGCGTAGACGGGACTCGCGTGGCACTGGCGGCAGGTGATCCGGTATTCCAAGGCGACGTGATCGAGACGGGCGATGGCGGCGCGGTCAATCTCCTGTTCCTGGACGAGACGACATTCGCCTTGGGCGACTCGGCGCGATTGGCGCTGGACGAGATGGTCTACAATCCGGCGACCCAGCAAGGCCAGTCGTCGTTTTCGATACTGAAGGGCGTTTTCGTCTTCGTCAGCGGACAAATTGCGCAGACCGACAACACTAAAATGACGGTGACGACACCTGTGGCGACGATTGGCATCCGCGGCACAACTGTTGCCGGTGATGTGCGGCCCGCGGGCGAAGAGTCAAAATTCACGGTCGTTGACGGTGAGATCGCGATTATCACGCAGGGCGGTTCCGTCCTGATGAGTGACCAGAACGCAACGACCATTGTTACAAGCTTCACGGCGCCGCCCAGCGAACCCGTGGTGCTGACACAAAGCCAAGTCAATGCAAACTATGGCTCCGCAGGAAACGTATCCGGAGGGAGCTTAGGCGGCCCTGAGGACGTCTCTCCCGAAGCGGGTGGTGGCGAAGGTAATGTCGTTGGCGGTGGCGGTTCCTTCGTCAGCGTGACCCGAGGCGAATTTGCCGTATTTGATGAAAACGGGGACTTAAAAGACCCCGAGGGCGAGGGCGAAGGCGAAGGCGATTTCGGCAGCGAAGTCGCTGAGGAAGAATCTGCTTCAGATGACGACGATGATGCCGAAGCTGAAGGTGAAGGCGAGGGTGAAGGCGAGGGTG
>JAJFJB010000082.1 GCA_021774435.1 Alphaproteobacteria bacterium
CCAGCCTCGATAAGCGAAAGGGCGGGCAAGGCGGGTTAAGCGAAGACCTTGCCTACGAGTATAAAATTCCGCTGGTTAATTTGATCGATGGCGCGGGCGGGTCTGTGACCTCTGCCAAACGCCGCGGTCACGCCGTGTTCCCCGGCGTCGACAGTTTCGACCGGTCGGTCGAGTTGCTTGCTGAGGTCCCAGTGGTGTCCGCCGTGCTCGGTTCCGCGGCAGGTGGGCCGGCGGGGCGGGCAATTCTTTCGCATTGGTCGGTCATGGTCGAAGACACCAGCCAGGTTTTTGCCGCCGGCCCGCCCGTGGTGGCGCGGTCGCTTGGCCAGCAGATTTCCAAGGAAGATTTGGGCGGCGTCCCCGTTGCGGTCGCCGCCGGAGGCACGATCGACAACGCCGCGTCGAACGAAGAAGAGTGCTTTGAGATGATCCGGCGGTATCTGAGCTACATGCCGCAGAACGTGCATGAACTGCCGCCCGCCCTGCAGACCGGCGATCCCGCGGACCGGATAGAAGAGGGGTTGTTGAAGGTTGTCCCCGAAGAACGCCGACGCGCGTATAACATGCGCCGAATTGTCGACCAAATCTGTGACCAGGGATCAACATTTGAAATCCAACCGGACTATGGAAAGGCGTTAATCACAACGTTGGCGCGCCTCGATGGTAATGTTGTTGGCATCGTCGCGAATAATCCGATGGTCTATGGCGGTGCGATGAATGTGGCGGAGTCGAACAAGCAATGCCATTTCATTGAACTCTGCGATTCCTTCCACATCCCGCTAATTTTTTTGGTCGATGTGCCTGGCTTCATGGTCGGCGAACAGGCTGAGCGTGCTGGTGTCTTGCGTGCGGGAATGCGGGCCGTCTATGTCGCGTCGCAAGCGCGGGTCCCTGTGGTGACGGTAGTCATTCGAAAGTGTTACGGCATGGCCGGCATGGCGACCTGTCATCAGGCAGGTTTGAATTTGCGGATAGCGTGGCCGTCGGCGGAGTGGGGGTCCTTGCCTGTCGAAGGCGGCGTGGCTGTAGCCTACCGCCGCGAAATTGAAAAGGCGGAAGACCCGAGGCAGCGCGAAGCGGAACTGGAAGAAGAACTCCGTGAATACGGGTCACCATTCCGAACGGCGGAAGCCTTTGGCGTTGAAGACATTGTCGACCCGCGCGAAACACGCGCCTATCTGTGCCGCTTCATTAACGCCGCGCAAGGCCGTCTCAAAACGGATGTTGGTTTGAAGCCGCGCGCGGGCGTTCGGCCCTGATATAAATCGATAGGAGATGAGCGTTGAGTGATGCTCTGCAACGGATGCTGAGCCCGAAATCGATTGCGATCGTCGGTGTGTCCTCGGACTTCAACAAGCTGAACGGGCGTCCGTTCAAATTTCTGATCGACAAGGGGTATGCCGGCACGATCTATCCGGTGAACCCGAAATATGACAGCATCGAAGGTATTAAATGTTACGCGTCGATTGCCGACCTGCCCGAAGCGCCTGATCTGGCTGTGGTGGCGGTGCCGGCGAAATTCGTACTTGAAACCGTTCGACAACTCGGCGCGGCAGGTGTCCCCAGCGCGGTGATCTTCAGCTCAGGATTCGGGGAGATGGGCGCCGAAGGGAAAGCCCTTGAAGCGGAAGTTGCGCAGGCTGCACGCGACGGGGGTGTTCGCATCTGTGGACCGAACGGACTTGGCTTGATCAACGCCTTCGAAGGCGTGATGGCGACATTCAGTCAATATGCGGATGCGGAAACGCCAGCCGGACCGGTCGGCTTTGTGACTCAGTCCGGCGCCTTTGGAACCGCGATAGCGGCGCTTGCGCGGCGTCGAAATTTGGGATTTGGCCTGTTCTTGAATACGGGTAATGAGGCCGATGTCGACTTTGTGACGGGTATGTCCGCGGTGCTGGACGATCCGCGCATTTCTGTTGGGGCAGGCTATATCGAGGGGCTCAAAGACGGCCATGGTTTGGCAAAATTGGCGGAGCAGGCGATGACGGCCGACAAGCCGCTCGTTGTGACCAAAGTAGGCCGCTTTGGCGCGGGTGCGCGGGCGGCGGCTTCGCATACGGGCTCGCTTGCCGGCGAAGATGCGATCTTCGATGGCGTGGTATCGCAGCTCGGCCTTATTAGGGCACGGAACGAAGAAAACATGCTCGATATCGTTCAGGCCTTTGCGCATACAGTGCTTCCTGCCGGGCGTGGGATTGGTATTGTTACGCAGTCCGGCGGGGCCGGTGTGCTGATGGCGGACCGGGCGGAAGAGCTGGGTCTCGAAGTCCCGCGCCTTTCCGATGAAACGACAGCGGTACTCAAGGCGGCAATTCCCGCATTTGGTGCCACGGGCAATCCGGTCGATGTTACGGGGCAATTTCTCGCCGATCCGAAAATTCTCCTGGACAGCGTGAATGCCGTGCTCGAGGATCCATCAGTCGATATCGCGGTCGTATGGCTTCAACTTATGGAAGGCTATGTCGATCTGCTCCTCGACATATTCAGAGAGATCAAAGCAAATGCCAAAAAGCCGTTTATTGTTTGCTGGGTTGCTGCTTCCGATACGGCGCTGGCGCGAATGAGCGAACTGGGTATTGCAACGATGCGCGGCGCGGATCCGACCATTGAGGCGATATCCGGGCTCGTTCAGTATCGGGAAGCGCGTGACGCTTGGTGGGCGGACCGGGATGCGCGGCAGAATAAATCTTTTTCTTCCTTCGATTTGCCGCAAGGGGGTGGTGTCGCGCCAACGGTTGCTGCTGCGAAAGCGCTCATCGCGGCTGATCTTCCTCTTACGCGCCACACGCTTTGTCGCGACGTGGAAGAGGTTTGTAACGCGGCGAAAGCGATTGGGTATCCCGTTGCCATCAAGATTGAATCATTGGATTTGCCGCATAAGACCGAAGCCGGGGGCGTGATGCTGAACCTCGCGGACGAGGTGTCATTGCGGAAGGCATATGGTCAGATTATTGCCAATGCAAAGGCATATGATTCCAAGGCAAATATCGACGGCGTTATCGTGCAAGAGATGGCGAAGGGTTCGTTGGAGATCGTCGTCGGGCTAAAACAGGACCCTGTCTTCGGCGTGGTTGTTATGGCGGGGATCGGCGGTGTCTTCGTCGAAGTGCTTCGCGATGTGGTTTTTCGCCGGGCACCGGTCACCCAGCGGCAAGCTTTGGAGATGCTGAATACCCTAAAGGGTTCCGCCATGCTCGACGGTGTCCGTGGCGCGCCAGCTGTCGATAAAGACGCGCTCGCGACGCTTATTGCCGCGGTTTCCCGGTTCGGCACCGGTGCCGCCGGGCGTGTGCAGGAATTGGACCTCAATCCGGTTCTCGCCGGCCCCGATGGTGCTACGGTGGTTGATTGGCTGATGGTAATGAACGAGCCCGACTAACAGCCAACTTTGTGCTGAGATCGCAAAAATTAAGAGTATGTTAACTCAATATTTGTAACCTATGGGCGAATAAGGCTCGTGAGGTTTTTGTGAGCGAACTCAGTGCGCAGACCGCGGGGCTCCAAGTCCTGGACCGTAAGGTATACGCTGAAGGCGAACGAATTTTCCGTGAAGGAGAAAGCGGCAGCCGAGCCTACATCATTCAGCGTGGCACTGTTGATATCATAAAGTCGATAAATGGCGAGGACATCGTTGTCGGAAGTGTCGGACCCGGCGGTATTTTTGGCGAAATGGCCTTGATCGATGACGAGCCACGGATGGCATCAGCCGTGGTGACCGACTATTGCGTGTGTATCATCGTAACGAGCACCGTGTTTCAGAAAAAGCTTACCGGTCTTGACCCTTTCCTCGCGGGTGTCCTGCGCATTTTGGTCGAGAACATTCGATCAATTCAAACTGCAAAGCAAGATGCCGGCGCAATTGAGGCGATGTTCCAGGAAACCGACGTCGAAACGGTTTCCGAAGTTCTTGACGGTGAAGCTGATTTGTCCGCGGATGAAGACCACGCGTTTGAGATCGCCTAGCAGTTGATTGTACTTATGCGTTTGACGCTTTAATCATTTCTTTTGAGATGATCCTTTGATGTATCTGCGACGTGCCCTCGAAGATTCTGAATAAGCGGACATCCCGATACATTCGAGAGACGATGTGGTCGTCCATGTAGCCTGCGCCTCCTAGAATTTGAACGGCCCTGTCGGCGACGCGGCATACCATTTCCGAGGCAAAAAGTTTGCAACAGGACATGTCGCCGAGCGGTTGTTCTCCTGCGTCGATACGCCGGGCTGTTTCAAGAACCATCGAGCGTGCAGCCAAGTTCTCCGCTTGGCTATCGGCGAGCATGTTCTGCACGGATTGGAATTCGGCAATCGGTTGATTGAACTGAACACGCTGCATCGCGTAGGCCAGCGCTTCCTCAATCAGTCGGGTTGCTTGTCCCACACAAGTGGCGGCAACGTGCATTCGCGCGGCATTGATCCCGGCCATGGCATTTTTGAAACCCTGACCTTCCTCCTCGCCGAGCAGTGCGGAGGCCGGGACGCGGCAATCGTCGAAAAATACGTTGCTTGTGTGAGACGCATGCTGGCCCATTTTGCGGTCTGTCCGGCCGGTGCTGAGGCCGGGGGTTGGCGCTTCGACGATAAACGCGGAGATGCCTTTTGACCCGATCTCGGCTTCACCTGTTCTTGCCATCACGACGAAGACGTCCGCGTCAGGGGCATTGGTGATGTAGCACTTTTCGCCGTTGATAACGTATTCGTTGCCGTCACGACGGGCCCGCGTAGTGATGCCGCCGGCATCCGAACCTGCACCCGGTTCCGTTAGGGCGAAAGATCCGGTCCATTCGCCGCTGGCCAGGTTTGGCAGATAGGTTTCGCACTGATCCGGCCGACCGTTAAAGAGGATCGCTTGAGACGCGAGCCCCAGCGTCGTTGAAAATCGGGACCGATAGGTGGAGGAGGTCTGTGTGAACTCTATGGTCGCTCGGCATTGCTGCTCAACGGAGAGTTCGAGGCCGCCATAGTCGCGAGGGATCGTCATGCCGAAGAGTCCCAGTTCGCGCATTTGCTGCACGATGGGTTCGGGAATTTCACCGTCATCGTCGATTTGCAGTTCCGCGGGTTTCAACTTTTCGTTTGTGAAACGGCGGATTATCTCGAGAAATTCCGCAAAATCGGCTTCGGAGACGGGAGAAGTCATGGAGGAAACCCTTGTTGTAGGTGCAAATTTCGTCGACCGCTTAGAAGCGCGGGACCGTTACCAATGCGAGGCCTTAACATGATGGGTATTATCTGCAAAATGGGACGAATTGTCTCGCGATGTGAAAATTTGTTGCACCGCGGCATGCGGCACGTTTAAATCTCCGCCGCTTCACCATCAGGAATTCAATTATTATGCCGAAAGATCCGAGCAGCGACGATTATGTGATTGGCGTATTGGGCGCAGGGGCCATGGGCCGCGGTATCGTTCAAGTCGCCGCAGCCGGCGGGATGACGGTGCGGCTGTTCGATACACGGTCCGAAGCGGTCGATGAGGCGGTCAGCTTTATCGGTGGCATGTTCGGCCGTGCGGCTGATAAGGGCCGGATGACAAAGGAAGAAGCCGACGCCGCGTTGTCCCGTGTCCATCCCGTCAGCAGCATGCAGGATTTTGCTGGGTGCGATGCTGTTGTTGAAGCGGTCGTTGAGAACCTTGACGTGAAAAAGGTAGTCTTTGCGGAACTCGAGTCGATCGTCAGCGACGACACGATTCTAGCGAGCAATACGTCGTCTCTATCCGTTACGACGATCGCGGCCGACTGTGCCCATCCCAATAGGGTGGCGGGGTTCCACTTTTTTAATCCCGTTCCTTTGATGCCTCTCGTTGAAGTTATTGCCGGGGTTCTGACCGAAGAATGGGTTTGTGAGGCTCTAATGGCGATTGGCCGCCAGATGACGCGTGAGCCGGTGCGGGTTAACGACGCGCCGGGCTTCCTCGTCAATCAGGTTGGTCGTGGCTTCAATATCGAAGCGGCGCATATGGTCCAGGAGGGCATTGCGGATACCGTTTCGATTGATCGCATCATGCGCGATGGCGCTGGCTTCCGTATGGGCCCCTTCCAGCTTATGGATCTGACCGGCCTTGATGTGACCCACCCGGCTACAGTTCTCATTTACGAACAATCCTTCCATGAAGCACGGTTCCGGCCAGCGATGATGATGGAGGCACGGACTCGCGCAGGGCGCCTTGGGCGCAAGAGCGGTGGCGGCTTCTATAATTATGACGGAGGGCAGGCCGATACGCCCGAAGAAGCGCCCGCGCCTGCGTATGATAGACGTCCCGTATGGGTCAGCGGCGCCGAGCCGGAAGGGCGCGCCGACGTTTTGGGTGTTCTGAATGCCGCTGGCGCGCGCATCGATGAGGGCGAGACGCCAGGTGCGGACTCGCTGATCATCGTGACCCCGATTGGCGACGATGCGACGACGAGTGCCGTCGATCAGGGCTTGGACGCAGAACGGACTGTGGCCGTGGATACAGTCATGGGCTTTGGCATGCGGCGGACCTTGATGACGACGCCGATTACCGATCCGGCCTTTCGCGATGCCGCGCATGGCGTGATGTCGGCGGACGGCGTACCGGCGACGGTCGTAAACGATGGTCCTGGATTCGTGGCGCAGCGTATCGTCGCCATGATCTGCAATGTCGGGTGTTCGGTAGCGCAAATGGGTGTTGCGTCGCCGGAAGATATCGACAAAGCCGTCACGCTAGGCTTGAATTACCCCTACGGTCCGCTGGCGTTCGGTGATCGCATTGGACCGGCGCGCATTTTGCGCATCTTGAACGGAATTTACGGGCTTTACCGCGATCCGCGTTATCGGCCAAGCCCGTGGCTGACGCGCCGCGCGAAGCTGGGTGTGTCTTTGCTGACCCCAAACGCGCGGGACTGAAACGAAACACGGTTTAGGAAGGAAAATAGCAAATGTTGGACGCATATCTTTATGTAGGCAAACGCTCACCCTTTGGCCGCTACGGCGGCGCGCTTTCGGGGGTTCGCCCGGACGATCTGCTGGGCAATGTCATGAAGGCGGTTGTGGAAGAAGCATCATTCAATGCCGAAGATATCGATGATGTCATCATCGGTTGTGGCAACCAGGGTGGCGAAGACGCACGCTGTGTCGCGCGCCATGCGCTGTTGGCAGGCGGCCTGCCGGAATCGGTTCCGGGTCAAGTTCTGCAACGGAACTGCGCCAGTGGCCTTTCCGCCGTCGTTGCCGCCGCGCATGCGGTAACTGTTGGCGAGGGCGACCTGTTCATCGCGGGTGGCGTGGAGAGCATGAGCCGCGCGCCTTTCGTTGTCGGAAAGAACGAAAAAGCATTCGACCGGGCTTTCGAAGTCTATGACTCGACCATCGGATCGCGTTTTCCGAACAAAAAAATCAAGGAAGAGTATGGCGATTGGGCGATGCCGCAGACTGCCGACAATCTAGCCCAGGACTATCAGATCTCGCGTGAAGAATCCGATGTGTTCGCGCTTGCCAGTCAAGAGAAGTACCAGGCTGGTAAGGATGCAGGCTTCTTCGACGGCGAAATCACGCCAATCACCGTGCCTGGCGGTCGTAAGCAACCCGATGTCACGGTAGACGTCGACGAGCATCCGCGTGCTGGAACGACGATGGAGATGCTGACGAAGCTCCGTGTCCTTAATCCTGACGGTGTGACAACGGCGGGCAACGCTTCCGGCGTTAATGACGGTGCCGTTGCGTTGTACATCGGTAGCCGCGCGGCTGGCGAAAAAGCCGGCATGAAGCCGATGGCGCGTATTCTGTCCTCCGCATCGGCGGGCGTGCCGCCACGCATCATGGGCATTGGACCGGTCCCGGCGTCGCAGAAGGCGTTGGAACGGGCCGGTCTCACGATGGATGACATGGATGTCATCGAAATCAACGAAGCGTTCGCGGCGCAGGTTCTGTCCTGCCTCAAGGGCCTCGGTCAAGACGGCACGGACAGCCGTGTCAACCAAAACGGTGGTGCGATTGCATTGGGTCATCCGCTCGGTGCATCCGGCCCCCGCATCTTCCTGACGGCAGCCCGTCAGTTGGAACGGACTGGCGGCAAGTATGCTCTCGCGACGCTTTGTGTTGGTGTTGGTCAAGGCACCGCGGTTGTGTTGGAACGCTGCGACAGCTAGGTCGGAGCTGTAATGGGTTGATCCCGTCGGTGCAATGTCGCCAGGCGGGACGATCTATGTGAGATGATACGACGTATAATTGAGAGGGCTGGAACATCGTTCCGGCCCTTGTCGTCTGGCTCGGCTTCGATATCGTGGCTGGATCGGGTAGATATTCTAAAACGATGATGGGGTAATGATGGCCAGTTTCTCTTGGGAAGATCCGCTTTTACTGGAAGATCAGCTTTCTGAAGAGGAGCGGCAAATTCGCGACGCGGCGCACGAATTTGCGCAAGGGGAGCTTGCCCCCCTGATCGTCGAGTGGAACCGGTCGGAAATGTTCGACCCCGAGATCATGAAGGAGTTTGGTAAGCTTGGTTTTCTCGGCGCGACTCTGCCGGACTATGGCTGCGCCGGAATCTCCAATGTTTCGTACGGCTTGATCGCGCGGGAAATGGAGCGGGTCGATACCTGCTTCCGGTCCGCGATGGGTGTCCAGTCGGGGCTCGTGATGGCACCGATCCATATGTATGGCTCAGATGACCAAAAAGAGCGCTACCTGCCCGGCATGCGGGACGGGGAGATTATCGGGTGTATGGGGCTGACGGAACCGAGCCACGGGTCGGACGCAGGCGGCATGCAAACCCGCGCGAAAAAGGTCGATGGCGGTTACAAATTGAGTGGCACCAAGCAGTGGATCACCAACTCGCCGCTCGCTCATGTTGCCCTGGTCTGGGCGAAAAACGAGGAAGGCGAAGTCGGCGGCTATCTGTTGGAACGCGGTAGCGAAGGTCTCGATATGCCAAAAATTGAAGGAAAGATGGCAGTTCGCGCCTCCTCGACCGGCTTCGTGCATATGGATGAAGTCTTCTGCCCTGACGAGAACAAACTGCCCGGCGTTACCTCCATGCGCGGACCTTTATCGGCGCTTTCGAATGCGCGGTTCGGCATTTGCTGGGGCGCGATGGGCGCGGCGGAAGATTGCTGGATGAAGACCCGCGACTATGTGGTCGAGCGGATTCAGT
Source organism: Alphaproteobacteria bacterium (assembly GCA_021774435.1). GTDB lineage: Bacteria > Pseudomonadota > Alphaproteobacteria > UBA8366. Next base: position 9,113 of record JAJFJB010000082.1, read on the forward strand.
TCGGCCGGCCCTTGGCGGCGAACCAGCTGATCCAAAAGAAGCTTGTCGAGATGCAGACGGAAATCGCGCTTGGCCTGCAAGCTTGCTTGCGGATCAGCCGGTTGCGCGATGAAGAGCGCGTGACGCCGGAAATGATCTCGCTGGTCAAGCGCAATTGCGCCGGCAAGGCTTTGGATATCGCACGCCTGTGCCGTGACATGCACGGCGCTAACGGTATTTCCGACGAATACCATGTCATCCGTCATATGGTGAATATGGAAGTCATCAATACCCTGGAAGGGACGCACGACATCCATACGCTGATCCTTGGCCGGGCGATGACAGGGGTTGCGGCTTTCAACTAGGTCATGGATTCATAAACGAGGGACCTGCGGCAGCCGTCCGCTAAAAAAGGTAAAACCAGACTTCGGCGACGCATCGGGAAGATGTCTAGGTATGACCCAGACTGTGTAAAAACGCCGGAGACGGACTCCCGCGCGCAACAATAGAATCGAACCTACGGCTTTTGTGAATCATTGATGCGTCAAAGTTGTGCGACACGATCCAATATTACGCGCAGCGGATCACCGCCAACGATTTCACACAGCCAAGACCCATTCCGGACTTGGGATTAAGCCACCGACACAATTTGGCACGCAATATTATCGATAGTTTTGGCCGGTCGTTCAGAAGTTATCGCGTATCTCCTCCTGCTGCCAAATTGGGTGGCGTCACCGCTGCCGTTGAAGCTGCAGCGATCTGTGCATCGGTAAGGCCTGGCGCAGCGTCCACCATGACGCGCTTCGGGGCGAAGGTGATGCCGTTCGCGGCGAAGGCCTCCTGTACGCGCCGGAAAACTTCACGACGCAACACAAACTGTTCACCCGGTTTGCACATGAATTTGACGCGAATGATGAAGGCGCCGTCGTCGTCCATCCGGTATACGCCCTGCGACTTGACCGGCTGCAGCAGGCTGTCGGCGAACTGCGTTTCTTCCATCATCGCTTGGCCGACCTTCTTGACGATCTTGCGCAGTTTTTCCAGATCTGTGTCGGAAGGGACCCGCATTTGCAGCTTCATCAGCACCCAATCACGGCTGAAATTTGTGACCTTCTGGATCTCGCCGAAGGGGATGGTGTTAATCGGCCCATTGTGATGGCGCAGCCGAAAGGAGCGCACAGAGATCCGCTCGACCATACCCTTGGCGACGCCGACATCGATGTACTCGCCAAGCCGGAAGGCATCGTCGGCAAGAAAGAAGGCACCCGAAATGATATCCTTTACGAGCGCTTGTGCACCGAAGCCAATGGCGAGGCCGACCACGCCCGCGCCGGCGATCAGAGGTCCAATGCTGACGCCGAGTGAGGACAATATGACCAGCGTAACGATCACGATTAGACTGATCAGGATGAATTTTCGGAACAGCGGTAGCAGGGTCTGTGCCCGCGACAGGCCTGTGCCGCCGGCTTCCCCCTCGACCATGCTCTCCACATCGACCGAGTCATGTGGCGCGTAGTAGCCGATCGCCGTTTTCAGAAAACCCCATACGGCCCAGGCCAGGATCAGCGTAATGGCGATCTCGAACAGCGCATCAGCCACACGCTGACTCATACTGGTTGCCGCGACGCTGTGCAGATCGAAACCCCAGACGCCCGCAAGGAGCAGGAAGACCAGCAGCGCCAAAATGACCCGCATGTTGCGGATCAAAACAGGTTCGAAGGCCTGTCCCGCAGTGCCTCTCTGCGCTTCGCTGGGTTCCGCCGCGTTCGCCAAATCGACAAAGTCCGCGTCGTCGTCATTGCCGGAGTCCGGCTCGTTTTCCGTTGCATTGCTCTCGCAAAGGCGACGGATTCCGGCGCGGCATAGCCAATCGACGATCGGTACCGCCGGCAAGAGACAAAGGCTGAAGATGACGGCATCCTTCTGCGGCTGTCCAGTCATCAGAATTGCGATCTGAGCGAAAAACAACAGCCCCAAAACATAGCAGCTCGCAAGGACGTGCCAATTTCCCGCTAGAAACACGCGGGCGGCGCTCGCACCTTCCGTTCCCGATGGCAATATAAGTTCAGACACGGTGCGCTGATCGCGCCATAGCAACGCAATAATTACCGCAACAACAAAGATCGAAAGCAGCAATACCATCGCCAAGATTTGCCCTTCCGCAAGCTCGTAACGCCGTAGGAGCGCTATGAACTGCGTGACCACAACGATCATGGCGCTGACGGTGATGATCCGCCGTAATCCTTGGCGCGATTCCGTGTCGGTCAGAGGCAGAAGTCGCACGCTCTCGTCATCCGGTGCAAAGACAGGCGTAACCGCGGCCATGATCACGCGAAGAATTACGATTCCCCAAAAGACGCTCGACAGCGCAAAGTTTGTACCTTCGTGTTCGTTGTATAGAGCGAAAAAAATCAACACCGCGGCCAGAATGAAGACGCCAATAGCGAACAGGTCCGTCATCATGCGCAGCCCCGCCACACAAAGTCGGTCGGCAATACTCTCTACAGCGCCGGCATGGGCTAGCTGACCAAGGCGCGTGAACAGCCGACGAAACAGCCACTCGGCGACCGC
>JAJFJB010000083.1 GCA_021774435.1 Alphaproteobacteria bacterium
TGGGATTCGCGCGGCCGTCCAACGGTTGAGGTCGAAGTCCGGCTTGCCGGCGGCGCCGTTGGGCGAGCCATTGCTCCGGCAGGGGCCTCCACCGGCAGCGGTGAGGCCGTGGACCTCCGGGACGGAGGTGCGATGTTCGACGGGTATGATGTCCGTCAGGCGCTGCGCGCGGTCAATGATGATATCGATACAGCCCTTTCGGGTGCCGATGCAGAGGAGCAGGCGGACATCGATGCGGCACTGATCGCGCTCGATGGGACGCCAAACAAATCACGGCTTGGCGGTAACGCGACCGTTGCAACTTCGATGGCGGTCGCCCATGCGGCCGCGGCGGCGAACGGCGTTCCGTTATGGCGGCATTTGGGGGGCGTATTGGCCCACACTTTGCCGCTGCCGGAAATTCAGATATTCGGTGGTGGCGCGCATGCGGGCCGACGGGTCGATGTTCAGGACTTCATGGTCATTGCAGCGGGTGCCGGCGACTACGAAGAGGCACTCGACTGGACCGCTCGCGTCTATATCGCGGCAGGCAAACTGATGTCTTCGGCGGACTTACTGCAAGGTGTCGCGGATGAAGGGGGTTACTGGCCGGTTTTCGATACCAACGAAGCGGCACTGGACATGCTGGTTCGGGCGATCGAGGCTGCTGGTCTGATTCCCGGCGATCAGGTCGCAATTTCACTTGACATTGCTGCGTCGGAATTTGGGTCTGGTGGCCAATACCGGCTCGGCCTGGAAGAACGCGCGCTTGACAGCGACGGCTTGTCCGAGATGCTGACCGGTTGGCTCGACCGTTACCCTATCATCTCGGTTGAGGACCCGTTGGGGGAAGATGATGAGGCGGGGTTGATTGCCTTTACCGCCGCCGCCGGCGACAAGGTGCAGGTCATTGGGGACGATTATCTCGTCACCAATGCCGATAGGGTGCGTACCGCGATTGAAAAACACGCCTGTAATGCTGTGCTTGTAAAACCCAATCAGGCCGGCACGTTAACGGAAGCCCGTGCCGCATTCGATGCCGCGATGGCGGTTGGGTGGGGCGCAGTCGTTTCGGCTCGATCTGGCGAAACCGAAGATGTTACAATCGTGCACCTCGCCGTTGGCTGGGGTGCGATGCAGCTCAAGGTCGGCTCGTTCGCACGTTCCGAGCGGATGGCAAAATGGAATGAAGGCTTGCGAATTGCGGAGGCGATTGGCGCGACGGCGTCACTGCCACCGGCTCGGGTATTTCCCTGGGGGTGATGATGGGCGACGTCAAACGGGCATTGGAAAACGGGACGGTTCTGTTTGTGGTGATTTTGTCCGCACCGCTCGCGGCCTTACTGGCGTCCGTCTTTCTGATTTATCTCTACATGATCTTCTTTCCCGCAGCCCTGGGCGGACCGGCGGAATTGCGGGAGATTTTCGCGATGGTTTATGCCTTCGTATACCTGACCATCTGTTTTTTCGCGGTCAAAGGCTCTTAGCTTCTTTCTAGTCTGCTTCCGATGTTCCACCCTGTATTTCTTTTGCCGAGAACCGCTTGATGAGCAAGATCAAAACCAAATTCACCGAACGGATTGGCATCGATATGCCGATCCTGGGATTCTCTCACAGTACAGACGTTACCGCTGCCCTCACAAAGGCCGGTGGTATGGGTGTCTACGGCATTGCCCATGACCCGCCGGACAAAGTTCAGGCGCGGATCGATGCCGTTCGCGGGCAAATAGGGTCGCGCCCCTTTGGGATCGACATCATGATGCCGAAGGGCATGCCGGAGTCCGAGACCCTGGAATCCGTACAGGCAAAATTGCCCCAGGCTAACCTGGAATTTGTCGAGGGGATCGCAAAAAAATATAAGGTTCCAGAGGCAACCACGAAAACTTTCTATAATACGGTGCTCCGGTCGCCCAGTTACTTCGAAGGTCAACTGCAGGTGCTGCTGTCGTCGGATGTCGACCTTGTCGCTTTTGGTGTCGGGTTGACGCCCGATGCCGTGGGCCGATTAAAGGCGGTTGGGAAAATCGTTGGCGCCCTGATCGGCAGCCCGCATCATTTCGACGCATACCGCGATATTGGTCTCGATTTCATCGTTGCGCAGGGCTCCGAAGCGGGCGCGCATACCGGCACGATCGGTACGATGGTTCTGGTGCCTGAAATCGTGCAGATGGCGGGCGACCTGCCGGTGTTGGCCGCGGGCGGGATCGGGCATGGTTCGCAGATTGCCGCGGCACTGGCCATGGGGGCACAAGGGGTCTGGTTGGGCACCAGCTGGCTTGCTACGTCGGAGCATGCGCAGGGCGATCATGCGATTGGGGATAGGTTGCGTGGCAAGTTATTCGCTGCCGGCAGTGGCGACACCCGCATCACGCGGGGGAGTAGTGGCAAACCGCAGCGTCAAATCCGATCCGCTTGGACGGAAGAATGGGCATCGCCCGATGCGCCGGAGCCGCTTAAGATGCCCTATCAACATGCCCTTGTCGGCGATCTGATGACTGCGATTGAAGAGCACGAAGTTGACCCTCTGCTGCATTCACCGGCAGGCCAAGGCGTGACATGGAGCCTGGAGCTGCGTTCTGTCGCCCAGGTTTTCCAGGCGCTGAGCGACCAGACGATCGCTGGTCTTGATCTGGTAAACTCGATATCCAAATCACCGTAAGTCACCGGCGTTCTTCGGGATAGCGCGCGACCAGATAATCGCGGCCCCTTAGCATATCGTCGAGCGATCCGTAGGCGCTCATATAGTGGCCTTTAAAGCCTGTCGCCTCGATCCGTTCGAACATGTCGGTGAAGTCGATAATACCTTCGCCCGGGTACATATGATCTTCGTATTTGCCATGATTGTCGGCGAGGCGGACTACCGCCATCCGGTCGGTCGGCATGCCGTCGAGAAACCCCGCGATGCCTTCAGGCACCAGCGTGGCGTGATTGACGGTGAAAACCCACGAAAGGGCAGGAGATTTTATGGCATCGAAGTAATAGCGGCACTCCTCGACCGTGTGCGCAAGATATTTGACCTCCGCATGCTCTGGCTCCCAGTTCAGATTCTCCAGGAGTAGCTTGACGCCCTGTTCTTCAGCGTAATCCGAAATACGTTTTAGGCGGTCCCGTCCGGTGCTCATGCGCATGTCGATGTCCGACGTGAAATGATAACCGGCGTGAACTTCCACCCATTCTGCATTAAGCCGCCGCGCGGCATCGATATAAGCCTTCAGGTAGGCATCGACAGCGTCCCGCACAAAGGGAGACATTTCAGCAATGTTGACGGCAGAGAGGGTGTGGAGGCCAAGATGTATGCCATTGCTGGCACATGTCTCGCGGATCGGCCCACACCGTGCATCGTTGAAGGACTCAAGTGCATTGGGCTCCAGATCGATTTGGCAATCGATATAAGTAACGTCATTATCGAGAGCCCATTGCACGGCGTCTTCGACGGAAAGACGTCTGCCAATATCGACGCCAATACGGTCTTTGATATCCATGATCGATCCTTCTACCGGCCGTTCGCCTATCTTCTCTCCGGGCTTTGCTTGACGTAGCGGAGGGAAGGGGGCAAATCTCACCGCGTCCTTAAGGGCGCGGCTGTCGATCGCCGCGCAATCCAACATCACGGGAAGAACTTGCTATGCCCACACTTCAGTACAATGGTGCGTCCGTCAACTATCGCGATTCAGGGGCAGGTGACGTCTTGCTTCTGCTGCATGCGGCGGGGAGTACGAGTGGGCAATGGCGCGGCGTGACGCCGCATTTCGAGGACCGGTACCGGGTGATCGCGCCGGATCTTTTCGGCCATGGGCGGACCGATTTCTGGCCGGACCCGAAAACGCTGACCCATGATGATCAAGGCGATCTGATCAACGCTGTCCTGGAAGAGATCGGCGCGGGCTCCGTTCATATGATCGCGCATTCCTATGGCGGCGCCTCGGGCATCAGGCATTTGCTGAAACGCCCCGCGACGGTGCGTAGTCTGGTCGTCATCGAACCGATGATCGGCAGCCTGCTGTTCGAGCGGAATGAAACGCAAGGCATGAAGGAAGTCGGAATCATGTGGGATGGCTTCTTCGAGAATTTGGAAGCGGGCGGGCCCGAAGCCGCCTGGCAGGGCTTTCTCGATTTCCGCAATGGGCCGGGCTCCTGGGACGGTTTTCCGCAAAAGACCCGCGACAATTTTCTCAGCCGAACGCAAGGCCATGTCGCGAATATTTATGCGAACAAGAGCAACCCGACGACGATGGCGGAACTGGCGACGATTACCGCGCCGACATTGGCGATTCGCAGCGAACGCCCAACGCATTTCGATTTGCGCATGGTCGAGCTTGTCGCGGAGGCGATCCCCGGCTGCGAATTCATTACTCTGCCGGACACCGAACATATGTGCCCGCTGACCCATCCCGACCTAGTCGCGGAAGCGATCGAGGGGCACCTTTCGAAGGTGGGTTAAGCTCAGGCCTCGTTGTCGATGCGATACACCCGTGCCGCCGTGTCGTGGAAAAGCGATGCCTTCTCGCTCGCGGAGCAGCCGGCGGCGATGCGTTTGAAGGTGTTCCACAGCACGTTGTAGCTGCAGGTCACCTTGTCGACGGGGAAGTTGGACTCAAACAGGCAGCGGTCAGCACCGAAACTATCGATGCAATGGTCGTAATAGACCCGCGTCGCCGCCGCGAGCTCTTCACTGCTGGGTGGCTTGGCGCCCTTGTGCCAGTTGAAGCCGTTGACCTTCATGTTGATGCCACCGAGCTTGGCGACGACGTTGGGGCATTTCGCCAGTTCGTCGATGTCGCTACGCCATTGCGGCAGGTTTTTCTCACGGGTTCCTTCATAGGGGCCGATGCCGAGCGGGCCACCGAAATGGTTGAGGATGATCGTGGTATCCGGGAAGGCGCGCGCGAGTTCGGTCAGATTGCCGATCTGGGTGTGGTAGCACCAGCCCTCGAAGCTGAGATTGCGCGGCGCCAATTCGGCGAAACCGGCGCGAAAGGTGCTGTCGGCGAACATGCCGGGTTCCGGATGGGTATGCGAATTGCGCACTTCCGGGCTGGCATCCCAACCACCCGCATGACGGATGCCCCGGAACCGGCCGCCGCCGGCAGTAATATGCGCATCAAGCACGTCGCCTGCGGCCGCGCCTAGGTTCAAATCGGCGAAACTGACAATGCCGGCGGCCACGCGGGTCGGGCCGTACTGGCCGGATGCACTCATCGCGGCGATGCCATTGACGAATTCGGTCTCGCCAACTGGCCGCATGGCTTCCGGTCCCGTCGATTTGTACATTGAGGCGCATTCGATGAAGACGGTGGAAACCACATTATGGCCGCTGCTGGTGTCGGCCAGGATCTCGTCGAGGAGATAGCGGTTGGCAACCTGCTCCGCGCGGAACGCAACCCCGGGCTCATAGCCCGTATCCCAGAGATGGTGATGCGGATCGCAGATCGGCAGGTCGGGTTCGAGTGTCTCTTCGGTGGTCAGGGCGAGCCAGTCATCGTTCGACGCCATAGGGCAACCTTTCGTAAAGCGGGTATGTTACGTGGAAGCTTACGAAGAACGGTCGCGCTGCGCTAGAGCCCCGCAAAAGGCGGTCTGCCATTTTGCGATTGCCGAACGGCAATTTCTGGACGAAGCTACGTCTAGCGTGCCGAAGGAGACGGATATGACACAAACCATCGCTATCGTGACCTATCGCTTGCCGGAAGGTACCGACCGGGAAACGGCAGTGCAGATGTTTCGCGACTCCATTCCGCGTTATATGGCGACCAACGGATTGCTGCGAAAAAACGTTCTCTACAATGAGGGACTCGGCGGCGGCGCCTATCTCTGGGAAACGCGGGAAGCGGCGGAGGCGGCCTATAGCGACGAATGGAAGGCTTATATGACGGAGAAGTACAATCATCCGCCGGAACTGACCTTCTATGAATCGCCGATCACGATGGATCGTCAATACAACACGGTCTTCGATGAACAGGACGTACCGCAGGCCGCGGAATAGTCAGGTCGCGCCGAGCGCTTCCTTTGCAGCCTTCAGCGCCGTCCCCTGTTCGACAGACCAGCCGAGATCGCACAGCGTGCGTTCCAGATAGGTCAGGTCGAGAATAATATCTGATTCATCGACCGATCCCATGGTGCCGAACCGGATCACGGTGCCGTTAAGCTTGTTGCGGGCGCCGGCGATAACAGTGCCATAATGTTCATAGAGATGGCGCACTACCGTGCCGCTATCGCGCCCCTCGGGAACCTGAAGGACCGTTACCGTGTTGGAGCGGATCGGCGATGTTGGGAACACCGGCAAGCCAAGAGCGCCACCGCCCGCCTGCAAGGCGGCGGCAAGCCTTTCATGCCGGGTTAGGACGTTAGACAGGCCTTCTTCCGCAATCATGCGTAAGGCTTCACAGAGACCAAAGCCTAGAGAGACGGCTGGGGTAAACGCTGTCTGGCAATTGACAGCGTTATCGCGTGCCTTTTGAAAATCCCAGTAGAACCGCGCCCGCGGCGTTTCGCCGTCTACCACATGCCATGCTTTGTCGCTGAGGCTGACCAGGCCCAGGCCGGGCGGACACATTAAGGCCTTTTGCGACGCTGAAACGAGGATGTCGACACCCCAGCGATCCTGCTGCATGTCGATGCCGCCGAGGCCGCTGACAGAGTCGACGATCAACAAAGCCGAGGTCTCGCGCACGATTCCACCAATCGTCGCGAGATCAGCCACCGCCCCGGTAGAGCTCTCATTATGGACGGCTACGACCGCTTGATAGTCGGTTTTCGAAAGGCGTTCCGATAGTACATTCGGATCGACAGTTTCGCCCCACGGTACGTCGATGGAGTCGGCCTGAAGACCGAGGCTCTTTGCGATGGTTGCGAAGCGTTCGGCGAACTGACCATTTGAAATAAACAGCGCCTTGTCGTCTGGCCCTAGCGTGTTGGCGAGGCTCGCTTCCATCACGCCCGTGCCCGAGGCGGCGAACAGGAGGACCTGGTTCGCCGTGCCCATGAGGCGCTGCAATCCCGTCTCGATTTCCTTCACGACGGCGCTGAACTCCGGCCCTCGATGATTGACAACCGGTTTGGCCAACGCCTGCCGCACGCGCGCCGGCACGGTGGTTGGGCCCGGCAGGCGCAGCCGGTAGGGATGAGACATCAGGCGGCGATCCGGGCCTCGAATTCCGGTGCGACTTTTTCCATGAACAGGCGGATACTGTTTTCGGTTACTTCGTAGGGCGCAGGCCCAACCCGGAATTGGAGAATGATGCCGCCGACACCGATGTCGTTGATCTTTGCCAGCCGCTCGGCGACGGTTGACGGCGAGCCGCAGATCAGGCTGTGCTCGACGACGTTGCGCGCGACCGTCTCAGGGGCGGCGGGCGCCGCCGGGGCGACACCGGTTTCGCCTAGTTTGGCCATGCTTTCGCCACGCTCGGCGAGAATACGGGTACGCATCTTGGCGCGCTGCTCGCGCTGTGCTTCAAAGAGCGGAATGCCGATGCGCTCCGCCTCCGCGTCGGTGTCGGCGACGAAAATATTTCGCCAGACCCAGGTCTCGTCGACCGCATTCGCGATATGGGCGTCGTCGAAGCCGGATTCGCTCATCGTCTTGCGGTAAAGATCCATGCGGTGCTTCGTCACCTCGTCGGTTTGCACATTCATCATGAACGGGCGGCCTTCCCGGGCCATGCCGAGCATCGACGCTTCGCCGGAGCAGGCACGGATCAGATAGGGATGCGGTTTCGTGTAGCACTCCGGGCGCAGCTTCGGCACCCAGAGGTTCCAGAATTTGCCTTTGTGCTCATAATTCTCCGTGGTCCAGGACTTGATCATGATTTCTTCGGATTCGAGCAGGCGCTCCTGCGCTTCTTCCGGCGCGATACCGTATCCGCGATAGTCGTAGATATTGTGTGCCGTGCCGCGTCCCAGTCCGACAATTAGGCGCCCTTTGGACAGATGATCGATCATCGCCATCTGCTCCGCCATGCGGATCGGGTGGTGCAAAGACATCTGGGCCACGGCAAAACCGATTTTGATCTGCTTGGTCGCGACCGCGAGGGCGGCGGCGAAACTCACCGGGTCGACATAGGCGCAGTTGCCGTCGAAATGATGTTCCGCCAGCCATAGGACTTCCATGCCCATCTGATCGCACAGGATAGCTTCCGCCATCGTATCATCGATGACCTTGCCGTCTTCTTCCGGCGTGTCGGCTTGCGGAAACAAAAAATTGCTGAACTTCACCTTAGATCTCCCTCTTGCTCGTTTATTCGTATGCGGCCGCCGCAAGGAATCGTTCCTTCCCGGCCTGGATATGTTTTTCAAGCGCCGCGCCTGCGTGAATTGGATCGCGTGTTCGCAGGGCTTCGAGAATGTCTTTGTGCTCGTGGTTCGAAACATTGAGGCCGCCGCCTTGTAGCAAGCTGCGCCGCCGGTAAAGGTGCAATTCCTTCACCAACCCTTCGCAAAGCGACCGGAGCCGGTCGTTTTCTGCAAAATCGACGATCCGGTCGTGGAATTCGCGGTTCAGGGCGTAAAAGGTTTCGAAGTCGTCTGCGCTCTCGGCGGTGTCCATGTTGGCGACAAGTTTCTCGAGAACGTCGAGCTGTGCGTCTGAAATCCGCGCTGCCAGTGTTTCTCCCGCAAGCCGCATCAAACTGGCCCGCACATCGTAGACGTCAACAGCGTCCTTGCGCGTGACTTCGCGCACGAAGAATCCACGGTTCACAATCACCGTGAGTAGCCCCATCTCAACCAAACCACGACAGGCTTCGCGAATGGGTCCCCGACTCACGCCCAGTTCGGATGCCAGGCCATTCTCGTTGATACGCGACCCGGCTACGATCGCACCTGACAGAATGCGCTGTTCGATTTCCGCCTGCACGACGCTCGACAATGATTGAGACCGTAGGAGTTTGAGATTGTTGTGTGTTTCGCCCAATGATCGTTCCGCGCTGCGGGGTTCGTGAAAATGGATGGTTATTATTGTAGATTGTTGACAATTTGCAATATGAAAATCGCTTTCCTTTAAAGTGGTACAATTTTGAGTCTACGGTGTTAGGGTGTTTCTCGGATTTGTTTCAAGTCAGACAGGAGGCGTGCAAGATGGATCATTCAAGACTAAATCTTGAGGAACTAGAGGGCATACAACTCCTTCGGAACCGGATTCGGACAGCGGAAATTCCCAGTTCTTCGCTGGACGAATCGCTGAACATATGCACTTGGAATATCCGTCATTGGGGACAAAAACGTCGCATGCGGTTTTCGCTGCACTGCATTGCGGAAATATTTTTTCAATTCGACCTGATTGCTGTCACGGAACTGAGGCGAAACGTCTCCGAACTAAAATATGTTTTGGAATTGCTAGGCCCATTCTGGAAAGCGGTGTTTTCCGATTACACGACGGATGCGGGCGGGAATAAGGAGCGGATCGCGTTTGTCTACGACTCCCGTGCGGTAAAGTTCACTGGTCTAGCAGCAGAAACGGATGGGCCGCGAAAGAAAAACCGCACGACGGGTCAGTATGTTCCCAAGTTCAACTGGTGGCGTAAGCCCTATCTGGCCTCGTTTCGCGCGGGTCATTTCGACTTTGTTTTGCTTGCGGCACACCTGCAGTGGGGAACAACTGGCGGTCGCGAGAAGGAACTGGCGGAGCTGGCGAAGTGGGTGCAAGCTTTTCAGAAGGACGAATACCGTGTCGATCGGGACGTGATCGCTTTGGGCGACTTCAATATCCCGAATTATGGGTCGAAGCTCTATAAGGCCGTGTCCCAATTCGGGCTATCCGCGCCGGAGAGCATTCTCAATTTGGAGCACGGTTCGAACCTTATGAAAAACAAACGTTATGATCAGATCCTGCATCATCCTGCAATAACGGGATCGGTGTTCAGCGACCATGGTGGTGTGATCGATTTTTACAAAGGAAATTACAAGCGCTTCAAGCCGTATAAGGATTTGACGAAAACGAAGTTCACCTATGAACTCTCCGACCATTTGCCATTGTGGGTCCAGTTAAACCTTGATGTTGAGGATGAGCAGTTGGATCAACTGATGGCGAAGCGACGCTAACTCGGTCCGATGCCGTCAAGCAGAATACCTTTAGTCGCATACGATGTAGTCCGGTGTTAGCCGACTAAGAATGTCCGCACCCGTCTCCGTTAAGACGATAGTGTGCCCCAGGCTCATGGCCAGTTCTGCCTCGCTATGGATCAGGATTGCGTGCAGAAACAGCACCATCCCGGGCTCTGCGATAAGCGGGTTGCCGCTGTACAGCATCGGCGGCACGTCCATCCAGGTCGGGCGAAAACTGGCGCCGAGCGAATAGCCGCAGGCAGCC
>JAJFJB010000084.1 GCA_021774435.1 Alphaproteobacteria bacterium
TCCGGATGCTCCAGCAGAAGCACGTCCAGCTCAGCGCGCAGCGGCTCCCCCGACGCAACAACAGGCATCGTTAAAACCACCAAAAAAGCCAGAAAACTAACCGGCAATATTCGCAATCTCGCTCCCCCGTTCACGAAACCAACCGTATCGCGCACTTGCGCCGCTCCCGTCAATCACTTCCCTGTACCAATGGCCGATTCGTATTGTCCGAACCCAATAACGAGAGTTCAAAATTTAGAAGATTATGAAGTTGAACCTTGGAATTAATCCAGACTAATACGGGAAACTCCTTGGGAAACCATACAGCACACGTCAGTGTTGAGCATACAAAAATACTTTGCAAGTAAATATTCAATGAATAACACTCTATTTTTACTATAAATACGCAAATCAAAAAGCCGAAGTTCTTTATATAGCGGCCTCGGTCTCCATGACAAAGTTACACCATGATGCCAGCGCCCCAGTTATTCCATGGAATCCGTTTTGTCCTATATGTAAAGGGCTGGTATTTGGTGCCCCATGACGCACAGGAACAGATTGATGACAGGGCAGAAGCTACTTTTTTTCAGTAGTGCGGCTTTGATTCTTGGCCTGACCGTCATTGTCGCCACCTTATGGGTGCACGAGACGACGGGAAATCAAGCCCATACGCTTGCGATGCAGCAAGCTTTACAAAACGTCGTTCCATCGCGCGAGATCGAATTCAACTTGACCGACCATCAAGGCGCCAAAGTGTCGGAAGGGTCGTATCGCGGACAGTTCACGCTGGTCTATTTTGGCTATACAAGTTGCGTCGATATCTGCCCACACGACCTCGCTGCGGTCGCTGCGGCATTGGATATTCTGGGAAATCACGAAACCGACATTCAGCCCCTGTTTATTACCATTGACCCGAAAGTCGACACGCAAGCGGTCCTCTCGCAATACGTGCCATTATTTCATCCGAAACTCATCGGTTTGACCGGCTCCCTGGCGCAGGTCACTGCGGCGGCAAAATCCTATGGTGCGTCCTTCGAAAAGGAACAAATTCCGCGCTTCACCGGACATGGACATTCGTCGAACCTGTACCTCATCGGACCAGACGGCGCATTTCTACGCGCATTCCGCACGCCGACAACTGGAGAAGTCATTGCGTCGATTATCAAGCTCTATCAATAAATCCAGGTGACCTTAATCCGATAGAAAGCCCAATTTAGGAGCACAATCATGAGCGACTATGATGAGCACGGGCAACGACAACAAATTGACTCATACATCGATGATCTGAGGACAATTCGACGCGATATCCATCAGCATCCGGAAACGGCATACGAAGAGAACCGAACCTCCGATATTGTTGCCGCGCGCCTCGAATCCTGGGGCCTAGACGTGCACCGAGGGCTTGGCGGCACCGGCGTTGTGGGCACACTGCGCCGCGGCGATTCCAACCGCGCCGTCGGCTTTCGAGCCGATATGGACGCGCTTTTCATCCAAGAAAAGAATACGTTCGACCATCGCTCGGCGCATGATGGTAAAATGCATGCCTGTGGCCACGACGGCCATACCGCCATGTTGCTCGGCGCGGCGCGATATCTGTCTGAGAACAACGATTACAACGGCACGCTCCATTTTATATTTCAACCGGCCGAAGAAGGCGAAGCCGGCGCAAAGGCAATGATGGAGGATGGTCTGTTCGATCTGTTTCCCTGCGATGCCGTCTATGGACTGCACAATATGCCCGGCATCGAGGCCGGACACATTGGATTGCGGGTCGGCCCGATACTCGCGGCCAGCGATCGCTGGACCGCGGAATTCAAAGGATCCGGCGGACACGGCTCAATGCCGCACAAGGGAACAGACCCAACCATGGCGGTGGCGCAATTCATCACCGCGATGCAGACGATCGTTAGCCGCAATGTCGACCCGGTCGACACGGCGGCCATCAGTGTCGGCCATATAGCCGGCGGCGATCCAGGGGCACTCAACATCATACCCTCGGACGTGATCATCGGCGGCACCGCGCGCTCTTTTTCGGATACGACCCGCGACATTATCGAGCGACGGCTCGGCGAGATCGCCGAGGCAATAGCCGGCGCAAACGGTTGTGAGGTCGACGTTTCCTATATTCGAGGCTATCCGCCGACCGTAAATTGGCGCGAGCAGACCGAGGTCGCAGTCCGTGCGGCAGAAGCCGCCGTCGGCGCGGAGAGAACCGACCCCAATCTCAACCCGTTGCCTGGCGGTGAAGATTTTTCCTTCATGCTGCAGCAAGTGCCAGGCTGTTATGCCTTCATCGGTAACGGGTTTACCGACCCGGACGAATTCGTCCATGCGCCGCGCTACGATTTCAACGACGAGATCATCGCCAGCGGCGTGAACTATTGGGTCGAACTGGCGAAAGCGGAACTCGAGGAATTGCCTTAGCGCGGCTTCAACGTAATAAGCCTTCTCGCCCTAAAAATCAGCTCCGACGAACGCCAGTCTAATTTAGAATTTAAAGCGAGCGCCCGCCGTGACTATATCGATATCTTCGGGGTCAACCGTACCGGATAATTCCAAGTCGAGATTGTGGTAGGTGAGATATAGCTCCGCACCAACGGCATCGACGATTTGGACAATACCAACGCCGATATAGCTCGCATCTTCGCCTTGTGCGGCCAGGTCTTCGACTTCGTTATATTCGAGGCCCAGTCGGGTCTCGCCTAGCGCAAATGCCTTGAATCGGTAGCCAATTTTACCGTACCGCCAATCCGAGTTGAATCCGCCAACCGCGAGATCACTATCACGATTGGCCGCGCCGATCGTCAAGCTCAATCCCATCGGGAGCAGAACCGATGCGGATCCGTTTATCGTTTTGCGGAAATTCCGTGTCGTGTCGTCGGCATACCCCAAGCCAGCTGCGATCTTTACCCCGCCAATGGAGCCACCGTAATGCAGCCCCGCATCCCAGCTACTCGCATTATGGTGCGCGATCGCGACATTAAAGCCGGCAAATTTCGGTGTGTCATAACGAATACGGTCGCGGCGCCCGGCACCATCAAAATTATTGAACACGTCGCCGACTGTCCGCCCTTGGGCAACACCGTTCGCCAGTTGGAACGCCTCGCTACCCGCCAGCGAGGCAATATCGCCGTTCAGCAAGGCGACGCCGGTGCCGGACAAATCAACTTCCGATGTGTCGTCGCTCGCCGTCACACCTTGTCCGAGCCACAATTTGCCCAGCGTCTTGCTCGTTACCGTGAACTCGATATGCCGTTCATCCAATGCTCCACCTTCACCGGTGATACCTGCATCACCATTATCGCCAAGGTCTTGATTGGAGGAATTGGCGGTCCGGTTGCCTAGTTCGATTTTGGTTCCGACTGTAAGATCGTCGTTTATCTTGCCTTTTCCGATCCAGCGCACACGTGTCCGGGACAAATTATTGGTGACGTGCAACACGCCAGTTTCCGAGCCGTTATCGCGGAACTGCACTGCGCGATTGATATGCCCTGACAACGTCAAAGACATGGTCTTCTTGCTGCGGGTAACGGTCTGCCCGCCGCCGGCCTTCTCCAACGCCTTGACGCGTTTTTCCAACGCGTTGACGTCTTGCGCCGCTGCAGAACCGGCAGCCAATGCCCCCCCTGCGAGAGTCAGAAGCGTCCATTTGAAAGGTATCGGCAATGCAAGTCTCCACGAAATATCCACAGTCGTAAAATTCGAAGTGATAGGTATTATTTTACCGATTGGCGATGCGAAGTAAAAAAAGTTATGGCAACAATAAACTGACTTAGATCAGTTCATTGTTTGCTACCGACGGATTAGCCCAATTTGGCAGCGGGAGTGGGATAGATCGTTTCCCTGCTCTCGATTTGCTATAATCCGGCACCGATCCGGCGACATCGAAGGAAGAACGGTATGTTAGCATCCCCGCACACATTGTCGGCATTCAACGCCTGGGCGAACCGCCGCTTGCATGAGGCTTGTTCAGCCTTGACGGCAGATCAGGTTGCCGAAGACCGGGGTGCCTTCTTCAATTCGATCATGGGCACCCTGAATCATATTCTCCTCGTCGACATCCTGTACCGCGAACGGCTGCAAGGCGTGCCCTCGGACTTCAAGTCCCTCGATGAAACGCTGCACGACGATCTTCCGGGTCTGATCGCCCAACAACGCGAAGAGGATCAGCGCTGGCTCGACCTGACCAAGGATATCGATCCCGCGACGCTGAACGAAACCATCGGTTTCTGGACCCTCATGGACAAACCGGATCGCTGGGAGGTGCCGAAACACATCTATTTCACCAACCTTAGCCAGCACCAAGCGCACCATCGCGGTCAAATCCACAACATGGTCAGCCAGACGGGTCTTGAGCCGCCACCCATAGGTTACATCGAATTCCGAGTCGATACGGACGGTTCGTTCGTGACGTCTCCTGCCGAAGACTGAGCGATGCCCGACGTCGTAATCGTCGGTGCGGGTCAAGCAGGCCTCGCCGCCAGCGTCTGCTTGGCGCGTCATGGCATCGATCATGTCGTACTTGAAAAATCCGGCATCGGCGCCAGTTGGCGGAACCAACGTTGGGACAGTTTTTGCCTCGTGACGCCCAACTGGACGGTACGCCTGCCGGGGCAAGAATACGAGGGACCGGGTCCTGACGCCTTTATGAGCGGCGGCGGCTTCATCTCCTTTTTGCAGGATTATGCCGCGCGCTTCGGCATTCCCATCGAGCAACCCGTCACCGCGACGGCCGCGCAACGGACCGAAAGCGGCTGGCATCTTGAAACGACGGCGGGACCAATGGACTGCCGCGCGCTGATCGTTGCGACGTCCAACTACCAGACACCGTTCATCCCGGCTTTTGCCGACTCGCTGCCATCGCATGTCAAATCATTGAGTGCCGCGGCCTACCGCAACCCCGTACAGTTGCCGCCCGGCCGGTTGCTTGTCGTCGGATCGGCGCAATCGGGCGGTCAGATCGTCGAGGATCTCCTTATCGCCGGACGCGAGGTCACCCTCAGCGTCAGCCGCGCCGGTCGCGCGCCGCGCCGCTACCGCGGACGCGATGCGATCGAATGGCAGGATCTGATCGGATTTCTCGACCGTCCGGCAGCGACGCTTGACGATCCACGCAAGCGGTTCGGCGGCGAACCCCACATGACCGGACGCGACGGCGGCCACACCGTCAGTCTGCAGAACTTTCATACCCAGGGCGTGCGGCTGATTGGCCGGGTCGAAGACATTCAGGGGTCGACGCTGCATTTGAAAGCGGACCTGCGCGAGAACATGCGCGCGGCGGACCAGTTCGCGGCAAATTTCTGCGACGATGTCGACAGCTACATCAAGCGCAAAGGTTTGACGGCCCCGCCGGACGACGGCGATACGGCGCACGCGCCTGTCGCTGATTTCGAACGCTACGATGAACCGGTGCGGCTCGATCTCGAAGAAGAAGGCGTCTCGGCCGTGGTCTGGGCGACCGGCTTCCGCTTCGATTACGCCTGGGTCGGCGCGGATGTCTTCGACGCGTTCGGTTACCCCCTCACCGTTCGGGGCGAAACTGCCGCCCCCGGTCTCTACTTCCTCGGCCTGAATTATCTGCACAACCGCAAATCCGGCATCATCTATGGAGTCGGCGAGGACGCCGCGCATGTCGCGGACCGGATACGGCTTTACTTGGATAATGCCCATTCCTGACGCAACATTGACGGGATGACCGCAGATCGATCGAGGCATATCATGACGGAACCCCGGCAATTACGGCTATGGGCGCAGGGCGATGCCCATGTGGGACGCGATCTGGAATTCGGCCGCACCAGCCTGTCCGATGCGCTGGATCAGTCGGAGCGCGGCGGCGATCTCGGTGGACCGCCCTTCGAGTGGGACTTCGCGATCAATGTCGGGGATTATTGCGGCTACCGCGCCCTGCCAAGCGACGAAGAGGGTGCTGAGATCATCAAGCAATTCTCCGTCCTGAAGGAACACCGCCGCGAGCAGATCTATTCCCTGTCCGGGAATCACGACCGCAACGGGCTGCACCAACCGGACGGCGAATGGTTCCAGAAATGGATCGACCCCATGGGCGAAAACACCCAATACTCCGGCATCGACCGAGCGAACTACCCCTTTCCCGTCTCCGGCACCTGGGAACGCTACGCCATCGCGGCCGGCAATATCGTCATCCTGATGCTGAGCGACGTCAACGAGAAGACCCACAAGAAGGGTCGCGGCGAACTAGAAGGCAATCCCGGCGGTGTCGTGACCCAGGAAACCTTCGAATGGTGGCGCGATCAGGTCCGCAAGCACAGGGACAAGATCGTCATCACCGCGCACCACTACGTGCTGAAGGACACCACTTTCGCCTCGGGCCTCTGGGAGGGCATGCGCAAGGACCCAGAAGGCAACTGGATCCAGGACTATCACCGCTATATCGAAGAAGGCTCTCCCGCCGGCGCGTCCTTCCTGTGCTGGGTTGGCGGCCTCTTCGATTCAGGCCAGTTCGAACGAGTGCTGGAGGATAATCCCGGTGCCGTCGACCTCTGGTTCGCCGGCCACACCCACTCCAACCCCGACGACCGTAAGGGCGGCCGCGGCTGCTTCGAGCGCAAATACGGCAACACGATGTTCATGAACATCTGCGCCCTGACCCGCTACATGGTCCCCGATCACGCCATCCCGCACAGCTGGCTGCTCACCTTCACCGAAGGCAGCGACAACGTGCGTGCGCAATGCTACATGCACACGGATGAGTACCGGCCGCAGGGTTGGTATGATGCGGCGGAGAGGACGATCAAACTGACGACGGCATTTCGGTTTTAGGGGTTAACGGAGACCCGACCCTCAAAATACAATGTCGCTTTAGCCCAAATCCAGGCGATACCGTCTCGTAAGGTCAGGCACCATGCGCCTGCTTGCGTCGGGCGCGCATGAACTCGTGGCTTTCCGGCGTGCCGTCATGCCAGGTGCCAAACCACTTGTCGAGCGGGACTGTCCCATCGCCGCCGTAATTGCATTCAAAAAAGCGGTGGTGGAGATAGTGGAAGTACCGCTGCCCGATCCTCACCTCCGTATCGCCCTTGATGAGCAACTTGTGATAGCCGACATGGCCCAGGGCCGGCGCCAGACCGGTCTGCTGCACATGAAAGATCGCGTGCAATGGATGCGACAGCAGAACCCAATGCAACAGCACGCCGCTGAAATAGAGCACATGCTCCAGGGGGTGCATTGACATGCCCGACCAGGGGCCGATATCGACATTCTTGTGATGCAGTTGGTGCACGGTGCGATACAGGAAGCGATAGTGCAGCAGGCGATGCACGAAATAGAAATGCGCGTCGCGTATCATCGGAACGGCGCAAAACAGCAGCACGAAATAGACCGGATGCGCCTCCCAGCTCAGCATCGGGATATAGCCGTTCGCGAAGGCCCAGAGTGTCACGACTTCATAGGCGGACCAAACAATGACGCCGCTGCCCGCCGTCCAGAACATGTTCTCCCGCACCTGATTGCCAAAGAGGAAGCGACGATGCCCCACCGTCGGCGCCCTCCGGTTCAGCATGAACCGCGTGCCCTGCGCGTTCAGGGTATAGAAACGCAAATGCAGCCCACCGAAAATCAGAAATGTGAGGCCGAGATTTCGGCCATAGACGATGGCGATCCACTCCCATTGAAAGGTGGTCATGCTCGACAGCGCGGGCGTCAGCAGAAACCAGGAAATAATCGCAAGACCCATGTAAAGAATGTTCAACGGCAGGAAATAGCCCGGATTACCGAACAGAAACTTGAACATCGCCACCGGCCGGGGCGGCCAGACGAAAACCGGCGGCTCGACAATCGGTGTAGGCGGCGGCGCATCGAGCCCGTTTTCCTGAGTATCGAGTGTAGAGTCCGCCATGCTTTTCCGTCTCCTTGCGCATTCGGTAAAATGTCCGAATGCGTTCATCGCCGTGCGCGGCATCAAACCTAACGAATGCACTTTATCAAAATCGACCAGCGACCGTTTCAAGGTAGTTTTTTTGGGCGTTCGAAGGCAACATTACGTTTTCTGGGAATCGGCAAAACGGGGATGCAAAGTGAAAAATATCGTGTTCCTTTAAGTTTTTGGTCACTAGCGAGCTCAGCCAAATCACTCAAAGTTTTGGATTGCTGCTTGCCATAACGGGTTGTTGGATGAAAACGCTATACAAATTTGTAGGGAATCAGGAAGCTGTCTGTGCAATCGCTAACGGCTCGCTTAAGTTCACAAAGACAGAAGAGCTCAATGATCCGTCAGAATTGGTACCGCTAATGAATCGTGACGCTGTGCGGGACTCACTCACTGCAATTCGCCAAACCGGATACACCGAAAAGCAATTTGAGTGGCTAGGATACCAGGAGGCGATATTGCGTCTTCTCTCGCCGGAAACCCGAATTCTCTCTAGGCCAGCGACGAGGGAGATCGCCAATCGCACTCTAAAATTGCCAATATATGACAACCTGGAACTTATGGAACAACAAGTCCTCCAGACCATCGATTTGATTAGATCCCGGGTCGGGATTTTATCTCTTACTGAGCGTTTCGATTCCCTTCCAATGTGGGCACATTACGGCGCTCAGGCCCAAGGGTACGTCTTACGATTTGAAGGCCTCGACAAAGAGTTTTCTGGCAATGAGACCGGCAGTCTCGATGCACTCAAGCCAGTTCAGTATGTCAAAGAACTTAAAGGTTTAACCCACGACCCTTCGACACAGGACAATTTGTTTTTCTGTAAATTTCAGGATTGGAGCTATGAACGAGAGTGGCGAATAGTTAGCGCGCTTTCTGCTTGTCAAAATTACCCCGGCGGAAACATGCATCTACGGAATGTTAGTCCAGCATTTATCACAGGTGTTATCTGTGGCTGGAAAAATTCAGAAGTGGAAGTTTCAAAGCTCGCATCCAAACTCCATCCCGTAAACCCGAAAATTAAGGTTCGCGCCGCTTCTCTTGCTCGCGGTCGTGTTGTTCTGAGCGATGTAACCGATGGCTCATACTTACGAGAAAAACATTAAAGTTAGAATTTCAATCATTCATAAACACTATACCCAGATACACGCCCGATTTTCCAACTCCCGTTTCATGTAAGGGACGAGTTGTCGGGGAGGTTGGCCGATACCTCTTGCCACGTTTTGCCGTTCATCAACACGCTTACGACTTCCTCCAGCGGCCGGCTGAACCGCGTCTCGAAAATGCACTCTCCAAGGTATTTGGATTTGAAGGGCAGTTGTTCCACTGGCGGTGCAAAACTAGACACCAATCCCTCCCGTTCGCCACGGGCGTCGATGCGAACCCAGCCAAACGGCTTGAGATAGAGTGAATTCAAACCATGCAGGATGAAGCCGCCTTGGCTGGTCCGCGTACGTTGATAGATCAACGCGCAAGGGATGCCGTTCGCCCGCAACAGGGCTGCTAAGAGATGACTCTTGGCAAAACAAAAACCTGTGCCGTGTTGCAAGACGTCGGAGGCGCGACAGGTGATCGGGTTCAGTTGGTAATCCACCGAATGCTTGATCTCGTCCTTAACGAACGCGAAACAGGCGTCGGCCAACGCTTCGTCGTCGCGCCCGTGCGCACCGGCTAACGTCGCGGCTTGCGCGGCCACCGAGGGTTCCTGCCAGTCTATATAAGGGCTACTTTCTAGAAATTCTTGCATAGCGGGCAATGCAATAGCGCAATAACACGTCGCTCTGCAATGGTTTGGTTTGGCGTCTTCGGAGTCTGACTTTCGCGGTTCCGTTATAGAATTCCCAGCGATTCAGGCTATAAACGGCTTCGACCAGCAGCGGAGGCAGAGCCATGGCGGATATTCAGAACGTGTTGCTCATCGTCGTCGATCAGTGGCGCGGCGATACGGTTTCTTATCTTGGCCATCCTTGTATCAAGACGCCGCATCTGGATGCACTGTGCCGCGACGGGGTGACATTCCGCAATCATTTCACACAAGGCGCACCCTGTGCGCCGGCGCGGGCGTCGCTGCTGACCGGACAATATATGATGACGCACCGGGTGGTGCAGAACGGCATTCCGATGGATGCGCGGCACAACAACCTGGCTTATGAGTTGCGCCGACTGGGCTATGACCCCGCCCTGGTCGGCTACACGACGACAACGCATGACCCGCGCGAACTCGCACCCGAAGATCCACGCTTCAGCGCGCTGGGCGATTTGATGCCGGGTTGGAACGCCATCGCCCGGTTCGACCCCGCGCGGCGGCCCTATTATGACTGGCTACGGCAGCATGGCGTCGACGTGCCTGCCGACCCGGACGATATCTGGCTACCGGCGGACTCGAGCGCCACATCCTCTTCGCGCATCGCGGCCGAATATTCGGACACGAGCTATGCGACCGAACACGGTCTCGCCTATATGCGCGGTATGGAGAGCAAGCCCTGGGCGTTGCATCTCGGCTATTACCGCCCGCACCCACCCTTCATCGCGCCCGCCCCCTACAACACGGCCTACGATCCAGCCGACGTGCCCGCGCCCATCCGCGCCGACAACGCGGCGATGGAAGGCGAGCAGCATCCGATGCTCAATCACTATCTGGGCTTCATCAAACAGCGGAAATTCTTCCAGGACGGCACCGGCCTCGGCCGCGAGATGGACGAAGACGTCGTGCGCAATATGCGCGCCGCCTATTACGGGCTGATCGCCGAAGTCGACGAGCATCTCGGCCGCGTCATCGCCTATCTGAAACAGAGCGGACAATACGACAACACCTTGATCGTCTTCACCTCCGACCACGGCGAACAGCTTGGCGACCATCACCTGCTTGGCAAGCTCGGCTATTTCGATGAAAGCTTTCACATCCCCATGGTCGTGCGCGACCCGCGCGCCGAGGCCGATGGCACACGCGGCGAGGTCGTCGAGGCCTTCACCGAAGCGGTCGACGTGATGCCGACGATCCTCGACGGGCTCGGCAAGGATGCTCCACGGGAATGTGCCGGCGCCTCCCTGATGCCATTCGTCGCGGGAGAGACACCGGCCGACTGGCGGCAAGAAGTGCATTGGGAATACGACTTCCGGCCCTACTACGCCGATGCCGGTACCCCACCGCCCTACGGCCTGTCGATCGACCAGTGCGCCCTGTCGGTAATCCGCGACAAGAAATACAAATACGTTCATTTCGACGCGCTGCCGCCGCTGTTCTTCGACCTGGAAGCCGATCCGCATCAATTCGAAAACCACGCGGCCGACCCCGGCTATACTGGCCGCGTATTGGACTATGCGCAGAAGATGCTGTCCTGGCGCATGCGCCACGCGGAACGCACCCTCACCGGCTATTCCGCCTCACCGGACGGGTTGGTCAAGCTCGCTTAGCGCTTCCCCTCCGCGGAAAAGGGTTGCCGCGAAATCGTCATGTAGGCGTGATAGCCAATTCAGCGACTCCCCTTATAAAGGGACGCGGCGCGGAGGAGGCTGAGGCATGGCGGATATCAAAAATGTGTTGTTCATCGTTGTCGACCAGTGGCGGGGCGACACGGTGTCCTTTCTGGGCCACCCGTGCATTCGAACGCCGAACCTCGACGCGCTGTGCCGCGACGGTGTCACATTCCGAAATCACTATGTGCAGGGCGCACCCTGCGCGCCAGCACGGGCATCGCTGCTGACCGGGCAATATGTGATGACCCATCGGGTGGTGCAGAACGGCATCCCGCTGGACGCAAGGCACAACAATTTAGCCTATGAGTTGCAGCGGATCGGCTACGACCCGGCGCTGATCGGCTACACCACGACGGCACAGGACCCCCGTGAAGTGCCCGAGAACGATCCGCGCTATCGTGTCGCAGGTGGCGTGATGCCTGGGTTTACGCCGATCGCGCGGCTTGATCCGGCGCGGCGGCCCTATTTCGACTGGCTACGGCAACGCGGCATGGATGTGCCCGTCGAGTCTGATGATATCTTTCTGCCCGCCGACGACAGCCCCGATTCGCCCTCGCGCGTCGCGGCGGAAAACTCCGATACCAGCTACTCGACCGAGCACGCGCTTGCCTATATGCGCGGCATGGAGACCAAGCCCTGGTTTCTGCATCTCGGCTATTACCGGCCGCACCCGCCCTTCATTGCGCCGGCACCCTACAACAAAACCTACGATCCCGCCGATGTGCCACCGCCCGTCCGTGCTGCGAGCCCGGCGGTCGAAGGCAATCAGCATCCCTTGCTCGCGTACTATATGGGATGGGTTCAGCAGAGCAGTTTCTTCCGGAACGGCACGGGTCTCGCCAGTGAGATGGGGGAGGACGGTGTCCGGCGCACTCGGGCCGCCTATTATGGGCTGATCGCGGAACTCGACGAGCATCTAGGCCGCATCGTCGCCTATCTGAAGGATAGGGGGCAGTACGACAATACCTTGATCGTATTTACTTCGGACCACGGCGAACAGCTCGGCGACCACCATCTGCTCGGCAAGCTCGGCTATTTCGACGAGTCCTATCACATTCCGCTCGTCATCCGGGACCCGCGCGCCAGCGCGAACAACACACGGGGGCAAGTGGTCGAGGCGTTCACCGAAGCGGTCGATGTCATGCCTACGATCCTGGACTGGCTTGGTGTGAAGCGCCCGCGTGACTGTTTCGGATATTCAATGCTGCCTTTCATCGAAGGCGATGCGCCCACGGACTGGCGGCAGGAAGTGCATTGGGAGTTCGATTTCCGTCCCTACTTCCAGAATGCCGGTAAGCCACCGCCGTTAAGATTGGCTCGAGATCAGTGCGGCCTGGCGGTCATTCGCGACGAGCACTTCAAATATGTTCATTTCGATGCGCTGCCGCCGCTGTTCTTCGACCTGAAACAAGACCCGCATCAGTATGAAAACCGGGCCGATGATCCTACCTATACCGGCCGGGTACTCGACTATGCGCAGAAGATGCTTTCCTGGCGCATGCGCCATGCCGAGCGGACCTTGACCGGGTATTCGGCGTCGCCGGACGGCCTGATCAGAACCGCTTAGGACATTTCGCCCGTTAATGGCGCCTGCGGTGCCACGCCTTGTGAATTTCCTCGACGACAAATAGGGACGACGCCACCGCAAGCAGAACCGCCCATTCCTTCAGGCTGATCGGATGCAATTGCAGCGTGTCACCAATTACCGGCGTGTAGATCGCGCCGATATGGACCAGTTGCGCTACCGGCACGGCCAGAATCAGAAAGGGGTTTGCAAAAAAACGGATTTGGAAAATCGAGCGCGTTTCCGACCGGCTCATGAGGGCGTGGATATTGCCGAACAGAACCATCAGCATGAGCGTGAGATTGCGCGCTTCCTCCAGGACTGTCCCGTTGCTCAATAGCGTGTAGTAGACCGCAAACGACAGCCCGCCCATGACGGTCCCGGATATCAGCACATGCTCGATGATGCGTCGCTCGAAGATCGGCTCTTGCGGCCGCCGCGGTTTCTGTTGCAGTTCTCCGCCCTCTTTGGGTTCAAACGCCAGCGCCACATCCTGCAAGCCGTTCGCCACGAGATTCAGCCATAAGAGCTGCACCGCGATCATCGGCATTGGCAGCCCCGCAATCGCGGCGCAGAAAAACAGCAGCAAGGCTGAAAAGCCGGTCGCAATGAGCAGCGCGATGACCTTGCGGATATTGTTGTAAACGATACGGCCCTGTTCGATACCGTCCACGATGGATGCGAAATTATCGTCAGTAATGATAAGATCCGCAGCTTCCTTCGCAACGTCGGTGCCACGTTTTCCCATGGCGATGCCAACATTGGCGCGACGCATCGCCGGCGCGTCGTTTACACCGTCTCCCGTCACCGCGACATAGTCGCCCCCGCGCATGAAGCTATCGACGATCAACTCCTTCTGACGCGGTTCAATACGCGCGAAAACACGCGCCGGATGAATTAGCGAATCGAGCGCATCAGGACCGTTCGCTTCTGCCTTGCGGATCATCGGCCCGGTGATCGCTGCATCATCTACATCGCAAAGGCCAAGTTCCTCCGCGATTGCCTTTGCAGTCGCCGGATGATCGCCCGTCACCATCGCCACGCCAATTCCACCGTTTCGACAACGAGCTACGGCGTCCTTCGCCTCGGCACGCAATGGATCGATCATCGCCACCATGCCAAGAAACGTCATCTCCTTGAGCTCCGGCAACCCACCTAAATCCGATATTTCCCGCGACGCGAGTGCGATGACCCGATAGCCCTGCCGTGCAAGCCCCTCGAACTGTTCCGTTATGCGGTCCCGGTCGACCGGCTCCGGGCCTCTCGCCCCCATCATCCGGGTGCTGGCGCCGAGCATCTTTTCCGGACTTCCCTTGGCATAAAGCAACGGTTTTCCATCGCGAACGTTCAGGCTACCGCTGAATGCGCGTTCGGATTCGTAGGGGATGAGTTCCAATTGCTGCTGCGCCCGTATTCCACTTACCGAAAGGCCCAGCTTCTTGGCAAAGACCAAAAACGCAATGTCGACAATATCCCCATCCGAAACCCATTCGCCACCGGCATAGTCCAGTTGGCTCTCGTTTGCGAGCACGCCTGTCACGCAGAGTTCGCCCAGTCGATTGACATCATCGGCCCCGACGATTTCACCGCCCGGTGCAACCCCCTCCCCCGTAACGTCATAAACGGCACCATCGGGCAGCAGGGCGTGCCGGATCGTCAGTTCGTTGACGGTCAGGGTGCCGGTCTTATCGGAGCAGATAAAGGTACAGGAACCCAACGCCTCGACCGCAATAAGTTTGCGGATGATGACATCGAGCCGCGCCATACGCCGCATACCGAGCGCAAGCGCTACTGTGAGAGCTGCCGGAAGCCCTTCAGGTATCGTTGACACGGCCAACCCAATGCCCATCAAGATCATGGCGTCGGCGTCGTACCCACCGCTTAGTAGCATGACCACAGCCAGCAACAGGATCGCGAGGAATATTCCGAATGCCACCTGATAGGTGAAACGGCGAATTCGGATCATCAGCGGCGGTTCGGAAATCCGTTCGCGCCCAACATGCCTTGCAATTCGCCCAATTTCGGTCTCTAGCGCCGTCGCCGTCACAACGCCGTCTGCCCGGCCGTGCGTAACGATCGTTCCGGCAAAACAGCAATCCGTCCGATCGGCAATCGGCGCGTTTTCTGCCGATATTTCCTGAGCATTTTTACTGACAGCCAGAGACTCTCCCGTCAGCATCGACTCGTCGACGGCGAGATTGTAACTATCAATCAGCTTGAGGTCCGCTGGTACCTTGTTGCCTGAAGACAGCAATACCCTGTCACCGGGTACGACATCCTCGACATCAATCGATTTTACGTTGCCATCTCGAATTACATGTGCGATCCCCCGGACGATTTCTCGTAGGGCGGCGGCGGATCGCTGTGCCGAATATTCCTGCACTGTGCCGATGGCCGCATTCAGGACAAGGACGGCCATGATAAAGATGCCACTGGGCAGTTGTCCCAGCAGAAATGACACGATGGCGGCGATGAGCAGAATGTAGATGAAAGGGCTTAAAAACTGGCGGAGGAAAATGGTCGCCAGACCGGGGATCGGTGGTTCGGGCAATGTGTTTGGTCCATACATTACCAAACGCCGCGCCGCTTCCGCGGTGGTTAATCCCAAGTCACCCATCTTGTCCAGCATTACACACGTCGCTTTCCACCACCCCTAACTCCACCGCCAGATTAGCGCCCGAACTGCTACGAAAGATTGACAAGGATCAACGACGACGTGACTTTGGAAAGTCAATTCTTATAGACGACCATTTGCATCCCGTCTGACTGCCTGAACCGCGGTTTCCAGGGCCTGCAGAAATTGTGAACGGTCGCGCTTTGTGAAGGAAGGATTGTTGCCGCTCACTTCGCCTGTGTCGCGCAGATGCCCCATCAGGTCGCGCATCGCGAGCGCCGAGCCAATATTGTCCGTCGTAAAGGGTTTGCCCGTCGGGCCTAAAACATGGGCGCCGGCCTTCAAGCAACGGTCGGCTAAGGGTATATCGGACGTGATCACGATATCTTCGGCTCCTGCCCGCTCTGCAATCCAATCATCGGCCGCATCGAAGCCATCTGAAACGATAACGCGGCGGATCAGCGGCCCTTCCGCCAAACGCATATAACTGTTGGAGACCATATTCGCCGTAAGCTGATGGCGTTCGGCGACGCGGACGACTTCGTCCTTTACCGGACAGGCGTCCGCATCGACATAAATTTCCAAACTCTTGTCCTCTCCGAACTGGAACCAAAAATAGATGACAGCAGCCCATTGCCGCTAGAAGATACCAGAAAGCGAACCATGAGGTCTTCGCATGAGTAAAAAACCGGCAACGTCCGCGACAAACCTGACGGCATGGCTACGCCACAACGTGTGGGATGTAGACATCGCGCTATTGCCACGGTGGCAAGCCGCACTGATCGGGTTGGTGCGCTTCGGTCATGTCATCATTAGAAGCGTAATCGGCGAGCAACTCACCCTGCGGGCCATGAGCCTGGTCTACACGACGTTATTGTCATTGGTCCCTTTGCTCGCGATTAGCTTCACGGTTCTGAAGGGTCTCGGTCTTCACAACGAAATCGAACCGATGCTGCTCGGCGTACTGGAGCCGCTTGGCGAAAAGGGCGTTGAAATAACCAACGAGATTGTGGGGTTTGTCGAAAACATAAAGGTCGGCGTCCTCGGCTTCTTCGGCTTTGCGATGCTGTTCTATACCGTCGTCTCGCTGATGCAAAAGATTGAACGGGCTTTCAACCACACTTGGCACATCGCCCGCGACCGTAGCTTCGCTCATCAGGTTCGAGACTATTTAAGTGTGATTCTGATCGGTCCCTTGCTTGTTATCATGGCCATTGGAATCATGGTCTCCTTGCTGAACACGGCCGTCGTGGAAATGCTGAGCGCCATCCAGCCCTTCGGTTTGTTGATCAAGAGCGCCGCGAAGCTGGCGCCCTTCATCATGACGTTTGCCGCCTTTACCTTCGTTTACATGTTCGTTCCCAATACGACTGTACGCCTGCGGTCGGCCCTGATCGGCGGTGTGGTTGCCAGCTTTCTTTGGAGCGCGACAGGGTGGATGTTCGGACTATTTGTCGTGAACTCGGCGCAATACGCGGCGATCTACTCGACCTTCGCGTCCCTAATCATATTTTTGATCTGGCTCTATCTGGGCTGGTTGATCCTGCTGATCGGCGCCAGTATCGCCTTCCACGATCAGCACCCCGAATACGTTACCGCGACCAGACGTCAAATGAGTCTCAGCAACCGTATGCGCGAGAATCTTGCGCTGCTCATCGCCTTTCATATCGGTGAAAGCTTTTACCGTAGCGCCCCAAACTGGACGGCTGATGGCCTTGCACAGCGGCTTTCCGCCCCGATGGATGCAACGGAAACGATCCTCGCCGCTCTGGAGAAAGAAGGCTTATTGGTGCGCTCCGGATCGGAACCGCCTACCTTCCTGCCCGCTCGCCCGTTGGAAACAACTTTGGTGAGCGACGTCTTACATGCTGCTCGGGTTGCCGAAGAGACGTCGTATCTCAACCCGGACCGCTTGCCCCGAGAAATGGGGGTCGATGCAATCCTGAACGATGTTAACGACGCTGCTGCGGCAGTACTGCAAGGCCGTACACTGAAAGATCTTGCCCTCTCAGGCGCGGCTCCCTGCAGCGGGCCGAAACCTGAAACAGACACAACTACGATATAGGAGACCGACATGGCGAAAGCGATCGATATAGAAGCGGAATTGGCTCCGCTAAAATTCCTCGAAGGACGGGACCGGTTCTCCGACACGACCGGTGTTTTCGCGCGGCTTACGAAGTACCGCGACAGCATGATTTCCGCCGGCGGTTTTTCCGGCACCAGCCAGTGGGAGCGTCATCCCAACGGAGACGAAATCGTACAGATACTGAAAGGGAAGACAACCGTCACTCTTTTGACGAAGGAAGGTCAGGAGACCCACGCATTAAAGGCCGGCATGTTCATCGTCGTGCCGCAGAACACCTGGCATCAATTCAATGCGCCGGACGGCGTCACACTGATGACAACCACGCCACAGCCGACTGAGCATATCGAAGACGAATTCCCGCCCGACATGAAATAGCTCGGCTCTAGACATTACAGGTGGTGCGCGGGATAAACGGACAGGTCTAGCAAAGGGAATTCGAACATGCGTTGCGAAGTTGTTGCCATCGGTACGGAGCTGTTGCTCGGCCAAATCGTGGATTCCAATTCGTCGTGGATCGGCGAGCAATTAGCGCTCGTCGGCATCGACTCCCTGTTTCAAGTCAAAGTCGGCGACAACTTCGACCGGATGGAGCTTACGATCCGCCACGCGCTGGACCGCAGTGATGCGGTAATCTGCTGCGGTGGACTGGGTCCGACACAAGACGATATCACCCGAGAAGTGGTCGCCGCCATTATGGGTGCCAAGCTGAACCGCGACGAAGCGATCGTCGAAAAAATTCGGATGATGTTTGAATCGCGTGGCCGTGTGATGACGGACAACAACAAACGCCAGGCGGACATTCCAGAAGGCGCCGCCCCTATTGCTCAAATGCCGGGCACGGCGCCGGGCCTGGTCTGTCCCATCGGCGACAAGGTTATCTATTGCGTGCCGGGCGTGCCGCATGAGATGCGCACCATGATGCAGGGCACGATCCTGCCGGACCTGCAGCGCCGTTCGGGGGAAACCGCCGTCATTCGCAGCCGCGTCTTACGCACCTGGGGCAACAGTGAATCGGGTCTCGCCGAACGTCTCGCAGAGCGGATCGACCAACTCGACACGCTCGGGAACCCCACTCTCGCGTTTCAGGCCAGCGGCATGGAAGGTATCAAGGTCCGCATCACCGCCAAGGCACCAGACGAAGGCACAGCGGAATCGATCATCTCGGCAGAGGAAGGGTTGATCCGCAGCATGCTCGGTGATGTCATCTTCGGAGTCGACGACGAGTCTATGGAAACAGTGGTACTCAACATGCTGGGGGAACGCGGCATGACCTTGGCCGTAGCCGAGGGTCTGACCGGCGGCGTACTGTCGTCACGGCTTTCCGAGATCGATCAGCGCATGGCGATCTTTCGGGGCGGTACAATTGGAACCGGTATCGAAGATGCGGACCGGCCCGGCGGCGACTGTGCCGCGGAGGCCGCCGCAAAGGCGCGGCAGACCTACGGCGCGGATGTCGGTCTTGCGGTAGCCACCGCCCGGCCGAAGGATGAGCAACCACGGGGAACAGTGTTTGTTAGCCTTGATATAAACGGCACACCTTATACGCAGACGGTCTCCTTACCGGGTGACCGCAACCGGTTCCGAAACTACGCGGTTATCAATTCCTTGAATTTTTTACGCAAGACGCTAACTGGGAGCAAAATGACAACCCTCCGGTAAGGCGCCCCTCTTAAAACCGACACCAGTATTCCGAACCCCGGTAAACACGTTCAACCGGTTAATAGCACCCGACAACCCAGCGTCCGGCAGTGCGTCACGCGGCGATAAAAATACAATTTCAACGGCGATCTGGATTCACGAATCACCAGTAAAGCTTTCTTAAATTGGTGATTCGCAACAAATCAAGAAATTTTTCCCCAATAGATTTAAGATTATACCTCCAGCACCAACAGTGGAGGCAGACATGACCTATCTGACAAAAAACGAAAACGATCTTATCCAGCGCTACTTGAAATCGGCTACCGCTGATTTGAACGAAATGGAACTGGATTTGGAGATTGGTGAAGATCTGCAAGATTGCAAAGCGGCGTATAACGATATTCCCGGGAACATTATATACCCTAAAACGCACGATCCCGATCACTGCTATTTAACGCCCAGCAATGCGTTCTGGTGTTCGTTCATAGAGCGAAGGACCGGGGATCCCATTGTCGTCGGCGCCCACCGGATCATCGAGACGCGTTCACTCGTTGGGGAAATTTATACACACCGGGCGTTCGGAGACCGCCTCCCAGTCGTTGACACTTATGACATCGGGCTGCAGGAAGGCTTGCCGCAATTGTCGGGCCGCATGGGCAGCACTGGCGGGATCGTAACGCACGAAATGTGGCAAAAGCGCGGGCTAGGGAGCCTGATTGCGCGGGTAATGCAGGCACTATCAATTAGGCATTTCGAGATTGATTATCAGTACAGCTTTACTGTTGATAACCCCAATCGTCGCCGCCTCGTCAGAAATGGCTACGGCATTGAACATAGCGTGTTGGCGACAGTTGGTACGACGCCAATCAACGGGAAAAGCATCGGCGTGATGTTGAACTATTCCAGCCGCCAGGAATTGCTGGCGCGTATGAAAAAGGAGTTAGGCGTTTGTAAATTGCGGCGTCTGCAAGCTCCGGCACGTATACGCGATAACCGTCACCCGGCCATCCAGGTCGCTTAGCGGCAGCATTAACCGTGTGTAGCGGCGGCGATAGCGGCGGCCATTGCCATACAATTCCTGATCAATTAGGGAATACAGTGGCACGTTGCTATCGCGGCAGTCCAAATATTCGCTGGCACAGAACCTTGCGTGCGCGTCAACCGGAAACTCCGAAAGCCGCTTTCCGGACAATTCGTTACCAAAGCCAGGTATCGGATTCGGCTGATGCGCGCGCAGTAGAAAGTGGTGCGGTTCTGCGTAATCTACGTCGATGTAGCTCACCTGCTCTTGCAGAGGAGCCGGAAGCTGCTGAACAAATCGGCGGTGCCAAACGAAATTCCCCGTATAAGTGCTTTCCCAATATTTTAAGAGGTCCATCAAGCGCGTCGCTCGACCGCCATGTCGGTTCACACCTTCCTCGACACTCAAAGTATTGAGATCGGCGCGCGAACGCTCTTGCCAGCCAGACCGGCCGATTTCTCGAACTTCAACCTGGAACCCATACATATTAACTAACGCGCGATGCTGCGATCGGTATTATGTCGTTATTCTCCGCCACGATTACATTTTCAACGTCGTTCTCACCGATTGGAAGCATCAGGCGTGAAAATCGACGCCGCAAACCTTCAATCGTCTGATCGATATGATGATAGGCAGGCACGGCGCGAGACTTTACTCTGTAGAGATCCTGCTCAAGCCAAATGCGTTCATTCTCATTTTCGATCCCGTGGGCGAACCCCGCCACATCAAGGCCGAAGCGAAGTAGGCACAAACCGTCTTGGCGAATACTAACAACATTCTGACCGTCGCCCGCATTGATGACCGATTTCGGTTGGAACTGATTTGCGTCAGGCAGGGCATCAGACCCACGTGCCCGCTCCCAAGCGAAAAATAGAGGTAACAAAGCGCTGTTGCCTTCAAATCTAGCGAGTCCTGCGGTGACTTCCATTCCCCAGCGCGTGCTAATATCGGAACCTCGTACCGCTTCAATTTCGTCTATTACCAGTTCCGCAAACTGCATCGCGAGCCCAACCAAAATAAGATATCAAAAGTGCTTCAGCTATATTATAGGTTGTTGCGATGAATTACATGACTATTCGATGCCTATCAGAATATTCTTCAGGGTACGCACAGTGCGTTGCATATTGGCCAGGTTCAACTGGCCGTTGACGGTTTTTTACACAACCTTGCCTCGTTTCCGCCGGCGGCCTAGCCTAGGCGGGAGTTACATCATAGCGAGGCAAAAAACATGAGCGTGCTCGTCCAAGAACAGACGATGCAGATCAACAAAATTAAAGAAAATATCGGGGCCGAAGTTACTGGTGTCGACCTCACAAGACCTGTCGACGAGGCGACCTTGCAGCGGCTTCATGACGCGCTGATCGACAATGTCGCACTGGTGATCCGCGATCAGAACTTCACCGCGGCGCAATACGCAGCCGCGGCCAAACTGTTCGGCGACCTGATGGAAGACCAGAACCGCATGTACCTCGCAGACGGTGTTCCGATGGTTAGCGTTTTGTCCAACCGTCATAAGGATACGAACGGCAAACCGGCGAAGGTTGCGAATAACGCAACCTGGCACACCGACCACACCAACCAGGAATTTCCGCCGAAATTCACCTGCCTCTACCCTGTCGCCCTGCCCGACAGCGGGGGCGGTACCGCCGTCTGCAATATGCGCGCCGCCTACGAAGCCTTGCCGCAAGACCTCAAGGACCGCATCACGGATATGAAGACTGAAAACACGCTGATCAGCAGCGCGCGAATGAAGACGGCCAACCCGGACATTGTCCGCGCGCAGAAGGAAGCGAAGACCCCACCTATGATCCAACCGCTTGTGCGCACCCACCCGGAACGCAGCACCAAGGCAATCTGGTTCCATAAAAGCAAGACCGAGAGGGTCATCGGCATGGAGCCGCAAGAGACTCAGGATTTTCTGGAAGAGCTTCTCGAAATCGCTATCAAGCCAGAATTCACCTATGTCCACGAATATACGTTGGGCGACATGCTGATGGTCGACAACCGCTCCGCTATGCACAAAGCCGGCTTTGATTACGATCATAGCCAGCACCGCATGGTCTACCGGGCACTGGTCCGGGGCGAGCGACCGGCATAGCAGACGGCTAACCCAGCGCCAGTAACACCATGCCGGCGACAATCAGGCAAGCCCATCCCATACGCTGCCGTAGCGCGCCCTCGCGCAGCAGGACAGACCCGAGCACGACGGTAATCAACACGCTGACCTCGCGCGCCGGCGCAACGTAAACGACCGGCGTGAAGGCTAGCGCGGTCAGCACGAGTATGTAGGCGAGTGGATTGAACACCGCGATACCTAGCACTGCGTACTTATGCTCACGCCAGTGCTGCGCGATTGCCGCGCGTCGCGTCACGGCATAGGGCGCCAGGATCATCGCCCGGCCCAAGCTGGAAGTATAATCAAGCAATAGTGGTGGGACTAAAAGCACGCTGACGGTGTAAGCGTCCCAAGCTGTATAGCTACCAATCAATATGCCGGCAGAGATGCCGAATAGGAGCGAACTCTTGACGTTTTGCGCGGCCTTGCTGAAGCCGCCGGTCAGGAAAACGACACCGACTATGACGGCCAAACCGCCGACAATGATCGGCAACGTCAAATGTTCGCCCAAGATCGCGACGGCGAAAAGCGTCGATAGAAACGGCCCGGTGGCACGCGCGGTCGGATAGACCAGCGACAGATCACCCTTGCGGTAACCTTGCTGCAAGAGCAGAAAATAAGCCATGTGCAGCAGTGCACTGGCAACGCAGAAGGCGAGTTCCCGCCAGCCCAGAGCCGGCAATTCGATCACGTAAACGCCGATCGCAACCGGAAAATACAATACGACGGAAATTACCGAAAACAGCCAGACCAGTTCCGGGCCGCCATTCACCCGTTTGACCAGCAGGTTCCAGGTGGCGTGACAGCAGGCGGCGGTCAGAACTAGGGCGAGAGCAAAGTAGGTCATGAAGACACCTCATGCGCAGGACAACGGGCGTACGGAACCGCACCCGTCTATCCCCCCTGGTCTTCTATCCCTTAAGGTGTCTGCCGCAATGGCGGCGTTCCGTGGCGCTCGGTCCAGACCCGGAGCGGAACCCTAGCCACACATAGATCGGATGGCGAAAAGTAAAGGACGCGGTAATATTTGCAAGGCCGGACGCGCAGCACCGAAATCTACCTAAAAATAAATCCCTGCATAACCTGCCACTCAATCGTTAGAATATGGAAGGACCACGGGGGTGGCTCGATCGTTCGTTGGGGTTCGATATGAAGATCGCGTACCGTTTGCCGTTAACCATCGTAGGCTGCGCACTTGCCGTTGGCGTGGCTGTCGGGGTTTTCAACTATAGCAACGCCGCCAAAGAGCTGCGGAAATCGGCGGGCGTCGCGCTCGTGGCGCTGCGCGAGTCGAGAGCAACTTCGCTTGAAAGCTATCTGAATTCCATCGAGCAGGATCTCGATGTTGTGAGTTCCAGCCGGGAAATCCGTGAGGCGCTGGATGGTTTTTCCGAAGCCTATAAGCAAGTTGGTGCGGAGGATTTGCAGACTGCTTACATCAGACATAGGGCGGGCGACAAAAATCGCAGCAGCGTCGCAACCTACGAAACAGCGCATCAAAAGTTCCATCCCTGGTTTGAACTCATTAGGCAAGTGCGGGGTTACTACGACGTGTTTCTCGTAAACGCGAACGGCGACCTGGTCTACACCGTCGAGAAAGAATCAGACTTCGCAACGAACCTGCTAACCGGTGAGTGGAAAGACACCGGGCTCGCGCGCGTCGTTCAGGCCGCATTGAAATCAAACCCGGCGCCGACAGAACTATTCGCGGATTTTGCACCTTACAAACCCAGCAACGACGCGCCAGCGAGTTTTATCGCAAAACCAATCCGGCGCAACGATCAGACCGTCGGCGTCCTCGCCTTCCAAATGCCGATAGCCGGTATCAACCGCATCATGCATGTCACGGCAGGAATGGGTGAAACCGGCGAGACGTACCTCGTCGGCGGCGATTATCTGATGCGATCGGATTCCCGGTTCGGCCAGGAATCGACAATTCTGAAAACCAAAGTGGAATCGCCGACGGTTAAAAGCGCAATTGCCGGCAACAGCGGATTGAGGATTGTAGACGACTATCGCGGCATCTCCGTCCTGTCCGCATATCAGCCAATCAAGTTTCGCGGTGCCCGCTGGGCGGTACTCTCCGAAATGGATACGCAGGAGGTGCTGGCCCCGGTTGTTCAGATGCGCACGACGATGGCCACCATCGGTCTAATCTCGGCGATCGTTGTAGCCTTGATCGGTTATATGCTGGCGGCGGCGTTTACGAGGCCTCTTACCCAGCTCAGTGAAGCGTTTAGCCGCTTCGGTCGAAATCGCGTTGTCGATGATGTGCCCTTTACTGATAAACCGAATGAAATTGGCGATATGGCGCGCGAGTTCGACGGTGTCGTTCATGATATCGCCAAATATATTGAAGGCCAAAAGCAAGCGGAGGCCGAGGTCGCGGAGAAGGAAGAGCAAATGCGCACCGCCTTCGAGAATATGACTGGCGGCATCTTCATGGTCGATTCGAACCTTCAGCTTAGATTGTACAACGCACGCTACAAGGAGTATTTCGAACTTCCCGATCATCTGGTTCATATTGGGTCGCGTCTGGAGGATATCGTTCGTTTTCGGGCAGAGCGGGGCGATTACGGAACAGGTGATCCAAGCGAGTATGTCGAAGAACTGATGCGCGGTTATGCCGACCGCGTCAGTGTAAAGTTAGAGGATCAGGTACCAAGCGGCCGGATCATCGAACGGTTCCACAACCCAACTCATGACGGCACGGTTGTCATCTTCAACGACATTACCGAGCGCGTCATATCGCAAGCTGAGCTGGCGGAAAAGACGAACGAACTCGAAGCCTTATCCGCCAAACTTTCTAAATATTTGTCGCCGCAAGTGTATGAATCGATTTTTGCCGGTGAGCGCGATGTCGTCATTGCGACCGAGCGCAAAAAGCTGACAGTCTTCTTCTCGGACATCAAGGATTTCACGGCAACAACCGAAAATCTGGAACCCGAGGAACTCACCCTCATCCTCAACGACTATCTCACCAACATGACGGAAATCGCGATCGAGCAGGGCGCCACGGTCGACAAGTATATCGGCGACGCGATTGTCATGTTCTTCGGCGACCCGGAAACGCGGGGCGTCAGGGAAGACGCTCTTGCTTGCGTGCGCATGGCGACGGCGATGCAGCGCCGTATGGTCGACCTCCGCGCGAAATGGCGCGACCAGGGCTATGAACGCCCTCTGCACATGCGCATCGGAATCAATACCGGTTTCCTTAACGTCGGAAATTTCGGCAGTGAAGAGCGCATGGACTACACAATTATTGGCGGTGAGGTGAATCTGGCGGCGCGCCTGGAGGGCATCTGCGAGCCCGACGGTGTCGCGTTGGCGAATGAGACCTATGCGCTGGTCAAGAACGAGTTCGATGCCAAGGCAGGCGAACCAATCCAAGTGAAGGGTATCGCCCGAGAAATAACGCCGTACTTCCTTCAAGGCATCTTCGACGATATCGAAAAGGAGCGGCCCTACATCCGCTCCGAAAGCGATGCCATGCGATTGTTCGTCGATTTGCGCATGTTGGACAAAGAAGGCCGTCTCGACACGGCGAGTGAGCTGGAAAACTACGCCACGCAGCTCCGCAGCGAATCGAAGGCCGCCGAGTGATACCGCAAGGACTAGCTGTCCAGGTTAACGACCGTCGCGCGCAATAATTCGGGCCTGGAAATCTTCCGTAGAATTCGTGCGCGGAAATGATTCCGCCGGGACAGGTACGTTCAGAAAGGCGCATAACGGTTCCCAACCTTCAGCGACATCGAACGTCAGCAATCGCCCTGGCGCGATCGTGCGTTGAACTTCCGCGATGTGCGCCTCGTAAACCGCCAATGCGTGTGCCTTGTCTTCGAGACGACCGTTAAATGTCTGGTTCACAACAATCTCGAACGCCATATCGCGACGCTCCTTATTGACCCCGGGCGGATCGTCGGCCCGCTTCATCATGCTTGGATAAATCGTCGCGTGCACGCTCTTGAACCAGGACTCCGCCGGCCGCACCGAGAGCAAAACCTTGGCATCCGAGAAATGGTCAGCGATCTCGCGCCAATAATGGGCTGAGGGCCAATCGACACAGGCTTTGTATTCCGCAAAGACTTCGTCCCAATCCATCGTCTCGCCGCGCACCGCCGCTTGCCAAAAGGGCAGTTGCCGTGGATTGTCGCGCACTTCGAACATATGGTGACACGGCCCGAAGCCAAGCTGCTCCAACGCAAGTTTCAACGAGTTGGTTCCCGTGCGGCCGAACCCCGCGCCGACGACTTTCAATCCCATGCTTCTCTCCGCCAAAAACTATTACTGTTTATCGGGATAAGGTCGCGCCATCCCTGGCCGGACCGGAATTTTAAACGCGTTCAGTGTCATCGACGCGGTGACATAGAGACCCGCCAGGCCAACCAGTTCCACGAGCGCCGCTTCTCCCAAAGCATCGAGCGCCGCTTGGTACACCGTCTCATCGACCTCATACTCGGTCGTCAATTGATAGGTGAAGCGATAGACGGCCTCTTCGTCTCTTTTTGCAAATGTAGGCGTCTCGCGCCGGCGGATAGCCTCGACGATTTCGCTATCGATTCCGGCGGCCACGGCTGCCGGTCCATGTGAACCGAAGACGATCTCCGCAGACCAAATCCGACCCACGACGATGGTAGCCAATTCCAGGAGTCGCGGCTCCAGCAAACCATCCTTGCGGAGATACTGCTCCAGGACGGCCAGTTTTTCAGCGAATGCGGGACTGCGCTGCCAGGCATGAAACGGACCCGTTAGGGGCGCATCCTCCGGCATGTGTTGATTGTTCGGACGGTTGATAATCGAGTCGTAATAGTCCCTATGGGGCGGCGTCATATCTTTGGGATAGAGCGGCTTCAATCGTGTCATGGCTGTATCCTTCGATTGCCAATCGGCTATGCGGTTGGAATTTCTTCGTCTGTCAGCGCCGCTTCCTGCTGCCGCGCCCACATCGCAGCATAGGCCCCGTCGCGCTCCAGAAGCGCGGCATGGCGGCCGCGCTCGACAATTTGTCCGGCCTCGAGCACGATAATTTCGTCGGCATCGATAACCGTCGATAGGCGATGCGCGATCATCAATGTCGTGCGGTCGCTGGATACTTCGCGAAGACTTTCCTGAATTTCCTTTTCCGTGTGCGTATCGAGCGCCGATGTGGCCTCGTCAAAAAGCAGAATTGCCGGATTCTTCAAGATTGTTCGGGCGATCGCAACACGCTGCTTCTCACCGCCGGAAAGTTTCAATCCACGCTCGCCAACGCCGGTTTTATAGCCGTCGGGCAAATCCATTATGAAGTCATGAATGCGCGCCATTCGCGCAGCCTCTTTGACTTCTTCCTCACTGGCATCTGTCCGGCCATATTGAATGTTGTAGTAAATCGAGTCGTTGAACAGCACCGTATCCTGCGGGACGATACCAATCGACGCCCGCAGACTTTCCTGACTGATTTCTCGGATATCCTGTCCGTCGATCCGCACCGATCCGGCTGCCACATCGTAGAATCGGAACAAGATACGGCTGAGGGTCGATTTCCCCGCGCCACTTGGACCGACAATCGCTACGGTCTTTCCAGGCGGCACCGTAAAGGAGACATCCTTGAGGATAGGGCGCCGGGGATCGTAACCAAAATCTACATTTTCAAAGACAACCTCTGCCCCCGAAACCGCAAGCGGTTTTGCGGCCGGTGCGTCGACAATCTCCGCTTTGACCTCAAGCACATTGAACATCACCTCCATATCCGTCAGCGATTGACGAATTTGGCGATAGACAAACCCGAGAAAGTTCAATGGCAGGTAAAGTTGGATCAAATACGTGTTCACCATTACGAAATCGCCAACCGTCATCGTACCCGCCACCACGCCGTTGCCGGCCATGACCATGACGATGATCAGCCCCAATGAAATGATGGCCGCCTGTCCAACATTCAGGATCGAT
Organism: Alphaproteobacteria bacterium; assembly: GCA_021774435.1. GTDB lineage: Bacteria > Pseudomonadota > Alphaproteobacteria > UBA8366. The sequence continues at coordinate 28,324 of JAJFJB010000084.1, forward strand.
AGGGTTACGGTATTACGGACTGAAGCTTCCTCATAACGTTTCATCGAGCCATCAAATCGCATCGCCTCATGCGCTTCGTTGCCGAAATACTTGACCGTCTCATAGTTCAGCAGACTATCGATCGCTTTAGTGTTCGCTTCCGTGTCGCGGTCATTCATCTCCCGGCGAAATTGGATCCGCCATTCCGTCACCACCAGAGTGAACACGATATAACCGACAATAGTCACGAAGGTGACCAGCGCATACCAGATGTCGAACAGACCCCATAGGATCGCGCAGACCATCAGGATTTCCAGGAGTGTCGGAATGATATTGAACATCATGAAGGCAAGGACGAATTCGATGCCCTTCACCCCGCGTTCGATAACCCGTGAGAGGCCGCCGGTCTGGCGTTCCAGATGAAAGCGCAGGCTGAGTGCGTGCAGATGCTGATACGTTCGTAACGCCGCGTTGCGAACCGCGCGCTGTGCCACCCGTGCGAAAATCGCTTCTCGCGCCTCGGCGAATGCTACGGCGAGCACGCGGGAGCCGCCATATGCGAGCAAAAGCCCGATCGGAAGTGCGATAGTCACAGCAACTTCAACCGTCAGCGCATTGACGATATCGCGATAAAAAATTGGGACATAGACATTCGTCAGCTTCGACAGAACCATCAGGCCGAAGGCGACGAAGACGCGCGCACGCATGCTCCAATGACCCGCCGGCCACAAATAGGGCAGCAACGTTAGAAGTGTGCGGTATTGTCCTTTAGATCCCGCAGGCGAGCTGTAAAGGCTGGCGTGGCTCATTCAGGTAAATTTCCGGTGGCGGCGCGTACCCTGTTGGGTACGTGTAATCAGAGGTAATAGACCAGCAGATAGCCGCCAAGCAACACCATTACCCACAGCGCCGCGCCGCTGATCGCCCAGGTCCGGGCGAGAATTCCGCGTGGACCGTGATAGTGAAATACGCGGTCGAGTAGATAAATCAACAATCCGGTACGCCAGCGGCGCAATTCATCGCGAGCGTCCACCAAGCTGCCCATGAATCGCCTAATCGCCTGTGGAATAAAACGGCGATAGATCCAATCGGTGTCCAAATTTGTCGAGCGCAGTTCCGGCGGATAAAACCCGTAACGGTTCAGCACTGCAAATGCCAGAGCTGCAAAGGCGAGAAGCTGCAGCATGTTGACAACATGCGCGACCGTATAGGGAACATAATTAACCGGATAAGGCAGGATCGCGTAAAGCATTTCGGGGTAGACGCCGATGAAGATGCACAGGAACGACGTCAGCGCCATCGCGACCAGCATATTGATCGGCGCTTCCTTCACGCGCTTGCCGGAATCGTGCGCGAAAAATGCAAAATAGGGAATTTTGATCCCCGAGTGGTGGAACACACCGGCGGACGCAAACAGCAAAATGGTCCAGGTTATCCAATATCCCTCATCCGCCGCTGCCGTCAGGATCATCGATTTCGTCACGAAACCGCTGAACAACGGGAATCCGGATATGGAAGCAGCCCCAATGATGCAGAACCCTGTACTCCAGGGCATCGATTTATAGAGCCCCCCGAGCTCCGATCCGTTTACTGTGCCAGTCCGAAACAGCACGGCGCCCATCGACATGAACAGGAGCGATTTATACAGGATATGGGCAAACGCATGCGATGCCGCACCATTCAGCGCCAGTTCCGTCCCAATTCCGATCCCGACGACCATGAATCCGAGCTGGTTGTTGAGGCTGTAGGCCAAGACACGGCGCAGATCATTTTCGATCACCGCGAAAAAGATCGGAAATGCCGTCATCGTCGCACCGACCCAGATCAGCATCTCCGTTCCGGGGAAGCCGCGTGCGAGCGCGTAAATTGCCAATTTGGTTGTAAAGGAGCTAAGGAACACCGTCCCGGTAACGGTTGCCTCGGGGTAGGCATCCTGCAGCCAGTTGTGCAAGAGCGGGAACGCAGCCTTGATGCCGAAACTGAGCAGAATGAGTTTGCCGCCCAAACTGTCGATTCCGATATGGCCGAATGTAATGGAACCGGTTTCTCCAACAATGAGAAGCGCGCCGGACAGCAGCAGCACACCCGAACCGACTTGAATGACCAGATAGCGCATGCCGGTCCGGAAGGCGCGCTCGGTCCGGACGGCCCAAATCAAAAAGACCGACGTGATCGCGGTAAGTTCCCAAAAAACGAACAGCGAAATCAGATCACCGGTAAACGCGGCGCAGATCGCGGCCCCCGCATAGGCCATACCGGCAACTTGCTGCACGGTATCCTTCATATGCAGCGCGTATAGAACCGACAGGAAGCTCGCGATCGTAAAGATATAGCCAAAAACCAAGCTGAGCTTGTCGACCCGCAGCATGACGAGCGTGTAGTCGAAGACTTCAACCGTACCGTATTCACCCGGCGTCAATTGCAGCATCTGCCACCCGCATAGAACGGGCAGCAGCAGCATATAGGCGGATCGCAAATAGCCGGTCAGGAGCGGCACAAAAGCCGCCCCGACAATAAGGATCAGACCAGGCGAAAACTGCTCAATCGTCATAATAATCTTCTTTGCGCATCAAGAGCCGGCGCAATTCTTTCGCAGCGAGGACCAAACCGACGCTGAAGACAAAGCCGAACAAGGCGTAGAACCCGAACCATTTTTCGACGTCGTAGTGCGGGTGTTTTTCGTAAAAAGCGTCGGCCAGCACGAGGGCAGCACACAGCGTGCAGAGCGCCCAGTAGACCTTGTCCACGCTGCCCGGCTTATCGAGCCAGTATTTTTTGCCGTCGTCTTTTTGATCAGCCATGTCACCCTCCGCCGATCGGCCGTAGCAATTGATAAAGCTGGTCGGCATAGAAAAACATTACGAGACACCCAAATGCTGTCAGGCAAAGCGGCACCAAACAGAAAATTGGCGCTTCCTTAATCACAGGCTTCGCATCACCGGCACCGTCGGGATTTAAGAAAAAACCTCGTCCCACCACCGGCAACAGATAGGCAACGTTCAGCAAGGAGGAAATCATCAAGACCGCAACGAAAATGATTTCACCGGCATCGATGGCGCCAAGTGCCAAATAATATTTGCTCCATGACCCACCCAGCGGCGGCAGACCGATGACACTTAAGCTGCCAATAAAGAAAGCGAACAGCGTGACCGGCATCACCTTGCCAATCCCTTTCATATCGCTGATTTCCGTTTTACCGGAGGCCACGTAAATCGCCCCGGCGCAGAAGAACAGCGTGATCTTGCCGATCGCATGCATCCCGATATGCATGCCGGCACCAACCACGCTATTGGGCACGAACAACGCCGCCCCCAGAATCACGTAACTCAACTGACTCACGGTAGAGTAGGCCAGCCGCGCCTTGAGATTGTTCTTTGTCATGGCGACAAACGATGCCAGCAACACCGTCGCGCCGGCGATATACATCAGCCAGTCGCCTGTTCCGGAGTCCCGAAGGAATTCCGCTCCGAATATATAGACAATGACCTTGAGAACGGTGAAGACGCCCGCCTTCACAACCGCAACCGCATGCAGCAAGGCACTGACAGGCGTCGGTGCGACCATTGCCGCCGGCAACCAGCGGTGCAGCGGCATCAAAGCCGCTTTACCGATGCCATAGACATAGAGCAGCAGCATCAATCCGACCAACGGCCCCTGAATATGGCCTTCCAGAATGCCGCCTTCGCGGAAATCGAGCGTTCCAGTGGCGAACCAGGTCCACACTATCGCTACGAGTTGCAACCCGATTGAAGAGCCTAGCAGAAGGCCGAGATAGACACGGCCGGAACGCCGGGCTTCTGCCGTGCCGGAATGGGCGACAAGCGGATAGGTCGAAACCGTCAACACCTCATAAAATATAAACAATGTCAACATGTTACCGGCCGTCGCGACGCCGAGCGCGCCGAATATCGCAAGCGCGAAACAGGCATAGAACCGGGTCTGGTGCGGCTCCTTCTTGGCCCGCATATAGCCGATCGAATAGATCGAGTTGAGGATCCAGAGGCCCGAGGCAATACAAGCGAACATCATGCCGAGCGGTTCGATCTCAAACCGGATATCCAGGCCCGGCAGCATTTCCCATACGGTAACACCGGGCCGGTCACCCTCGAACACGCCGGGGACAAGTGACACGACGACAGCAAACAAAGTCACGGCCGTGGTCAAGGTGACGATTTCGCGCTGGTTCGGGCGCCCTTCGGACATTAATATCAACACAGTGCCAACCAGCGGGATCGCCAGTGCGAGGAGGATCAGTTCCGGAGCGCTCATGACCCCGCTCCCAACAGGAATTCAGCAGCCCGCGTCGCGACACCGACGCTCACCCGCGTATCGATTCCAAAATACAAATTCGCCAGCACGAGAATCCAGGTCGGGATCAACATGATCAGCGGCGCTTCACCTGATGGTGCCCCTTCGTCCGCCGGTGACATATAGGCCGCCTCGACCAGCTTCCATACATAGATAATCGCCAATAGCGAGGCCACGAGAATAAAGATCGATATCCACCACAGTCCGCTGTCGATCGCCGCCAACAGGAGATACCATTTGGACACAAACCCGACCGTAAGCGGCACACCGATCAAACTGAGGCCGCCGACCACAATCGCGGCCATGGTCCAGGGCATACGCTGTCCAAGGCCTTTCATGGCTTCCATGCTGACAGAGCCGGTGCGGTAGAAGACACAGCCCAGCGCCAGAAACAACGCCCCCTTCATTAAGGCGTGGTTGAAGAGGTGCAGCATACCGCCGGTAACGCCCAATATCGTGGCAAAGCCGAGACCAAGCACCATATAGCCGATTTGCGCGACGCTCGAATAGGCGAGGAGGCGTTTGACGTCATCCTGGAAGATCGCAATGGTCGAGCCGATCAGCATCGCCGCGATGGATGCCACCATCACCACCGGCCCGAGCTCCATCACTCCGAAAGAGAAATCCGGCCCGAAGATCGTGAAATAGGTGCGGATCGCCACATAGATCGAGACTTTTGTCGCCGTCGCCGCAAGGAATGCCGTAACGACCGAAGGGGCGTAGGCATAAGCGTTCGGCAACCAGGCATGCAGCGGGAATAATGCTGCCTTGACGGCCAGTCCGACGGCCATAAAGGCAAAAGCCGCCTGCACGGTACGGCTGCCCGAAATGGGCGTAACCCGGTTTGCCATATCGGCGATGTTGAGTGTGCCGGTCGCCTGATAGAGCAGTCCCACGCCAATCAGGAAGAAGGTCGCGCCGATGGTCCCGAAGATCAAATAGCGGAACGCCGCGGTCAGCGCGCGTCGGTCTTGACCAAGGCTGATCAAGACATAGGACGAAAGTGACGATATCTCGAGAAAGACGAAAATGTTGAACGCGTCACCGGTGATCGACACGCCGAGCAGGCCGGTCAGGCATAGCAGATAGCTGGTATAGAAAAGCGTTTCGCGGCCGGCCCCGATTTCGTGCACAACGCTAGGCTTCGCGTAGGTAATGACCAGCGCGCCAATCGCCGCCACGATTAGCAACACATAGGCGTTCACCGGATCGACCCGGTATTCGATACCCCAGGGCGGCGCCCAACCGCCGAGGCGGTAGCTGATCACACCGCTATCCAGAACCTGGCCCAGCAGCAAGACAGAAATCCCGAACACGGCCCAGCACACGATCAACGCCAGCCCATAGGCCAGACGTGTTTTGCCCAATAGAACGCATAGCGGCGCCGAAACAAGCGGCACGACAATCTGCAACGCTGGTAGATGGGTCGCTATCACGTATTGTGTTCCTGCTCGTCGATTTCGTCTTCTTCGATCGTGCCGTAGGCTTCGTTGATTCGCACGATGAGTGCGAGACCCATGGCCAATGTCGCGACACCGACAACGATCGCGGTCAGGATGAGAACGTGCGGCAACGGATTGGAGTAAACCGGATCACCGGGGATCACGATCGGCGCGGTACCGCCCGCCACCTTGCCCATGGTCAAATAGAAGACAAAGACGGCGGCCTGAAAGATGCTGAGCCCGACCATCTTCTTGATCAGGTTGGCGCGGGCCATCACGATGTATAGCCCCGCCATCATCAGGAATATGACAATCCAATAGTTATAGAGACCGGGCCACTCCATTGCCGCTCAGTCCTCCTTCTCGTCGATGTTGCGGCCGCGCCCAGCGAAGGCGAAAAATATCGCGACCATCACCGACGCAACCGTCAAGCCGACGCCGAACTCGACGATGAAGATACCCAGATGCTGTCCATGAGGTGGATCGTGCGCCAGCGCGGAATAATCGAGATAATTGCCGCCCAGCAACAACGCCACAACGCCCGTTCCCGCAAAGATCAGGACGCCTAGCGCGATGCCCATGCGAATATATTTATCCGGAATGATTCGCCGCGCATTTTCCAGCCCGTAGACCAGCGCATACAGTACGAACGCGACGGCGAAAATCACGCCGGCCTGGAACCCGCCACCAGGTCCAAAATCGCCATGGAACTGCACATAGAGCCCGAACAGGAGAATGAACGGGATCAAGAGCTTGGCGATAACGCGGATGACGAGATGATGGCTCATGCCGCATCCTCGTCTTCCTTGCGGCGGCGGCCGCCGACACGCACCAGAAGCAATATGACACCAATGCCCGCCGTGAAAATGACCGTCACTTCGCCCAGCGTGTCGTAGCCGCGATAACTTGCCAGCACCGCCGTGACGATGTTCGGAACGCTTGTTTCCTTCAACGAGTCCTCGATATAACGCGGCGCCACATGCTGATGGATCGGCGCATTCGGGTCGCCATAGTTCGGCATGTCGAGCGTGCCATAAACCAGCGCCGCGCCCGTAAGCACCACGACAGCCAACGGCAGCAGGGTGCTTTTCGCCGCCGCCTTTTCACGCTGCGTCGTCATGGACAGTGCGCCCAGCATCAAGACCGTGGAAATGCCCGCCCCGACAGCGGCCTCGGTAAAGGCGACGTCGACCGCATCGACCACGACGAAAAACGTCGCCGCGAGCAGGCTGTAAATCCCGCTCAGCATCACCACGGCGAACAGATTGTGCAGGCGAATGATGAGAAAAACCGTCAGCACCATGAAGCCGAGAACAACGATGTCGACTACGTTTTCGATGGCGCGTCTTCCTTATTTTCGTCTGGATTTGTACTGCCGTTGGTCCACGGTTTTTCGCCCTGCGATAGTGCGGCATTCGCCAGCGCGTAGGACGAGGTAGGGCTCGCGAAGAAATAAAATACGAGGATCATGAACAGTTTCACCGAGATGAGCGTAAACCCGCCCTGAATCATCAAGCCTGCGATAAACAGGCCGGCTCCCAACGTATCGGTAACGCCTGCGCCGTGCATCCGTGCGAAAACGTCCGGCAGCCGCACGAGCCCGATAGCGCCGACGACAATGAAAAACGAACCTGCCGCCAGCAGTGCCCCGCTCAATATGTCCAGAA
>JAJFJB010000085.1 GCA_021774435.1 Alphaproteobacteria bacterium
ACGATAATCGCGAATTCCGTATTTTTGCCAATAGGTATAGTCTGCGTGCCCGGGCCGGAACTTGTCCTTAATCTCGCTATAATCCCGGGAACGTTGGTCCACATTATCGATAATCAGACTCATCGGCGTCCCCGTCGTAACACCCTCGAAAACGCCCGACACAATGCGGACGGCGTCCGGCTCCCGCCGCTGTGTCGTAAACCGGGACTGACCGGGCCGCCGTCGATCGAGGAATTCCTGGATCTCCGTCTCATCGATGGGCAACTGCGGCGGCACGCCATCAATCACACAGCCGATCGCCTCGCCGTGACTTTCGCCCCAGGTCGTGACGCGAAATATATGGCCGAAACTATTCGACGACATGTTCGTATGACCGTCCGGCTCTTACGACTTTGCTTTGATCCCCGCGAGCAGCTCGGAGACTTCCTCCGCCGCATCAACGGCAACCATACCAACGGTGTTGTAGCCACAATCTACGTGGTGAATTTCACCCGTGACGCCGGTGCTTAAATCACTTAACAAATACAGCCCCGCGCCGCCAACTTCGTCGATGCTCACATTGCGCCGCAACGGCGAATTCAACTCGTTCCACTTCAAGATATAGCGAAAATCGCCAATTCCGGACGCTGCAAGCGTTTTCACGGGTCCGGCAGAGATTGCATTGACTCTGATTCTTTGATCGCCGAGATCCGCAGCCAAATATCGAACACTGGCTTCCAGCGCAGCCTTGGCGACACCCATAACGTTATAATGCGGCATGACCCTTTCCGCGCCGTAATATGTCAGCGTGAGGAGGCTGCCGCCATTACGCATCAACGGCACGGCGCGTTGGGCAACGGCCGTTAGCGAATAACAGGAAATATCGAGCGTCCGATTGAAATTTTCGCGCGACGTATTGATGTATTTTCCCTTAAGTTCCTCTTTGTCGGAGAAAGCAATCGCATGCACGACGAAATCAAGCTCACCCCAAGCTTCTGCCAAGGCCTCAAACGTTGAATCGACACTCGCGCCGTCCGTTACATCACAGGGCATGACATGCGAGGAGCCGACCGATTCGGCGAGAGGCCGAACACGCTTTTCCAGCGCCTCCCCCTGAAACGTAAAAGCCAGTTCCGCACCATGCGCTGCTACGGTTCGCGCAATTCCCCAGGCAAGCGACCGGTCATTCGCGACGCCCATGATGAGACCTCGCTTGCCGGCCATGATCGACGTCGCCTCGGCCATTTCCTCCCCTTCCTACGCGTTTAATCCGAGCGCCATCCTATCAACACTCAGCGCTGGCGTCCAAAAGAAGCACGCTGAAAACTATGACAATACGCCGAGACGTGATGTTTATTCGAAACCCGCCTTCTTGCGGACATCATAGTCGCCCTGCTTCGTCCAAGAACGCACGAATTCTTTTAATTTTGAATCGATCGTTTCAGGCAAATGAATCATAAGGCGGGCAAATTCATCGCCTTTTTCAGAGCCTTTTGCTAGGCCCTTCCCCTTCAATCGTAAAACGTTTCCACTGCTCGAACCTGGTGGCACCGTTACGGCAACGGTTCCGTGCACCGTAGGTATGTTGACCTTCGCGCCAAGGACGGCCTCTGTCAGCGTTACCGGCACATCGATTCGAATATCCAACTCATCGCGGACAAAATACCGATGCGGGTCAACCTGTACCTCAACGAATGCATCGCCGCTGGGTCCACCGCCCACCCCGGGCATGCCTCTTCCTTTTAAACGTAAGCTGTCGCCGTCACTCGTCGCGGGCGGAATATTCACGTCAACGGTCGAACCGTCATGCAAACGAACCCGTTGGACGCCACCGCGAGCCGCTTCCAGAAAAGGGACCCGAACCGAATAGGTAACGCTCTTCCCTTTGGATTGGCGCGGACGACGTCGGCGACCAAAAAGATCTGCCACAAGATCTTCAAAATCAGCACCTCCGGCACCTCCACCGCCCTGGTAGTTGCGATGAAACATGCCATCCATGCGCGGCGAACCGTCCGCATTGATCTCGCCGCGGTCGAATTGTGCCCGCTTCGCGTCATCGGAGAGCATGTCGTAGGCTGCGGTCACTTCCTTAAACCGCTGTTCTACGATCGTATCACCCGGGTTTACGTCCGGATGCAGCTCTTTTGCGAGCGCACGATAGGCCGACTTTATTTCATCCGGCGAAGCGGATTGCGGCACACCAAGTATTTCGTAGGGATTTTTCATCGCTCAGTTTCGAATATGTCAGTTTGCAATTTTGAGCGGTGCTACTTAACGATTTTCCAGCTGCCGTCGGGTTGCCGACATGCCTTCCCATAAGCCTGTTCAGAACGCCCATCGACCGTAATGGTCTGCTGGTACTCACGGCAATACTGACCCGAACTCTCTTGGACGGCACGCCGCGGCTCGATTGTGCCGGAGTTCCCGCTATCCGGGTTTCGCCATGCAACCTGTTGTCCTGAAGGCGCTGTTTCCAACGCGCGTTGAGTCGTATTCTGCATCGCAATTCGATCGGCTTTATCAAGTGACTTTCCGACCTCTCCCCCAAGGTACGCGCCAGCCAGTGCGCCGACGGCAACGGCGACGAGTTGCCCTGAACCAGAACCAATTTGGGACCCGGCGAGCGCGCCAAGGCCGGCGCCAAGTAGCGTCCCACCTGTCTGCTTTTGACCTTGATCGCCAGCGCAGGCGCCCAACATCACTGCAATCGCGAGTACTGAAGCAATCTTTTTCATCACGCACCTCAAATTTTAAGTTCAGCCTTATGGCCAAACAAATGAGTTTCGAGGACTCAAGGCTTTCGAAACATCTGCGCTAGCCATAAGATGAGCTAGCGGCGATATCCGTTAATCCATTCATCGCCCCTATAAATAGCCCTCTCGACCTATATATTTATTAACGATGACAAATACAAACCTGGAACATCCATTCGCGCTATTTCAGGAATGGTACAGCGAAGCCGAAGAAAAGGAGATCGATGTCCCGTCCGCGATGTCGATTTCCACGGTCGACACTGACGGCAGACCATCCTCACGCATGGTCTTGCTGAAGGACTTCGATTCTGACGGCTTTGTCTTCTACACAAACTTGGAAAGTCGAAAAGGCAACGAAATCGCCCGCAACGACCAGGTTGCGCTTTTATTTCATTGGAAATCGTTGAAACGCCAAGTCCGAATCGACGGCGTCGCAGCTCTTGTGGATGACGCGACCTCAGACGCGTATTTCGCGTCACGCGACCGGGGCAGCCAAATCGGGGCCTGGGCAAGCAAGCAATCACACCCGATGGTCGGCCGTCACGATCTGGAGAAACAAATCGCCATTCATGTGGCAAAATTCAGCATCGGGAAAATTCCCAGACCACCCTTCTGGTCCGGATTTCGTGTAGCGCCCCACCGGATCGAATTCTGGAATGACGGAAAATTTCGGTTGCACGAACGAACTGTCTATACGCGCGAAGGGGACGGTTGGCTTACAGAACGGCTTTTCCCATGACTGCGGCTGACAATCTTCAATCCAAGGGAAAGGAGGCCGCAAATTCTGCAAATCTGATGCGGATGGCGACATACGCATCTGTTAGTGTGGCGTCAATTTTGATCATCGCAAAACTTGTGGCGTGGTCGCTCACGGGATCGGTAGCGATGCTATCCACGCTGGTCGATTCTCTACTTGATGGCCTCGCTTCCGTTATTACGTTGATTGCAGTCCGCCACTCGCTAACTCCGGCAGATAGGGAACATCGCTTCGGCCACGGCAAAGCGGAAGCTTTGGCTGCAATGGCGCAATCCGCCTTTGTCGCCGGTTCAGCGGTCATTGTTATTTTTCACGCCGGTACCCGCCTCTTCCAACCGCTTCCGCTTGCCGCAACCGAAGTTGGCATCGCGGTCATGGTCGGTTCAATCGCCTTAACCCTCGCCCTCGTCTTTTTTCAATCATATGTGGTTAAGAAATCGAACTCACTCGCCATCACCGCGGACTCTCTCCATTACAAAGGCGACCTACTGATCAACCTAGCCGTGCTCGCCGCGCTGGTACTCGGACCGATGCTCGACGCGCCTTTTATCGACCCACTCACCGGTGCCGCAGTAGCAGTCTATCTATTGTTTGGCGCTTGGCGAATTCTCGGCAAGGCCTTGGATATGCTGATGGACCGTGAATTACCGGAGGAAGATCGCCAGCGAATTCGCGAAATTGCCAACCGTCACAAAGATGTGTGCAGCTTACATGAATTGCGGACACGCCGATCCGGTTCCGATGTCTTTATCCAGATGCATCTGGAACTCGACGGCGACATGTCGCTAATGGATGCGCATGTCATTTCGGATCAAGTTGAATTGGAAATAAGAACCGCGTTCTCGGGTGCTGAAGTCCTCATTCATCAAGATCCGGAAGGGCTTGAAGAAGCCCACGCTCAAGCTAAGTTGGCCTGAGGTGGCGCATGGCCACGTATAGGGCCGTGGCATCGATAGTGTACGCCGTTAGGATCGAAACATGACAGAAAAACGAAAAACAGTCGTGCTCACCGGCGCAAGCCGGGGCATCGGACATGCGACGGTTCAGCGATTTTCCGATGAAGGCTGGCGGATCATCAGTTGCAGCCGTGAAGATATCCCCGAACATTGCAAGCGAGACCCCAACTGGGCGTTTCATTTCCCAACTGATCTTGCCGATATCGGCGCCGTGGAAAATTTTGTAGAGCAAGCCAACTCGTTTCTTGGTGACGACTCGCTGCATGCCCTTGTTAACAATGCCGCAGTGTCGCCCAAGACGCCTTACAAAGAAAGGCTGGGCTGCTTAAACGGCGATATAGACCGTTGGCGAGAAGTGTTTGAGCTTAACCTCTTTGCCCCTCTTATTCTTGCACGTGGCTTTGCTGCGGCACTACGCCGTGGCGCGCAGAACGATGGTGCGGCCGTCGTCAACATCACGTCGATTGCCGGCCACGCCATACATCCCTTTGCTGGATCCGCCTATTCGACGTCAAAAGCCGCTCTGTCCGCCCTGACCCGTGAAATGGCAGTAGAATTCGCCCAGCTTGGTGTTCGCGTGAATGCCGTAGCGCCAGGTGAAATTGAAACGGAGATGATTGGCGCGGAGTACGAACCTCTCATCAATCGTATCCCCATGCATCGTATGGGGACGCCTGAAGAGGTCGCGGGTTGTGTCTATCGTCTATGCACGGCGGATTTTGGCTATGTCACCGGCACGGAAATCTTCGTTACTGGTGGCCAGCACGTTTATTAGCGACTATACGGCCGTATTCAGATTCTGAAACCAGTCAAGCCGCTGATTAAGCTGAGCGATTTCCAAATCCAGCCATTGGGCAAGCGGCTCCTGATCATAACCGCCACGGAGTTCTTTGAGACGAGCCAACTCGACTTCGCACATTTCTGTCAACATTTCCGCCTGATCTTGTCGATCTTCGGGAAGCAACAAATGCAAAAACCGCATTTTCAGCGCGATTACCAGTTTGCTGACATCATTTACCGGCGCCCGCACATTCGATGTCATTAACGTATGGAATGCATTGCGCCCGTCTTCCGTGATCCGCAAAACGGCATCGTCCTGGACGGCACCGCCATTTACAGGAACCGCCAATTCCTCGTAGTGAAGGAGTTCCAGGGAAGTTCCGAGAAGGTCGAGCGAAGGCCCTGCGACGCGGGAGACGAAATACCTGATTTCGCTCGCTAATTCGGCATATTGCTTATCGCCTTCAACCAAACTGCCTAGTGCAGCCAGCCGAATGGCTTCCGTCGGAATTAACGTATTGTCGCGATACATTCTAAGAACCTCGCCAATGAAGTCCTTTAGTATATAGCGATTTTACCGCCAAATTCATCACCCAATTGCGTGATCAGGTTCGAATCGCCAGAAATCCGTCTAGGCGGCCCACTTTAGCGAGAGATCGCCCCATACATCGACCAACGCCGCGACAAGGTCGTCCATCATCGCATCCGTGTGCAAAGGCGTCGGCGTAATCCTGAGACGCTCGGTGCCGCGCGCTACGGTCGGAAAATTGATCGGCTGTACGTAGATGCTGAACCGGTCCATTAGCGCGTCGCTTGCCTGTTTGCAGGCACGCGGATCGCCAACCAATACCGGCACGATGTGACTCACTGACGGCATGACTGGAATGCCTGCCTGTTCAAGTTTGGCCATCAACGTTTGCGCCCGTTCCTGATGTCGATCGCGAAGATGCTGCGCATCGCGCACATATCGAACACTCGCAAGCGCGCCGGCCGCGACAGCCGGCGGCATCGAGGTCGTGAAGATAAAACCGTTTCCGAAACTGCGGATGAAATCGACCAGCGCACTTGTCGCGGCGATATAACCACCGACGACACCGAACCCTTTGGCCAATGTCCCTTGCATGACGGTAACCCTATCCATAACACCGTCGCGTTCCGCAACGCCCGCACCGTTCGGTCCGTACATGCCAACCGCATGGACCTCATCCAGGTAACTGATTGCGTTATATTTTTCACACACGTCAAGAATATCGTTGATTGGTGCAATATCACCGTCCATTGAATAGACGGATTCGAAAACCACCATCTTAGGTGCATCGGGATCGTCCGCGCGCATCAAACGATCAAGATCGGCTGGGTCATTGTGCTTGAATACGCGTTTCTCCGCGCGGCTATGACGAATTCCTTCGATCATCGAGTTATGATTATAAGCATCCGAATAGATCAGGCAGCCCGGCAACTGCATCCCCAAGGTCGACAAGGTCGTCATGTTGGCAACGTAACCCGAGGTAAAAAGCAGTGCTGCCTCGCGTTGGTGTAAATTGGCCAGCTCTCGTTCCAATAGGACGTGGTAATGGTTGGTCCCGGAAATATTGCGCGTGCCTCCAGCACCGGCACCGCAATTGTCGAGCGCCTCATGCATCGCGGCAATGACGTCCGGATTCTGGCCTTGACCAAGATAATCGTTCGAACACCAAACCGTCACCGGGGCCTGCTGTCCGCCCTCTCTGAACACCGCTTTTGGATAGGCGCCAGCTTCACGCTCCAAATCGGCGAAAACTCTGTAATCTCCGGAATTACGCAATCCGGACAGTTTATCGGAAAAGAAGTCTTGATAGTCCACAGCACCACCCTCGAGGCCAATTAGCGTGTATATCAACCAGAATTACATGGTTAAAATTAAGACTAACTTAAATAGGAAACAGAACCACCGCTAAATTGCCGCATCTCTTCCATCGCCGTAATTGATCTATCGCATACCCGATCCTGTCTCAATCAATCGAGCCCCGCTGCCATCGTCTGACCAACCTCCAATGCCTCGCCAAACCGGTCGAACATATCGTCAATCTCGGCTTCCGTAATGATCAGCGGCGGCGAGAACGCGACCGAGTCGCCCATCGCGCGAACGATCAGTCCATTTTCCTGCGCTTGAGCAGTGACGAAGGCACCTACGCCGTGCGCAGGGTTGAACGGTTCCTTGGTCGCCTTGTCCCGGACTAACTCAACCGCACCGACCAATCCGACTCCACGGGTTTCGCCAACCATCGGGTGCGACGCGAACCCGTGCAGCCTTTTTTGGAATTGGCCCATGACGCCACGCACGTGGCCGATGATGTCCCGCTCCTCATATATTTTCAGCGTTTCCACCGCGACGGCGGCGGGAACAGGATGACCGGAATAGGTAAAGCCATGCCCGAAGGTGCCGATCTTATCGCTGTTTTCGCTGAGGACCTCGAAAATTTTATCGTTCATCAGCACAGCTGAAATCGGCAGATAGGCGGAGGACAACGCTTTCGCCATTGTCATCATGTCGGGCTGCAGATTAAAGGTCTCGCTGCCGAACATGTTGCCCGTTCGGCCAAAGCCGCAGATGACCTCGTCCGCAATGAATAAAATATCGTGCTTTTTCAGAACCGCTTGAATCTTCTCGAAATAGGTTTTCGGCGGTACGATCACACCGCCAGCCCCCATCACGGGCTCGGCGATAAACGCCGCGACGGTTTCCGGTCCTTCGTCTTGGATCTGCTTCTCCAGGCTTTCCGCAAGCCGTGTGGCAAAATCTTCTTCCGATTCGCCGGGTGCGCCATAACGATAATAGTGCGGACAATCCGCATGCGTGATGTTCGCAATAGGGAGATCAAAATCCATGTGGTTGGCCGGCAGGCCCGTCATGCTCGCCGCGGCAACCGTCACACCGTGATAACCCTTCAAGCGGCTTATAATCTTTTTCTTTTCCGGGCGGCCTAATGCATTGTTGTAGTACCAAACGATCTTGACCACGGAATCATTCGCCTCGGAACCCGAATTGGCAAAAAAGGCCTTCGACATCGGCACCGGTACCAGCGCCAGTAGCCGTTCGGCGAGCTCAATCGCCGGATGATGGGTCTTCGAAGCAAAGACGTGATAAAACGGCAGCTCTTTCATCTGTCTTGCCGCGGCCTCGACCAACCGGTTTTCGCCGAAACCGAGTGACGTGCACCAAAGGCCCGCGAGGCCTTCGATATATCCCTTGCCGCTTTCGTCATAGACCCAAATGCCCTTGCCTTCCCGGATCACCATGGGCCCGGTTTCCTGATGCTTCTTCAGGTTCGTATAGGCATGCACAACCGATGCGATGTCTCGGCTTTCCGGTGAGTTCGGCAGATCCTTCATGGCGCTTCCTCGGTGTGGTTTGGATTTATGGCGCAACAAACCATCATCCTACACCCGCATGATAGGCAAGTGAACCAGCGCTTTCCCGCAATCGGGGCGCAACATTATCCTCGCGCCAAATTTACTAATCACAACTTATTTACACATCAAAACGCTTTACTTAACAAATATTCACACTATCTTTTGCGATAAAATATAATTCACATTTTTTTTGCGTTATAATTAACGCTTCACATAGAGGCCCGTTATGAACCAGGTCCACATCATTCACGAGAACGCTGCATGGCTGCCGCCGCTGCGCGACGCACTGGCAGATGGCGGAACACCTTACACCGAATGGCATTTGGACAGCGGGTATTTCGACTTCTCCGCTGAGCCACCGCCCGGTATTTTTTACAATCGCATGAGTGCATCTTCTCACACGCGCGGTCATATTCATGCTCCGGAATATACGGCGAGCGTCTTGGCCTGGCTCCAAGCACATGGTCGGCGAGTGATTAATAATAGCCGTGCGCTTGAACTCGAAGTCAGCAAAATCAAGCAATATGCCGCCTTAAGTGCCTTTGGTATTTTTGTGCCGAAAACAACCGTCGCCGTCGGCATCGACGCCATCAGGCAGGCGGCAAAAGAATTCGGCGCGCCCCTCATGATTAAGCCAAATCGGGGAGGCAAAGGCGCAGGTGTGCAACTTTTCCAAACTCTGGACGCTCTCGATCGTTATTTGGATAGTGGGTCATTCGATCCCGGCCCGGACGGCACGACACTAATACAACAATTCGTTCAGTCGGCGGACGGTGCCATCGTTCGATGCGAATTTGTCGGCGGTAAATTTCTCTACGCCGTTCGCGTAGATACGTCGCAAGGTTTCGAACTCTGCCCCGCCGACGTTTGCCAGATTGAAGACCAGGCCTGCCCTGTCGGTGAATCATCGGGGCCTCGTTTTGAGGTTATCGAAAACTTCGCCCACCCAAATATTGAACGTTACGAAGCTTTCCTTGCTGCCAACGGTATCGAGGTTTCCGGTATCGAACTGATCTTCGATGAGGAAGGCACAGCATGGACATACGACGTAAACACAAACACCAACTACAATGACGATGCGGAAACAACAGCCGAAATTGCCGGGACTTCACGAGCCGGAATGCGGGCATTAGCCGAGTTCTTGGACACGGAACTGACGCAACAAGCACCAACGATCGCCGCCGCTGCGGAGTAGTCTTTCCTCTTTAAAAGGAAATCGCCAGAGCATCCGCCCTGCGCGATTTTCCGATGAAACCCCAGTGCAAATCCCCCGCACTGGGGTTTTGTTTTTCCACCTCCGTGTTATCGTACAAGTGGAGAAATCAGCGCGCGGCTAATAACGGTCCGCGTTCATAAATCTGTTCTTAGAAAACAGCTTTGGGAGGATAAAGGCATGAAATTGGGGTACATCGTTTCCGCTGCCGCGGGGCTCGCATTTGCATTTGCGACGAATGGCGCTTCAGCGGCCTGTAGCGACAAGAACTGGAAGGATTGCAAAGAAGCGCCTTGGGTCGATGGTGACGTCATGGAAACACCACTTGGCTCCAAATGGTGGCCCAACAAGCTTTGGGGTGAAGGCGACGAAGCCGGTTCCACGAACTGGTTCAAGAAGCCCGAAGTCGTTATGCGGGCTCTCGCCTTGGTCAAGCAAGGTAAGACCATGAAGATCGGGCATAATTATACGGCCGACATGCCTCTGTTCGGCGCGCGAAAATTCAGTATGCGGATACCGGGCGCGCCCACCGGCGGCCCCTTCGGAGCCAGCAAGCTCATGTACAATGACGAGTTCCTATCGACGGAAATCGGCCAGGTTGGCACGCAATTCGACGGGCTGGGCCATATCGGCGTGCAAGTCGGTAAACCCGGCGACCTTAATGACATGCGTTGGTACAATGGATTCACCGCAGCCGAAATGAGTAGTGCCTATGGCCTTAAAAAGCTTGGCACAGAGAAACTCCACCCCATCGTAGCTCGCGGCATTCTGATCGATATCGCAGGCGCGCGTGGTGTCGAATCCATGGAAGCCGGGCAAGTCGCCACGATGGCCGATGTCCGAAAAGCGCTGAAGCGCCAAGGTATGGAGAACTTCAAGTTCATGGAAGGCGACGCGATCCTGTTCCGCTATGGCTGGGAGAAGTACTGGATCGTCGATAATGCCAAATACAACAATGGCTGCCCCGGCGTCGGATTGGATGTCGCGCGCTGGATTGCAGAAGAAGTCAAAGCGGGCGTCACTGGTGGGGACACTTGGCCTGCGACTGATCCTGTGGCGGGAAAGGGCACGCCCAACGAAGTTCCGGCCGGCTGTGTATTCTGCGTCCATAACTACCTGCAGACCCGGCATGGCATCGTGAACCAGGAAAACTTGAAGCTGAAAGAGCTTGCTGATGCAGGCATTTATACTTTCCTCTACATGTACACCCCTGTGCCAATCGCCGGCGCTACGGGTTCGATTGGCTCACCAGTGGCGATTTACTAAGCTAAATTTGCCAGCACAATTACGACTGGCGGGGCAATCCCCGCCAGTCGTCTTGGCTGTCAAACTGCCCTTCTGCGCCTCGTCAAACCTAGTGCTGCGAGACCAAGCCCGAAGAGCCCAAGGGTCCCAGGTTC
Source organism: Alphaproteobacteria bacterium (assembly GCA_021774435.1). Taxonomy (GTDB): domain Bacteria; phylum Pseudomonadota; class Alphaproteobacteria; order UBA8366. The sequence continues at coordinate 11,232 of JAJFJB010000085.1, forward strand.
CGGAATACTTTCGTAGGTGTGGTCATGTCCCGGCATGTTCGCCAGACTCATGGATACCAATTCGGTACCAAACGTCTCGCCAAGCCGCCAATCCCGTAAGCCTAGCCCTTCGCCGGCACCGACGATGGCACGGCCGCGCAAATCGGGCAAACCGAACGTCGTCCGGCCATCGCCGCCGAACGTTGTGCCGAACATCGCGAATAGTTCCTGATGCTGACTTTCCGGCAGCACGCTCCCGTCGGCCAGCATCCAACCGTCCGGGACGAACGTACCGGCAAAAGGCCGAATTTCGCCCAGGAACGGCATGTCGTCAGGAGCGAAATCGGGCGGGAGCGCATTGATCGCGATGAGATATTGCAGCGCCAAACTCGGCTGCACGTTCTGCAGCGGCTGTCCGCCCCCCGCGGAACCGGTGACATCCGGCGCGAAGGGATCCAACGGACTAAGATCATGTTCGTGGACAGGCATCGTTGCCGTCGACACAACGTGATCTTCCTCACCAAATCTCTGGCCCAGCCTCCGCTCCGTCAACCCAGCGCCGCGCCCTTCGCCAACCACGATGCGGCCCCGCAGGTCGGGTAGCGCAAAGGTGGTGCGGCCATCGCCGCCATAGGTGCTGCCGAACAGGTGGAACAGTTCGATGTTCTGGTTTATGGACAAGAGCTGTCCGTCGGCGGAGGTAATATTATCGTCGAAGAAAAATTGCGTCGCGAACAGGTCGACGAAACCGAGCGTCGGGTCCGGCTGGACGGGACCGTCATCCGCCGGCCTGGGGAAACTCCCGCGCAACGGCAGCGTGTAGTTGAGGCCGAGCGTCGGCTGCTGCTTGCTTCGGCTCGGGAAGGTGCTTCCTGTGTCGCTGGTCTGACGGAAAGGCGGCGTCAAGACCGGGTGGTTGTGCCGCGGCAACGGCAGCGTGACGGTCTCGGTCCCGCGTCGCTCGCCAATTCGTAGCGGCGCCAATCCCGGTCCGTTCCCGTCACCCATCGCAACGCGGCCGCGCAAATCGGGGAGCGCGAAATTTGTCCGCCCGTCGCCGCCGTAGATCGTTCCAATCTTCGAAAACAGCGCTTCATTTTGGTTGATCGGCAGACGAGTGCCATCGGCAACCCGCCAACCTGGCGGCGCGCGAAACGCTGATGCGCCGGAATACCGGATTTCTCCAAGCCTATCGAAGGGTCCGGCCACCCGGACCAGCGGTGTCAAGGCCAAGGAGGGCTGAATCGCCGAAAGCGGCTGACCGCCACCCGTCGAGCCCGTGTTGAGGACCACGGCCCCGACCGGTGCCAAAAAACCCGCGAGGGTCGCCCAAAAAAGAGCGACCGCAAATAAATATTTTCGTACCATCGTACATCTCCCTCACGCGGATTGCACACGCGCCGGGTCTCGCTCTCGCGGCGAATTTTCCAGACCTGCACCTTCGTTCGAACGAAGGTCCGCGCCGTTAAAACAATCGGATTACCTATGACGTGGGCACGCATCGGTTGCGAAAAAATACGTAGAACTACGGAGGGGATGGCAGCGGCGTGATTGCCGCCGCTATACTGAACCACATGCGATCAAACGGGCAGCGTCCGGCTGCCAGAAACCGATAGAGAGGGAAGCCATGCATCAGCTAGGGGATATCGAGATCAGTCGCGTCGTGGAAAGCGAACGTCCCTTTGTCGACGTGTTTGGATTTATACCCGACGCGCAAATGGAGGTCATCGAAGCCAACCGCGACTGGCTTATGCCACGGTTCATAGACCCCGAGTCGATGATGATTATCCTAAATATTCAATCGTACATTTTGAAGACCAGAAACCAGACGATCCTCGTTGATGCCTGTGTCGGCAACCACAAGGACCGTCCGGGAAGACCCATGTTTCACCAATTGAATACGCCTTACCTTTCCGAACTCGAAGCGGCGGGCGTGCGGCCGGAAGAAATCGATATTGTTCTTTGCACGCATCTGCATGTCGACCATGTCGGCTGGAACACGCAGTTGGTCGACGGACGTTGGGTGCCAACCTTTCCGAATGCCAAGTACGTATTCGCACGCAAGGAACATGATTTCTGGGAACAACGCCAAAAGGACGGCACGGAGGGGCCTGTCCCCAATGTCTATGACGACAGCGTATTACCCGTCGTGGAGGCAGGACAGGCGGTTCTCGTGGCGTCGGACCACGAACTCGATCATGGCATTTCGCTGGAACCGGCACCGGGCCATACACCTGGCAACATTGTGCTTAATCTTTCCTCCGGAAACGAAGATGCGGTGCTGACTGGCGATGTCATTCATCATCCACTGCAACTTGTGCGGCCAGAATGGTCCAGCCGAGCCTGCGAGGACCGGATCCAATCCGCCAAGACAAGGCGGGCACTGGTCGAGCGGTATGCCGATACGGACACTCTGATTGCGCCGGCGCACTTTGCCTCACCGACGATGGGTCACATTATCAGCCGCGACGACGGTTTTGGCTTCCGGATGTTAGGCGACACGTAACAATTTTCGACAACATTGCTATTCGTTGTTGTCCTTCAATTCCATCGGTTGTGATCGAATGATCGTGATCCCAACCGCGGCAATGACAAGCGTTCCCAAAGCAATGAGCGCCGCACCGGATAACGCCCAGCCTTGGCCGATACGATCAGCAAGCACATCGTAGAAGCCGTAAATGCCGAAATAGGCAACAAACGTAACGATAGTCGTCAGGATAAGATAGGCTCGCAGTTTTCGCATCGCCCTGAAAATACGCGATCCGACCGCTTAGTCACAATCGTTTGAAATCATCTCTCTTGTGCGATCAGTTATTGACACTTTTTACGCTTCCCGTACTTTCGCAATTCTAATGTTCGAGCTGGCGCTACTCGCGGAATGGTTCGTCAAACAGGGAGAAACTTAAATGCGGAAAACCTTAACAGCCGTCGCTTTTGCGGCCGTCGCCACCGTCGCTTTTGCCCAGTCCGCCGATGCAAAGACGCTTCGCTGGGCATTCCAAGGCGATGCGCAGGGTCTCGACCCATACGGCCTCAATGAAACCTTCACGCTTGGCATGCTCGGAAACGTCTACGAAGGACTGATCCGGCGCGGCCCGAATCTCGACATTCAACCAGCTCTCGCAGAACGCTGGGAAATTGTCGAACCGACTCGCTGGCGCTTCTATCTGCGCAAAGGCGTAAAATTTCATAATGGCAACAGTTTCGATGCAGACGATGTTGTATTTTCCGCCACCCGCGTCCGGGCAGACGGTTCGGATCTGAAGACCCGCATTCGGCCGGAAGTGAAAGTCGTCAAGGTCGACAGCCACACAGTCGATTTTATTACGCCTGGCCCGAATCCTATTCTGCATTCGGAGTGGGCAACCTGGTTCATCATGGACAAGGAGTGGACGGAAAAGAACAAGGCCGTCAAACCGGCCAGTGTCACCGCAGGCACCGAAAACTACGCGAACTTCCATGCCAATGGCACCGGCCCCTTCATGATCACGGAACGCGAGACCGATGTTAAGACGGTTTTCAAGCCCTTTAAGGGTTGGTGGGATACACCGAAGCACAATCTGACCGAAGCCATCATGACGCCGATCGGCTCCGACGCCACGCGCGTCGCAGCGCTGCTTTCCGGTCAGGTGGACATGGCGTATCCGGTGCCGGTGCAGGATATCAAGCGGGTAAACGCGAATGCCGGCACGACGGTTCTAAAAGGACCCGAACTCCGGACCATCTTCCTCGGCTTTGACCAAGGACGCGACGAACTGCTGGAATCCAGTGTTAAGGGTAAAAACCCGTTCAAGGACAAACGCGTTCGGGCAGCCTTCTATCACGCGGTCAACATCGACGCGATTAAGAAGAAAGTGATGCGTAACTTATCGACACCATCGGGCCTGATGATTTCGCCGAAGCTGTTCTCGAAATCCGGTGACTTCTCACGCCACGCCTACGATCCGAAGAAATCGAAAGCACTTCTGGCGGAAGCCGGGTATGCGGACGGATTTGAAGTCGGCATGGATTGTCCGAACAACCGCTACGTCAATGACGAACAGATCTGCATCGCGGTTGCGGGTATGCTGGCCAAAGTGGGTGTCAAGGTGAAACTCCTGGCACAGCCCAAGGCACTCTACTTCAAGAAGGTTCTGGGCCCAGCCTACAACACAAGCTTCTATCTGCTTGGCTGGACACCTGGCAGCTTCGACAGCTGGAACGTGCTCAACAACCTGATCAACTGCCAGCAAGAAGGCGGTCGCGGCAAATTCAATCTCGGCAATTATTGCAACAAGACAGTCGACGGTTTAACCGACAAAGTCTTAGTGGAAACCGATGCCGCCAAACGTGATGGCATGATCGCGCAAGCGTACAAGGCATTGCATGATGACGTTGGTTATATCCCTCTGCATCAGCAAGGTTTGGCCTGGGGCAAGAGCGACAAGGTCAGCCTCGCCCAACGGGCCGACAATCAGTTCATGATGTTCTACGTCAACATCAAATAGGACTGAAGCGGCAACTGTTTATCCGGCTGGTTCAAAGCAGAGCCAGCCGGAACGCCGCATTCGTTTAGGTCCGGAATGCTCGCATTCACAATCAACCGGTTGGCGCAGTCGCTCCTCGTGATGTTCTTCGTGGCGCTGGTTGCGTTCTCCATGTTCCGCTATGTCGGCGACCCCGTGCACCAGATGGTCGGCATCGAGACCACGCTGGAAGAGCGCGAGGCGCTGCGCGTCGAGCTCGGCCTCAACGATCCCTTCTACATCCAATTTGGCCGTTTCGTTGGTAACGCGCTGCAACTGGATTTTGGGGTATCCTATCAGCACAAAAAGCCCGTCACCGAAATGATCGTGGCGCGTATGCCGGCTACGCTGGAGCTCAGCATACTCTCCGCAATTTTTGCTCTCGTCGTTGGTGTTCCAATGGGCGTCTATACCGGTCTGAATCGGGACGGTTTTCTCAGCAAATGTTTCATGACGATTTCGCTAATTGGCATTTCGTTGCCGACATTCCTTATCGGTATTCTGCTGATATTCGTGTTTGCCGTGATTCTCGGCGTTTTGCCGTCATTTGGGCGTGGCACGGTTATCGATCTTGGCGGCTGGCGCACCGGTTTGCTGACCGTTGAAGGGCTAAAAGCGTTGATTATGCCCGCCATTACGTTGGGCCTGTTCCAGATGACGCTCATCATGCGGTTGGTTCGCGCGGAAATGCTGGAAGTACTTCGGACGGACTATATCAAATTTGCCCGCGCCCGCGGTCTTAGCAACCATGCGATAAATTTCGGTCATGCGCTGAAGAACACGCTCGTCCCTGTCATCACAATCACGGGACTGCAGCTCGGCTCCATTATCGCGTTCGCTATCATCACCGAAACGGTATTTCAATGGCCCGGCATGGGGCTGCTGTTTCTGCAATCAATCCAGACTGTCGATATTCCAATCATGGCCGCCTACCTGATCATGATCGCGATGTTCTTCGTCGTCATCAATCTGATCGTCGACATGCTCTATTACGTCGTCGATCCCCGCCTGCGCATTGAGCGCGGCATTCGCGGGACGTAAATCATGAGCGTGCTGACAGCAGACCGCATAAACGAAGCACGCAAACGCTTCTTCGACAGTGACCTCTGGTATAGCTTTACGCGGTCGCGAATAGCTGTCCTCGCCGCAATCGTTGCTGCGACGGTGATTCTCGGTGCGCTCTTTGCGCCCTGGATTTCGCCGTACGACCCGTTTGATCTTTCAAACATCGACCTGATGGACTCGCAAACACCGCCGGTATGGCTGGAAGACGGGGACCCGCGCTTCATTCTCGGCACTGACGATCAAGGGCGTGACATGCTGTCGGCGATCTTGCATGGCTCGCGCATCTCGATTTGGGTTGGGCTCGCCTCGGTGGTATTTTCCCTTGTGCTGGGTGTCGGTCTTGGCCTGCTCTCCGGCTACGCGGGCGGCAAGGTCGATGCCTTTATCATGCGCATCGCGGAAATCCAGCTTAGCTTCCCGGCGATTCTGATCGCCTTGCTGATCGACGGAGTCATGCGCGGTATCCTGCCACCCGATATGCGCGAGCAGCTAGCCGTACTGGTACTCATTCTCGCGATTGGCATATCGGGTTGGGTGCAATATGCGCGCACCGTACGCGGCTCCACAATGGTCGAGAAGAACAAGGAGTATGTGCAAGCGGCGCGGCTGATCGGCATTCATCCGGTGATGATCATGCTGCGACACATTTTGCCAAATGCCATGGGCCCGGTTCTTGTCATCGCTACAATCCATCTTGCCGTCGCGATCATTACCGAAGCGACGCTGTCTTTCCTTGGTGTTGGCGTTCCGCCGACGGAACCGTCGCTCGGCACCCTGATCCGTATCGGTAACGACTTCCTGTTCTCGGGTGAATGGTGGATTACCATATTTCCGGGCGCTACCCTCGCCATCCTGGTTCTCTCCGTAAACTTGCTGGGCGACTGGCTGCGGGATGCCATGAATCCAAAGTTGCGCTAATGGCTTTACTCGAAGTCAGAAATCTGCGTGTCGAATTTCCAACCCGACATGGTGTTCTCGTTGCTGTCGATGACATCTCCTTGGAAATTTCAGAAGGCGAAGTGTTGGGCGTTGTTGGTGAGTCGGGTGCCGGCAAGTCGATGACGGGCAGTGCGATCATCGGTCTTCTCGAACCACCGGGCCGCATCGCCGGCGGTGAAATTCGCCTCGAAGGCGAACGCATCGACAACCTGCCTTACGAGAAGATGCGCCGCGTTCGCGGGGCGAAGATCGGCGCGATCTTCCAGGATCCGCTGACCAGCCTGAACCCGCTCTATAGTATTGGTCGCCAACTCATCGAGACAATCACGACTCATATTGACGTTTCGGAGTCGGAAGCGCGAAAGCGCGCGATCGATTTGCTGGCCGAGGTCGGTATTCCCGCACCGGAACGCCGCTTTGAGTCCTATCCGCATGAATTTTCGGGCGGCATGCGGCAGCGCGTCGTTATTGCGCTGGCGCTTTGCGTGAATCCTCGCCTGATCGTTGCGGACGAACCGACCACGGCACTAGACGTCTCAATCCAGGCGCAGATTATCGCACTATTGAAGCGGCTGTGCCGAGAACATGGTACCGCTGTCATGCTGATCACGCACGATATGGGTGTCATTGCCGAAACCGCCGACCGGGTTGCTGTCATGTATGCGGGACGCATTGCCGAAGTCGGTGCCGTACGTGATGTGGTGAAGCATGCCAAGCACCCCTACACAGAAGGCCTAATGGGATCGATTCCACTTGTTGGACACGATGTCGAACAATTGACGCAAATCGAAGGCGCGATGCCGCGCTTGACCGAAATCCCCACAGGATGCGCCTTCAATCCAAGATGTCCAAAGGCCTTCGACCGGTGTCGGCGAGACCGTCCAGAATTAATGCAAACGGATGGTGCAACACAAGCCGCCTGCTGGCTCTACGAAATGGAGGCCGCACATGGCTGATGCGGCAACTGACGCATCGCCGGAACCATTGCTCAAAGTGCGAGGATTGGCACGCTACTTTGACGTCTCGCGCCCCTGGCTTGCCCGAAAGATCGAAAGACTGCCGCTCCAGACGCTGAAAGCCGTGGACGGTGTCGATTTCGATATCGCCAAGGGCGAAACCTTCAGTCTCGTTGGCGAATCCGGATGCGGCAAATCGACAGTCGCGCGCCTCGTTGTCAGCCTTTATGCCGCGACGAAAGGAAACATTCTTTTCGACGGCGTGGACCTGGCAAAACTTAGGACGCGTTCCGAGATTGCGCCCGTCCGACGGCGCATGCAGATGATATTTCAGGACCCCTATGCCAGTCTGAACCCGCGCTGGCGCGTTGCCGATATTGTCGCGGAACCACTGCGTGCATTTGGGCTGGAAGCGGACGATGCGGCGAGGCGTGCCAGGGTCGACGAATTGCTGCGGCAGGTAGGCCTATCCCCCGCTGACGCGAACAAGTATCCGCACGAGTTTTCCGGCGGTCAGCGCCAACGCATCTCCATCGCGCGGGCGCTGTCCTCGAATCCGGAGTTTCTGGTTTGCGACGAGCCGACTTCGGCACTGGACGTCTCCGTTCAATCGCAAATTCTCAACCTGATGAAGGATCTACAGAAACGGCTCGGGCTGACCTATTTGTTCATCAGTCACAATTTGGCTGTCGTCTATCACGTCTCCGACCGCATTGGCGTAATGTATCTCGGCCGCCTTTGCGAAGTGGCGGATGCGCATGATCTCTTCGCCAAGCCGCAGCACCCTTATACGCGTCTGCTGCTCGACACCATTCCTGATCTTGAAATGACGGGGCGCCAGCGGACGCCAGTTGGCGGCGAGGTTCCCAATCCCATCAATCCGCCGAGCGGCTGCGCGTTTCACCCGAGATGCCCTTTCGTGGAAGACCGGTGCCGCCAGGAAGCACCGGTCCTAAAGCAAACGGAAAGCGGGCTGGCAGCCTGCCACGCTGTCGAAGAGGGACGCATTCCGGCTGCCGACGCGGTCACACCGCCGATTCTCTAGCACCTGCTGAAGGAGCGATAGATGTCACGGGTAAAACCCTTATCGATCGACGAGGTTGCGCCGGAAGCGAAGGAAGACTTTGCCCGGTACGCGGCAATGTTCACCGATTTTGAAAATCAGGTACCTGTCTACGCCCATTCTCCTGCCGGGCTAAAACATATCTTTGGTATGACGACGGCCATCCGCGCTGCGGGGAATTTACCGCAACGCCTCGTCGAAATTGCGGTGATTGCCGTAAGCCAGACGAACGCGTGCCCGTATTGCGTCGCGCATCATTCGGCCATGGCGGTCGATGAAGGTGTCGACCCAGAAACGATCGACCACATTTTGGACCCCGAACCGCCGGGACTCGACGAGGTAGAACGATTGGTACGCGACTATGCCGTTCTAGTTACCGAACGGGCTTGGGGCATCAGGGACAAGGTATTCGAGGATTTGCGCAATCATTTCACAGAAGCGCAAATCGTCGAACTGACAATGCGCATTACACTGACCGGTATGTTCAATCGGATCAATCAAGCGCTGCAGATCGATATGGAAGACAATGTCATGCCGGCCTTTGAAGCCCGCGGCCTGGATGCCAAGGCCTTGCCAAACCCTGACTAGCGTTTCAGCCGCCGCGTTTCGTGCCACTGCATCAGAAGAATACCTCCCATAACCATGACCCCGCCGAGAAACTGCAAGGCGCTCAGCGCTTGCGCAAAAATGAGGTAGGCAAGCACGATACTGGACACCGGTTGCAAGTTATTCAGCATCGCAGTCTTTTCCGCGCCAATGCGTGGTATCGCGGCATAGAAGAAGGGGATCGAAACGCTCTGGCACACCACGACGCCGATAGCACCAAGCCAACCGCCTGTTGTGACAGGCGTCGTCAGGCCTCCCGCCGCCATGGCCACAATGATAAGAATGACGCTAGCGACGGCCGTCATGTGAAAGGTCATGACGACGACGTCGATCCCGCGCATTACACGAGCGATCCAGACCGCATTGACGGCGCAGCCGATGCCCGCTGCCAGGGCCATGGCGACGCCGCGCCAGTCGAGTGTTTCGAAATTAACCCCCAACATCAGTGCCAGGCCGATAAAAGCCGCACCTAAAGACAGCGCTTTAACGAAACTGATCTGCTGCCGATCCAAAAGGGCGATGAAAATCGCGACCAACGGCGGATAGATGAAGAACAGCAATGCCGCGAGCCCGATAGGGATGTACTCCACCGCCCCGATATTGCCGTAGAACATGTAAGCCACGAGCAACCCCAACCCAACGCAGTGGAGCCACGTGCGAATTGGCACCAAAAGGCTTCGGCCGGTGAAAAGGCAAAACGCCAGCAGAAGCAAAACCGCAAACGCACCGCGAACCGTCGCGACGGATAGCGGGTCGGTCCCGCCGTCATAAGCTGCGCGGGAAAACGCCACCGCGGCGCCAAGCCCGACGGAGGCCCCGATGGCAAACAAGTAACCGGTCGCTGCCATTGGCCCTGCTTCAGGCAAGGTTGAGCAACATCGCAGCGAGCGTTTTCACACCCAAGCCGAAGTCTGCCATTTCCATGGCTTCGGCAGCATTGTGGCTGCCATGTTGATTGCGCACCAAAACCATCGCAGCGGGAATGCCGGCGCGCGCAAATATCGATGCATCATGGCCAACCGTCGCCATTGTGTGTGTTGGAATGCCGAGCGCCCCAGCCTGAGCAAGCAGTCCATCGCAGAGTGCGGCATCGAGCAATGTCGGGTTTGAGCCGACGCATTCACCCAACTGAAATTCAACATTCCGCCGGTCGCCGATTTCCGCCGCATAGGCCATTGTCCGCGATCGGACTTCGTCGAGAAACGCTTCCGTCGTGCCGCCGAAATTCAGGCTGAAGGCGCACTCTCCCGGCACCTTCGTCATCGCATGCTGCTCAGCGTCGGTATAAAGCTGCCCAACGGTAAATACCGTGTCCGGCACATTGTTTGCCTCATAGTCCTGCCACATCCTATCCAGCGCACCGACGAGTTCGACAACCGCCAAGAGTGCATCCCGTCGTAGTTCCCGGGGAACCGCTGCCGAATGAGCATATTCGCCATAGCACCGCGCAAAGGGAAACCGGACATTGCCGCGTATCACCGTTGGGATCGCCACGGACAATGCGCGGTCGACAAGAACGGGGCCCTGCTCGATATGAAGTTCGAGAAACCCCTTGGTATTTTCGGGCGTTATATAAGGTTCGGTTTCGTCATGTAACGCAGCAACATCGAGCTTCAAATCTTCCATATGAGCGGATAGCGTACGCCCCGTATCACCGCGGCGTAGCCGGTCGATTTCCGAAGTATCCAGCGAACCAACGGCAAGGCGACTGCCGATATAGGCGATGCCATACCAGACGCTTTCTTCGCCGCGCAATCCCACGGTCCGAATATCGCAGGCCGGCGTCACACCGAGATCTCGAAAAGCGGCGAGCGCCGTCAATCCAGCCACGACACCCGCATAACCGTCGAAATTCCCGCCCTTCGGCACCGAATCCAGGTGCGAACCAGTCAATAAACTTGGCGCGCTGCGATCCTGACCGGGTAGCGTCACATAAACGTTGCCGGCGTTGTCATATTCGGCCTCGAGATCCAGTGCATGTGCGGTGTCCGCAACCAAAGTTGCGGCACGTTGATCTGCTTCACTCCAAGCAGGCCGTGTCACCCCATCGCCGTCCTTGGTCTGAGCCTCCAATTCTGCAAAGAGATCCGCTGCAAAAGAAAGCCTCTTGTCGATAGCCTGCGCAATGTTATCCAACTGCATCGTTTCTTATTTTCCCTCGATAACGTGCGGGGCAGGATCGCCTGTCACTGCAGAAACGCCAAGCAAGAAAGCAAACATGTTCGGCTTTATCGCGATATCGCGATGAGAAGAACGCCGGGAATGACCAGCGCAACCGCGATGATCGCGCGGGCACTCAAGACCTCGCGCTTGAAAACCAGCAAACTCAGAGCGAGAGAAAACAAGGGATAGGTCGAGATCAATGGCAGAACGATGATAACCTCACTGATTTGCAGTGCGTAATTCACCAAGGTAACTGCCACCGCGTGAACTACGCCCGCCGCCACGAACCAAAGCAAACCAGGGTGCGTTCGAAAATTCGGCATTGGGCGCCGCCGCGCGCCCTGCACACTCAAAGCGATGACGAACGCGACAGTGAACGTTACGAGGCCTGCGTAGTAAGGACTCGGCACATACTCCAAACCAACTTTGTTGAAGGAATTTGCGCCGGCTCGAAGGATCGCCGCACCGAGCGGAAAGAGTAGGGCCCAAACCGGCCATGCAACCTTTACCTTGCCGCGGTACGACAACAGAATAAGTCCAAGGATAATTGCCGCAGTGCCACCCGCAACAGGGAGGGTCAGATGTTCGCCCAACAAAAACACACCGAAGCCGGCACCGAATAGCGGAGTTGTCGCACTCACGGTACTCGTCAGCGTAGGCCCAAGAAAGCGGACGCCCCATGCGCCAAGGCTCGCAGATAAAAAAGGACGAAAAAACCCCACCGCGATGAAGATCGCCGTCGCGACCGTCAGCCAATAGTTCCATTCGACAAGAAACGGCAGCAACAGCCAGAAGCACAACGTCGATGCACCAATGTCTATCAGGGCGCCGGTTTGCGGGTCACCATCCCGCATCCCAAAGCTTAGGAAATGCGTACCCAGGGCAAAAAGAAAACCGGCGCCGAGCGAATAGGCGACCGGCAGGAAATGTTCGATCAATCGATGGGCAATCTATAAAAGAACAGCGCCGTCATTGCGGCGGGGCCGCGCGATATTGTTTCGTCCAGCCAGAACGTCCGCTGCTGTCCAACCAAGCTGACCATGGCGGCCAATCCCGTACCGGACAATCGAATCATCCACAAAGTCTCTAAACGCGGGCATATCGAGCCAGATGCGCATTAACACCCGCTTTTGATCTTCGTCAGGCACGGTCTTGTGGGCGGCACGACCATGCAAAACCGTGTAGTTGCTGCAAAACTGGACATCGCCCTGATGGAAGGGGAACTCAAACCGGACATCGTCGGCAATGGAATCCACGAAATCGAGCAGTTCAGAATCCTCTGCGGACATCGTGCGGCCCTGGCGGAGGAGACCGTTGTTTATCCACGCCCGGTTGTATTGGCACGACACGACCCCGTCCCTGTCGCTGAAAAACGGAACTTTGTAGCCCGATGTCGCGGTTTCACCCTCGCCATGTTCATCCATGCGGCCCCATTCAAAACCCTCATAGAGGCGTGGCAAATCGTCCGGTCTTTCCGCAAGCACTCTATTGTAGATCGTCGTCGAACTCGCCACACGGCTGGGTGGATCGTCGGGTGCCTGCCGCACGCACAGCAACGATACGATATCCATCAAATCGACATGCAGCTTCGATTCCTTCGGGAACCCAACGCCGCGCTTACCTTGGCTCGGTCGCAAGGCTCCGTCGGTGACATAGTGAATGAACCCACCTTCGCTATTTTGCGTAATGCCCATCCCGATGTGGCTGCACACGCCCCAATACATCAGCTCGATATCTTCGTAGGAATAGCCTTCGACGGGGAAGCGCCGCATTAGCGCGAAGCCACGCCCTTCTTTCAAATCACCAGCGATTCGGGAAAGCGATGCACTCAAGCCCGGCAGAGGAAATGCATCCTTCGTCAAGGCCGGCACGGATAGGCCGTTCTGTTTTGCGGCTGTCAGAGCAGCGCCGAGCTCGGCTCGTTGCTCGTCGGTCAGCACATATTCCCAAGACCTGTCTGTCTCGAACTCCACACCAGTCCAGACACTGGCGTCCGCAACGGGTTCCGTTCGCATGGTTTCCTCTCGCCCAATCAGCCAAGAACAGAATCATTGCAGGTGCCGCAGCCAGGAGCAAGCCGGTTACTAACGCTGCGGTTTTATATGCACATGAGTATTGGAACTTCGCGACGCCGCACACCAGTTATCCATCGTGGGGATTGCGGCATTGCGTGGTCCCTTCCAACAATTCGAATTGGTCCTCGACGGGCGGGCAAATTGTTGCATAACGTCACTATACCATTTGGAGGAATAAAGAATGACTGAAACGCAACCCACTCAAGCCGAGAAAGCAGACCAGTTTCGTGCGCTCCATAAACGATCAGAACCATTCCTTATTCCCAATCCCTGGGACGCGGGATCTGCGCGCGTGCTGGCCGGTATGGGGTTTGAAGCGCTCGCCACATCCAGCGGCGGATTCGCGGGAACATTGGGCAGGCGGGATGGCCGCGTTTCTCGCGACGAGGCTCTGGCACATGCCCGTGCGGTCGTTGATGCCGTCGACATCCCTGTTTCGGCGGACTTGGAGAACGGTTTTGGTCATGAGCCTGAAATCGCCGCGGAAACTGTCCGGCTCGCGGCCGGCACTGGCCTAGTCGGTTGCTCGATCGAAGATGCCACCGGCGGCAGCGAAAACCCGCTCTATGACATCGATACCGCCGCGAAACGCATCGCAGCCTCAGTTGAGTCTGCCAGGTTGCTCGGCTTCAACTTCACGCTGACCGCGCGTACGGAGAGTTTCCTGCGCGGCAACCCGGACCTGGATAATGTCATTGCACGGCTGCAAGCTTACGAAGCCGCCGGCGCCGACGTCCTGATGGCGCCGGGATTGCCCGACCTGGACGCCGTGAAAGCCGTCTGTTCTGCCGTCGGCAAACCAGTCAACTTCATGTCCGGGATACCGGGCAAATCCTTCCCCGTCGCTGATTTGGCAGCCGCCGGTGCCAAACGGATCAGTTTTGCGACCTCGCTTTATCGGACCGCGATGCGCGCGCTTGTTACAGCAGCAACGGAGGCGAAGGAGCAAGGCACCTTTGGTTTCGCCGATACCGCGCTCCCCACACCGGAAATAAACAACTACATGCGAGGATAACTTCCGCTGACTCTGCGGCGAATTCGTAAGTTGGATTTACAAACGAGGTCAACGGCGCGAAGCTGCGTTACACCTTAACGCGAGTCCCAGCGCCCCCGTGAAAACAGAAACCACCGACACCCTCTTCGAGCGATATGGTCCGGCCTATAAATGGTTCGCGACCATAACCGGCATGATCGGTGGAACTACTGCGATCCTGGCCAGTTCCACGGTCAATGTCGCCTTCCCGGATATCATGGGCGCCTTCGGGATCGGACGCGATCAAGCGCAATTACTTTCGACGGGATACTTCGCCGCGACGACTGCGGGCATGCTGATCAGTGCCTGGCTGATCGAATCCTTTGGCGAACGAATGACCTATACACTCGTTTTGGCCATATTCATTCTGGGTGCCGCGATGAGTGGATTCGCGCAAAACCCTGAAACACTCATGGTTGGACGAGTGCTGCAGGGCGCATCGGCAGGTGTCATTCAGCCCCTTGGTATGGCGGTCACCTTCAGTGTCTTTCCCGCTGGGCGCAAGGGTACGTCTATGGGCCTCTACAGCATGGGCATGGTCCTCGCGCCGACACTGGGTCCAACGTTGGGCGGATTGGCCATTGAATACTTCAATTGGCGCTATGTCTTTCTCCTCACACTGCCAACAACCGGCATTGCCTTGCTTCTCGGCCTCCTATTCATGCCCAGCCGGGCGATGCCGAAAAGACTTCCGCGCTTCGATTTCCTCGGCTTCGGGTTCTTATGCGCCGCGCTCGTTGGGTTTCTGCTGGGATTCAGCTATGGCCAGCGCCTCGGTTGGACCTCTAACGAAATCGTTGGTCTCTTCGCTGTCGGCACCGTTTCCACGGTCGGCTTCGTATTGATGCAGATGTACGGGAAGTCGCCGTTCATCAACTTAGCGCTATTCCGTAATCCCCAATTCCTTGCGGCAAGCTTAATTGCCTTCTTTGCGGGCTGCGCTTTCCTGTCCTCAACGTTCCTGCTGCCTCTTTTCGTTCAACAAATCCAACATTACACTGCTTTCGACGCAGGGATACTGATGATGCCGGGCGGACTATCCTTGCTAATCATGTATCCGATTACCGGACGCCTTGCCGATTCCTGGCCACCCCACGTTTTGATCTATATCGGCCTGATCTCGTTTGGACTGGCCTTCCTGTTCCTCGCAACCGCTGACGTCAACACGTCCTTCTGGACGATCGTCGCTTTTACGATCCTGATCCGAGCGGGAACCGCCTTCACCCGCCCGGTCACAAATGCCGCGGCGCTGAAGTCCCTGCCTCCAGAATTGCTCAACCAGGGTTCAGGTGCCGTCAATCTCATGCGGCAACTGGGCGCCGTTATCGGAACAAATGGCCTGGTCGTCTTTCTTGAACTCAGGATCCCGTTTCATGGCGACGCCTTTGCCGCCCTCCAAACTTCGGCGAGCACGACCAGCCAGGTCATGCGAGAGCAGGTGATCCGCGTGCTAACAGAAGCCGGTGTCCCACAAATGGCTCTCGAACAAAGCGCGCTTCGCTATTTGGGCGATGTAATCTACGCGCAGGCCAGCACATTCGGATTTCAGGATACCTTCATGATCTTGGGTATCTTTACGTTGCTTGGCCTGATTCCCGCTTGGGTGATGTCTCTGACGCAGGAGAACAAGGCTAAACGATTTCGATGGGGGCTCCCATGATAGTTGTTTTCGGATCGATCAATATCGATCTTACTTTTTTCGTCGAGCACTTACCGATACCCGGTGAAACAGTGCTGTGCCCCAGCTATCTTGCCTCGCCCGGCGGCAAAGGCGCCAACCAGGCTGTCGCCGCCGCGCGAGCCGGGGCAGAAACAGTCATGATCGGTTGCATCGGCCAGGATTCTTTTGCGGAACCGGCAATGGCGACCTTGCGGGAATCAGGTGTCGATATGACACATGTGAAAGCGACTGGATCTCCCACGGCATGCGCCACAATATCTGTCGACGCTTCGGGGGAGAATTCCATCATCGTTGCGAGCGGCGCGAATTTGCTGGCGACAGCCAACCAGATTCCGCACACATTATTCGGATCCGGTACAATCCTGCTTCTGCAGATGGAAATTCCGTATTCGGAAAACTGGACGGCATTGGATGCGGCACGTCGGCAAGGCGCGAAGATTGCTCTGAATGTTGCGCCCGCGGCATCCGTGCCGGTCGACCAACTCGATAAGCTCGACTACCTAATCGTCAACGAAGTTGAAGGTGCCGCAATCGCACAGTCAAGCGGCCAGAATTTCGAGAAACCCGAAGAACTGGTCCGCCTTCTTGCAGAAACTCATGACCTCACCTGCGTGCTCACCTTGGGTACGACCGGTGCGATACTGTTTGGTCCGGAAGGCGGATACCAAATCCCTGCCCTTGCCGTCGATCCCGTCGATACGACGGGAGCCGGGGACACATATGTCGGTATCATGGCCGCAGGATTGGATGCCGGGCTCAGCACCGTCGATGCGGCGCGGCGCGCGAGCGTGGGTGCCGCACTCGCGTGCACAAACAAGGGCGCGCAGATTGGAATCCCATTTGGTTCAGAAATTGACGCGGCCCTTGGCGGTTTAGGTCCCGACCGGCAATTCGATTAACGCACCGCCGCCAGTCGTGACAACTCCAAAACCGCACGTTCCCGTTGTTCGTCACCTTCCCGATCCGGGTCCTGGGCTACCGGAACATCGGGCTCGATGCCGCCATCGACCGATTTACCCGAAGGCGTGTAATAGCGCGCCGTAGTCAGCTTCAGCCCGTCATTCTTGCTGAACGGGATAATCGTCTGCACGGAGCCTTTGCCGAACGTACGTCCGCCGACCAAGACAGCACGGCCATGATCCTTCAAGGCGCCAGCGAGAATTTCAGCCGCTGAGGCGGAACCATCATTCACGAGTACGACAATTGGCAGTCCCGACGCGATATCCCCAATATGCGCGTTGAAATAGCGTTGATCGCTGCGTCCGCGCGTCGACACAATATTACCCTTCTCCAAAAGCGCGTCGGAGATCAGGACCGACTGCTCTAGCAGTCCACCCGGGTTGTTGCGGAGATCGATAACAAGCCCTGTTAGCGCAGCCCCGGCATCATTGCGAAGGGTTTCGATCGCGTCGACAAATTCCTTCGTCGCTTGCTGCGTGAAACTGGAAATTCGGATATAACCAATTCCCTTTTCGAATGACCAGCGTACCGCCTTGATATGAATTTTCGCCCGCACGATAGCAACTTCAAAGGGTTCCAGATCCGCGCGTTTCACCGTCAAGAGCACCTGACTGCCCGCCGGACCTCGCAGCCTTAGAACAGCAGCGCGCAATGTTAAACCATCCAGAGATTTCCCATCCGCGTGTGTGATGGCGTCCCCGGCCTGCATACCCGCTTTAGCAGCAGGCGTGCCGTCAATCGGCGCAATGACCTTTATGAAGTCGCCTTCTTTGGTAACCTGCAATCCGATACCGCCAAATTCGCCACGCGTCTGTTCACGAACAGCGTTATAATCGCGGTTGTCGAGATAGGCACTGTATGGGTCCAGTGACCCCAACATGCCATCGATTGCGGCGCCGACCAATTTTATCTCTTCCACCTTGGCCGGCTCAGGAAACGCGGTTCGCATACCTTGCGCCGCCGCTGTAAGAAGCACTGCGTCGTCGACTTGATCTACGTAAAGCGTTCGAACTTGGTCAAAGACCTTGGCGAAGAGCTGAAACTTTGAGCCTTTGGCACTCTCCGGCGCGCCAACCTGTTCCGCAAGGTTTTTTGCGGCAACCTGGGCTTCCGGTCCGGGCGAGTTATGAACGACACCGCAGCTGGCGGTGATCGCGGCGACTAAGGCGAAAAATGCGGCGCGTAGCAAGATCATGCGTCTAGTAACCTGGAAAGTTTCGTACGCTGCAATAGGGTGAATTATACGCAACAGCATTCTTTGCGACCACCGCCGCGTGAGCGCTTCTATTCACGCACGCGTGAACTGATGTTTGCCGCTGCTGCACGCTTATGTCACTCTGCACATTGCGTTCTTACCCTAATGCCCGCCTTTGCGGTACCACATTAGTTCGAAAAACAATCACCGATCGAATCACCATGACATTGGACTTACCCTTCCGGCTCGGCTGCGATATCGGTGGAACATTTACCGATTTCGTCTTACTAAACCAGGAAACCTGCAGATTTGAAGTTTACAAAACCTTAACGACACCACACGACCCCTCTGAAGCGGTCGATACGGGGGTCGCCGCCCTGCAAAGCACCAATGACGGTTTTTTGGAGAACACGGAAAACGTCATACATGGCACGACACTCGTCATAAACGCCGTTATCGAACGCAAAGGGGCCCCAACGGCGATCATTGCCACGCAGGGGTTCCGAGACTCCTTGGAGATGCGGCGCGAAATTCGATACGACATATACGACATTGGTGCCGTTTATCCGACCCCATTGGTCGACCGGCCGTTTCGCCGCGAGGTGCCTGAACGCCTTTATAACGACGGCCGTGTTCGCCAGCCACTTGATACCGAGGCAGCAGGGGCAGTGCTGGACGATCTTGTTGCAGAGGGGATCGAATCCGTTGCAGTGAGCTTTCTGCACGCTTATGCAAATCCTGAACATGAAAAGGCATTGGCCAGCCTCGCCGCCAAAAACCATCCGGCTCTGGCCATATCGCTCTCCTCGGACGTTATGCCGGAAATCAAGGAATTCGAGCGGACAAGCACGACTACCGTCAACGCCTATGTGAAACCGCTCATGGCACGATACATAAAGCGGCTGGAAGAGCGTTTGACGGCGCGGGGTTTTGACCGGGGCCTGTTCATGATGCTGTCCGGCGGCGGCATCATCGCGCCGGAAACCGCGCGTCAGTTTCCGGTCCGGATGATCGAGTCGGGCCCGGTTGGCGGCGCAATCGCCGCCGCACAGCTTGGTCGTGAAGCCGGCTTGAAAGATGTCGTGATGTTCGACATGGGCGGGACGACGGCAAAATCCTGCCTGATCCGTGACGGCGTCATGCCGATTTCAACCGAGTATGAAGTTGACCGGGTCCACCGTTTCAAGAAAGGCAGCGGTACGCCTGTCGGCGTTCCGACGGTCGACATCATCGAAATCGGCGCCGGTGGCGGCAGTATCGCGAGCATCGATGAACTTGGATTGCTCCAGGTCGGACCGCTTAGCGCGGGCGCCGATCCGGGGCCGATCTGCTATAGCCGAAGTGGCACAAAACCGACCGTCACAGATGCCGACTTACTCTTGGGCTATCTCGATCCAGCCTATTTTCTGGGCGGCAAGATGGATCTTGATTTAAGCGAAACCGAAGCGGGGATAGCGCGGGAAATTGGGGAACCGTTGGGTTTCTCGGTCATGCAGGCGGCCTGGGGCATACATGAAGTCGTCAATGAAAACATGGCTGCGGCAATACGCATGTATGTCACCGAAATGGGCGGCGACCTGAACAATGCGACCGTGGTGGCAATCGGCGGCGCCGGTCCAGTACATGCCGACAGCTTTGCCCGCAAGCTCGGCGTGAAAAGCTTGATCATGCCGCGCGGTGCCGGTGTGTATTCGGCGTTGGGCTTTCTGGTGGCCCCCGTCTCTTTTGAAATTTCGCGGACAAGCATCATTCCCCTCAAAGAGACCAGCAACGCCGTACTAGACGATCGGTTCCGGGAACTGGAAGACGCCGCAAGGCCGGTGATTGAAACGGCGGCACCAGGCGCTGGCATTACGTTTACCCGCGTGGCGGATATTTGCTATCTGGGGCAAGGGTCAGCCGTCCGCGTCGCGATACCCGACGATCTGGATCCGAAAGCCATCGAGGACCAGTTCTTTAAAGAATATCGAAATCGCTATGGCGCGGCATATGACGATCTCGACGTGCAAATCGTGACGCTCCGGGTCAATGCGACAGCCAGTCAGGAGCAACGGACGATATCGCTGCCCTTTTCGGCAGTAGGCCATGACGTCGCAGTGGCTCTAAAGGGTGAGCGTATGGCATTTGCCCCAGATCTACGCGAGATGGTTCCACATAAAGTATACGCAATGGACAAGTTACCGGCGGGCGCGACCTTAACGGGCCCCGCCATTATAGAAGAAGAATCGTCCACGCTGATTGTCGCGCGCGGCGGAAAGGTGGAAGTCGATCCGCGCGGCTGGATACATGTGACCCTTGGTGAACCGGAGAAGGAAGTAGCCCGATGACTACGCCGTCTAAGCAGTTCGATCCGATAACTTTCCAGGTTCTTTGGTCACGGGCGATCAGTATCGCGGATGAAATGGCGACAACCTTGGTAAAAACGGCCTTTTCGACAGTCGTGCGCGACAATCATGATTATGCCGTTGCCGTCTACGACGCGGAAGGCGCCCTCGTCGCGCAGGCGAACCAAAGCACGCCCGGTCAGCTTTTCTGCATGCAGCGCGTAATGCTCGACATCCTGGAGCAATATCCAGCGAAATCATTGTCCCCCGGCGACGTTCTGATCGCCAACGACCCGTGGCTCGGGTCAGGGCATACGCCGGACATCTTCATCGCCACTCCAACTTTCCGCGGCGATGATCTGGTGGGATTTGGAGTCACCTGCGCGCATCACACCGATATCGGCGGCCGCATGGCGGCGCCGGACGCGCGCGAAGTGTACGAGGAAGGCATTATCATCCCGATCAGCAAGCTTTACGATAAGGGCGTTCCAAACGATCTGTTATTTCGGCTTATAGATCGCAATGTACGGGTGCCGGAACGCATCCTGGGGGACCTACGGGCGCAAATGGCGGCGAACCATTTCGGCGGTCAGCGACTTGTCGCACTGTTGGAGGAAACTGAACTCGACAAGCTAAGCGACCTTACGACGCCGATCGTTGCTCAGACCGAGAAAAGCATGCGGGAAGCCATCGCGAAGCTTCCCGATAGTGTGTATGAGAGCGAGCTGGAACTGGAACGCGAAGATGCCGACGGCAACAGACTGGTTATCAAATTACGGCTTGAAGTCCGGGGCGACGAAATCTTTGTCGACTATGACGGCACGTCACCGCAAGTCGATTTGCCGATCAACAGTGTCCTCAACATGACGATCGCCTACACGGTCTTTTCCATCAAATGCGCGCTGCATCCGCATATCCCAAACAACAAGGGCACCAGTCTGCCAATCCATGTCAGCGCGCCCGAGGGTTCGATACTGCATCCGCATTTTCCCGCTGCTTGCATGTTCCGGAGCTCGCTGATTTTCAATGTCGTGCAAATCATTTTTGACGCCTTGTCGAATGTCGTCCCTGAAAAGGTCATGGCGCCGAGCGGCACTTTCCCGCTTTGGATCGAGCGGTTTGGCGGCAAGTATGACGATGGCACTCCTTATGTCTGTGGCTTTAATGGCCAAGGGGGCCAGGGTGCCCGCTATGACAAGGATGGCGTCACCACAACGGTGTTCCCGGCGAACGTATCCAGCACGTCGGTGGAGTTACTCGAGGTCGAAGCACCGTTGCTCTGCGACCGCAAAGAGCTGATCACCGACTCCGGCGGGCCAGGCCGGCAGCGCGGCGGCATCGCCCAGGAAGTCGTCCTCCGAAATTTGGCAAAGAAACCCGCTGTCGCTTCTCTATCCGGTGGCCGCTTTCATATCGCAGCCCCCGGCATGCATGGTGGCGGAACCGGCAAACATGGTGCGATCAGAGTCGGCGATGACGATCCCATCCCGCAACCCAAACAGGTCCTGATGCCGCGGGAATCGACAATTACCTTCACTTACCCTGGCGGTGGCGGTTATGGCGATGCCCATGAGCGGGACCCGGCACTTGTCCTTGAAGATATTCGTCTTGGCTTTGTCTCGCCGGAAAAAGCGCGTGAAGACTATGGTGTCGCCGTTAGTGCGGACGGCAAATCCGTGGATGTAGCGGAAACGGCAAAATTGCGAAACCAAGCCGCAGCATAATTCGCTAAAATGAAGAGTGACGGTATGGAGCCTTTATTTCATCTCTCGATTCCCGTCGACGACCTCGACAAGGCTAAAGCGTTCTATATCGACACGTTGGGATGCTCGGTCGGACGCGAAACGCGGGGCCGCTTTGACATAAATTTCTTTGGCCATCACATCGTCGCCCACTTATCGCCACGCGAAGCGGGTAAAGCGCATGGCAGCATTCCCTCTGACGGCGATGTAGCGCCGCTGCGCCATTTCGGCGTTATTTTGCCGCTTGAAGATTGGCAGGAAATGGAACGCCGTCTATCCCGCCACAACATAGAGTTCACCCTTTCGCCGCGCGTTTCCTTCGCCGGTAAACCGGCGGAACAGCACATTATGATGTTACCGGACGGCTGTGGAAATATTGTTGAGTTCAAATCGCAACCACGCGAGCGCGTGTTTGCGACAGACGCGCCCCTCAACTGAATCGCGTAAACATCAATCACCGTTTTGTGCGCAGCTTCGTTGCCATTTCTGTGCTATCGCAATTGAACAACCGCAACGGAAAGAACGTTTGATGCGTCGAATTTTCCTCCCAGTTCTCGCAGTAATCCTATCGACGGTCAGTATTTCGGCGAACGCCGACAGTCATGCCGCGGAAGAAAAACCATCAAAAGTCATGACGCTCACGCGGATGAACGACCTGATCGAAGCTATCGGTGACGACGTTGCACGTCAAAACCAAGGTCAATGGCGGTTTGTCGTCGAAAAAGTACCCGTCTTCGTCATTGCCGACGCGATGAATGACCGCATGCGCGTTCTGGTCGGTATCGCCAAGACGGAGGACTTGCCTGAAGCCCTTTACCAGCGACTGATGCAGGCCAATTTCGACACGACATTGGACGCGCGCTACGCCGTCGCCAAAGGTGTCGTTTGGGGGGCGTATTTGCACCCGCTGAAGGCTCTAACGGACCGCCTGTTCCTTTCCGGAGTCGGCCAAACCGTCAATTTGGCCCGCACGTTCGGCAAAACATTCAGCTCCGGCGGCCTCACCTTTCAGGGGGGCGACAGTAACGACATCATCGAACGGGAACTGATCGAGAAGCTGCTTGAGAAAGGGCTGGCGATCTAGGCCTTGTCGAAACTGAACTTCGCGCACTGAGTGCACGAATACCGTTACCTCACACCACCGAAAATTATTTGGAATTGAAGATGACGTGAGAGAAAGAAAACTTGCGTAACAGCGCCATTTTCGGCGGATACGGGCACAGTGAGTCGCATATAGCGTCTCTCAACATTGAAAATTTTTTGATGAACGATAACGAAAGTTGGGTATTGCCGTATTTTGCATTCCTGATATTCGTACGCGCAGGACTGCGCGTGAATCAGCACGGGATGCTCTATTAGCCGCATATTACTCCAGTCACCGCAAAGACTACCCGGATGGTTGCGAATCACGAATTTCATGGGATCATCAGTATTAACCTCGACCCATGGTAAATCCCCGCCGGGAAACCTAAAATTTTGAAGGGAAGGCACCGAATCTTCCAATATCGAGCGCTCAAGCCAATACCAATACAGCTTTGCGAGATCACTGCCGCCATATTCAACGCAGAGTCGTTCCGGCGCGACTTCCGTTCTGACTTGCCAGTTCGCCCCATCCCAGCCACTAGACCGCGCTATTTCTTCACGCATTGGATCCCTCGCAATGATGACTTTTGAGTGAGTAGCGGAAAAAGATAAATATTCAGAGAAGCTGTTAACACAAGGACAAAGTCAGCTCAGACCGCCGTGGATTACTGGGAACGTTACGAAGCGAAACGCATAATAAATGCGCGTAATGGTGCCACCTTCGTCAGAAACTGGGGCGGCTAACCTTACATAATTTCGCTCTACACCAATAACTTTTTGATTAATATGGACAAAAGTAGGGTATTTCCGCTCTTTACAATCCAGATACTCAAATGCACAGGACTGTGCGTGGATCGAAACAGGGTGCTCCGCCAATCTTGTGTCGCTCCAATCACCCGTGATACCAGCCGGATGATTGCGCATCACATAATGCATCGGATTTTCAGTGCTCAACTCGACCCAAGGTAAGTCCAGGCCGGGGATACGAAAGTTTTCAATCGATGGGACCGCATCTTCCAGCAACGAGCGCTCCTGCCAATACCAGAACAACGCGGCAAGATCCGTATCGGGCTGGTCAATACAAACCCGTTCTGGCTGGAGTTCGGTCCTGACCTGCCAGTTCTCGCCGTCCCACCCACGTGAACATGCCACCGTTCCGAGCACACTTCGCCTCTTACAATTCTTCAGCCGTCCGTCCGTTAAGTCCCAGGACGATATACACGAATCCAATACAGCCTTCATCGACATTCTTTTTGAAACCCACACAATATAACGTTGCTTTACGGCCAAAATTAAGAAACCGCATATGTCCTATATTGGACGAGTATGTCGGGAATGAGGTCGCGAAGAAATCCTCCGAACGGGGACCGTTACAAAACGGCATCACCGCTAATTTCACCACTTACCTTTGTCATTAACACCAGCGCATGCGAATATTCGCGCCACGGTAAACAATGCTTCGATCTCAACACAAAGACCAAGACCGGAAGGAATCGATTGATGACAAATAGGATAATCCGCGTGGGCCTAATTGGCGCCGGCGGGAACACACGGTCTCGACACATCCCCGGGCTGTTGGAGCAGGCCGACGTATCGATCGACGTGGTCGCTAACCGTACCGTCGAATCCGGGCAGCGAGTTGCCGACGAGTTCAATATCGCGCGCGTCGCCGAAAGCTGGACGGATGTGATTGCTGACGAAAGTATCGACGCCCTCTGCATTGGAACATGGCCTTACACGCATGCCCCTATGACAATCGCCGGATTGGATGCGGGAAAGCACGTCTTGTGCGAAGCACGCATGGCCATGAATGCAAGCCAGGCACGCGATATGCTCGCTGCATCACGACGTAATCCAAATCAGGTCGCGCAGATCGTAACGGCACCGCACACATTGCCCGTCGACAGAACGATTAAAGACCTGATCGGTTCCGGTGCTATCGGCGACCTGATCACAATCGACGCACGCGTTACCGCAGGCAGTAATTTCCCGAACCATGACACGCCGGTGCATTGGCGCCACGACCGCGACCTGTCGGGCAACAACATCATGGCAATGGGTATTTGGTATGAGGGCATGATGCGGTGGGTTGGCCCCGCCAGAACGGTCCATGCCGTTGGACAGAGTGTTGTACAGCACCGCCGCAACGATGAGGGCCATCGCGTCCCCATGTCGATTCCCGACCATATCGACATCATCGGGAAACTGGAACAGGGCGGACAAATGCGATTCAGCATGTCTACGGTTTCGGGGCATACCCCGTCGAACGCAGACGTCTATATTTTCGGCACCGAAGGAACATTACATCTGAATGTCGATAAGAGCGGCAAACAGACGCTCTACGCGGGAACACGCGATGACGATGGACTAAGTGAAGTCAAGATCGATCCCGCGAAGGCCGGCGGCTGGCGCGTTGAAGAAGAGTTCATCAACGCAATCCGGGGCCTTGAGCCCGTAACGCATACCGACTTCGTTACCGGGGTTAAATATATGGATTGGACCGATGCGGTAACGCAATCCCTGCGGCAGGGCTCGGCGGTTACCCTACCTTGATCGCACAATCATCCTGATGATTTCGTCCGGGTTGTCTGGTAAATTCGCACCCCGATCACCAACACGGCAAGCAGGATAAAGAAGATCGCCATAGGCCGTTCGAGGAAGATCATCGGCCCGTCCTGGGACAAAAGCAGAGCCTGCCGCAAGGCACGCTCTGCGCCGGGCCCCAGGATGAAAGCGATAATGAAGGCCGGCAGGCTGTAATCGAACTTCTTGAAGAAATAGCCGACGAAACCGAAGATGAACATCATGCCGACATCGAACAACGTATTGCGGAGCGCATACACGGCGACGATCGACGTAATGAAAATGAAGGGGTAGATTACCCGTACCGGCACCTTGGCGATGATCCGGCCAATGACGCCGCTGCCCCAATACCCCAACACAAAATAGGTGGCGATACACAGCAGGCCCGACGCGAACAGCCCGTATATCGTACTCTGCTCCGTGACGAATATTTTCGGGCCAATATTCATACCGTGGATCAGGAAAACCCCACCGAGCAAAGCGGCCGCAACACTGCCGGGAATTCCGAGAGTTAGAAGCGGAATGATGTTCGCACCGGATACGGAGTTGTTCGCCGCCTCAGCCGCGGCGACCCCCTTTATTTCGCCGTTGTCCCATTTGTCCTCTGGCTTCGCAGAACGCTTGGCTTCGGCATAGGCAACGAAGCAAGCGGCTGATGCCCCGACACCGGGAAGCATGCCGATAATCGTGCCCATACCCGTTGACTTCATCATCACGGGGATACAGCGCTTGAAATCGAGCCAAGTCACGTAATTGTCCGCCGGCACATCGGATTTCTTTGACAACATCCGCTCCGCGCCAAGCGCGCCACGATCCGCTATTTGCACAAAGATCTCGGAGACGACAAAAACGCCCAGCAAAACGGGGACGAGACCAATACCGGTTTCAAGATAATTCACGTCAAACGTAAGACGCGGCATCGAGCTGATTGGGTCGAGGCCGATAATCGCAAGCATTATCCCGAGCAATGTACTGATCAAGCCCCGGATCATCGAAGCCCCAATGACACTGCCGATGATGACAAAGGCGGTGCAATAGACGGCGAATATTTCCGGCGGCCCCATTCTGGCGGTGTAGATCGCGATGAAGGCTGCTCCAAAAATAAGCAGACATTCCGAAAAGGTGTCACCCAACGCCGACGCGATAACCGCCATCTTCAACGCCTTCCCCTGCTTGCCTTGCTGGGTCAGCGGATAGCCTTCAATTTGTGTCGCGGATGCCTGCGGTGTGCCGGGCGTATTGAACAGGATGGCGGGGATCGACCCACCGAAACTCGCGGACTTGCCAATCGTGTACACGAATATCAGCGCAGACAGTGGCTCTAGGTAAAAGGACAGCGGGATAATCATTGAAATCGCAGCGGAGGCGGTCAGTCCCGGCGTTGCGCCTGCCAGCAAACCAATAACGGTTCCGAGAATAGCGTAAAAAACGGCCCAGCCACTCGAAAACAACGTTACCAGACCGTCGAAAATCGGATGGTACATAACGCGTGAATCTCCACCTTTTCCTTAAACGGCCTGTCACCTAGATGCCGATAAATTTCCGCATCGCACCGAAAATATAGAAGTTGTCATATTCGAGCAGGATACCAGTCGGCTCAAGCAAGCGAAAAATGCCGAAGAAAATTACGTAGTAGACCAAGCTTGCAATCGCCGGGATCACGACAAGCCATTTGAGCCCGCGATTCCCGAATACGGCAAGCGTCGCAGAAAGCGTAATGGCCGTCGGCAGCAAATACTGAAACAAATTGATCAAGCCAAGATATGCAAAGGCAATCGCCGCCATAGGCAGAACCCAAAACAGAAATAATCGGATTTCTCGAGTATCGTTACCGCGGGCGCCTTGTCTGAAGGCGCCGCGAGCCGATGTGGCAAGCTGCAACAGTGAAAGTGCGCCTAAGACATAGCAAACGGCAATTGGAAAGACGTACGGCTCCATACCCACACCGAACGGGTCTTCCTCAATTTCCAGAGACGCCACGTAAAAGATCGCCGTGACAGCGAGCATCACGAGGCCCGATATAAAATTGGTTCTTGCTAGCATAACGGATTCGTCACCGCCCCTTCGACCGCCACGCAACATGCATTTGCGGCGGTCGATGGACGATAGATGTTATTTTTTCTTTTTCGTCTATTTCAGTTCGGTGACGATCGGCGACCAGGCATCGGTCAGTTTGAGGTAATAAGCTGTCGCATCCGAACCACTGAGATATTTCGCCGGAAGCCCTGCCTTCTTGAGAAGTTTCCCATAGGCTTTGTGGCTGGTCATTTTTTTGCAGGCGGCATCCAGGCTCGCAACACGCTCATCGGAAACACCTTTAGGCGCCATGAGCATCATGGGCGTAAAGACTTCAACGGAAGGAATGCCCTGCTCGACCATTGTCGGTACTTTTTTGTTGTTCGGATCACGTTCCGGAAAAATGAGACCAAGCGGACGAATTTGATCTTGGAATCCGTTGACGAGGTGAATCCCGAAAACACCAAAATCGACTTGTTTGCCGATCACCAGACCGCGGGCGGGGGCGCCGCCCTTCGCGGGAACGTCTTGCGCCTTCAATCCATTGCGGCTGACGAACGCCAGCCCTGCAATGCCCCACGTGCTAGTGCGCCCCGGTGTCGCAAATCGCAATTTCCCGGGATTGGCATTCGCATGGTCGATTAGTTGCTTGGCTGATTTAAACTCGCTGTCCTGATGGACAAACAGTCCTGGCAACAGACGGCCGACCATGCACACGATCTTAAAGTCCTTCAGCGGATCGACCGGCGCCTTGCGGAACTTGGTCGAGAAATAAAACGCGCCGCCAGATGCCAGGTAGATCGTATGTCCGTCAGGCTTCGAGTCGGCAACGAATTTCGCGGCAGGGATCCCCGAACCACCGGGTTTATTCACGACGATCAGCGGCTGCAGATTAATGTATTCCGGCGCCACACTCGCCAGTGCCCGCGCATAGGAATCCGTACCACCACCGGCGCCGTAGCCAACGACGACTGTCAGTGGTTTCGACGGGAATTCGGCGGCCTGTAAGGGCGCCATTGCCGACACAGCGAGTACCGCCGCACCGACTGTAAAAATTTTCTTTAAAGTCATGATTCCTCCCTGGTTCAAATGCAGCAACTACTTGCATTTTTTACCCCGCTGGTTTGCAAGCTGTCCGCATCGGGGTTTCCACAATGATTGTGCGGTTTTGCGGGGTCTTGGGTCAACCAGGTAAGGACCAAATTTAGCCTGATAAGAAAATTTCTTCGCGACGCCAATTCTATCAGGAACGATCACTTCCCGTATAGAGTTCACTACTAACGCCCAAGTAGCCATCCCATGCGAACCAGTAGCTGATATGTCCTGCCACGCGAGGCAGCCTTTCGCCATTCGGTCCCATCAAGAATGCTTCGTCCACGGTCCAGGTGCCGCCGGCGCCCACCAACTGATTTTCCCGTTCCGTTTTCCGAAACGAATATTCTCCACGGGCGTAGGCCCGAACGCTTCGTGTCGCCGGATCACCAACAAGGACAATATTGCGGGCACCAACCGCATCATTGATCACGGGTTCTTTCTCAAAGGCTCCCAATGGCCACGCCTTTGCTGCGCCTACATCGCGAATGCCGAAGATATAATCCTTGCGTTTTAGATGATCTTCGTTGCGCACAATTGTCGGAAACATGAGCTTGGGGCTGGCGAAATATTGCCGATAAACGGCGCCGGAATCATAGTTCCGGTCGTGCCCGGTCTCGAGAGACAGCGCTTTCGTATCCGGATGCTGCGCGCGCCACTTGGCCCAGGATGTGATGACGACAGGTCGAATTTTCAAAGCAATGCCGGAGTTCAGCAACGGACCGCTGACAGGCTCACCGGTGAACTGATTCCAGAGGCTGTCTGTCTGTCGGTCATACATAAGTTTGTTCGAGCGATAGAGGAACCCGGACGAACCCAGGACGAAGGGTTTATCTCGTCCTTCGATTTGTGTCTCGAAAAGGATGCCCGCACCGCACAATGTGCAATAAGCGAGCGCGACCGGCACACCGCCAATCGTCTCGTTAAACATCTCATGCCAGCCCATAATGCGCAGCGGGTAGGCACGCGTATCGCCATTGATTGAAACGCCGAAGACCAGGTCGTCCGGCAAGAGGTAATCCGCTTCTTTTGCTGAAACCAGCTTTGGATTATCGAGCGGTGGAAGATCTTCGACTTTCACACCACCCCACGCGATTTCCTCCAGGCGAATTTTGAGGTTCTCCGGCATCGATCGCTCTCCACCGAGAAATCGCATGAATTCGGGATCGATTTTCTTGAAGACGTCAAGCTTCAAGGCGCGATAGCTGGAATGCGATTTCGCCTCCGGGTGCGCTTCCTGCCATAACATGCCCGATTTCCAGCCAGTAATCTTCGCGCCCGTCAGGCTCGAAACCGCGTCGGGAATGACTTGGTTGTCGCGCCGATATCGCATCGCAAAGATCAGCGACGGCACGATGTCCGCCTTGCCCCGATCGAGAAGCATCTTGACGGCAACATCCTTTTCTTCCGTTGGTCCCAGGACGATTAAGTGAGTCAGCGCCCTGATTTCGCGATCATCTAAGTCCATCGCGCCTATCGGGCCGGATGACAAAGAAATCGTTGCGACGGCTGCCGACAACGCAGTGAGAATTCGAGGGATCATGATGGCATCAGCTCCTTACGCTACACGAACTTTATGTAGGTCGCCGCGCCTATCCCCAACAGGATTATCACCATCATGTGTGGCGAGTTGAACCGACGCCGCGACGTCAATCCCTGAAGTTCACATATTGCAGCGGATGGCTGATTTTCATTTCTTTGATCAGCCCCATAGTCTTCTGCAGATCATCGCGCTTTTTCCCGGAAACCCGGAGTTCATCGCCCTGAATCGCAACCTGCACCTTCATCTTGGCGCCTTTGACCGATTTGACAATCTTTTGGGCAAGCTCGCGTTCAATACCCTGCTTAATCGTCACCGTTTGTCGAAGCGCGACGCCATGCGCACTTTCCGGCTTACCGAACTCGAAAGCGCCCGCATCGACCTTCCGTTTGGCGAGATAGCCGCGCAGAAGTTCCTGTACCTGCTTCAGCTTCATCTCGTCGTCGGCGTTAATCAGAATAGTTTCATCGTTGCGCTCGACCTTGCAGGCGCTGCCCTTGAAATCATAGCGCGTCGAAATCTCACGCATGGCGCCTTGCACGGCATTATCGACTTCGGGAATTTCAGTTCGGGAGACGATATCAAAAGACGGCATGATCAATAGCTCTCGTTCTATTCGTGGTCGTCTATCAATATCTCATGCCGCCGGGTACTGCCAAGGCACTGTTTATCTGCTCCGATGGGCAACAACGTATATGCTGAGCCAAACGATCTTCCCAGGAATATAGTCCCCACTCATGCCGTTCCGCCGTCTTCTCATACTTATGTGCGCTTTCCTGTGCCTGACATTGCTCGGCATGCATTCGGTTCCGGCACTGCTACCGCTATTCGCGGAAATGTGGGCGCTCAGTAATACGGAAGCCGGTTGGCTGGCCGGCATTTCTTATTTGGCCTACCTCTTTGGTGTCCCCTTCGTTGGTATCACCGACAGGATCGATGCCCGGAAAATGCTGATCCTCGGGGCACTCATCAACGCCGTCGGATATGCCGGCATGGGGTTCGCGGACGGATTCTGGAGTGCCTTGGTCTATAGAGGACTTCAGGGGCTGGGTTTCGCCTGGACTTATATGCCTGGGATCAAGGCGATGAGCGACCGCACCACCGGCCCGGACAAAGGGAGAGGAGCGGCAATCTATGTCTCCAGTTTCGCTATCGGTTCCAGCCTATCGGTTTGGATTGCGGCGGAAATCACAACACTCTACGGCTGGGAGTGGGCCTTCGTCGTTCCCGCGATCGGCAATCTGCTCGCGGCAGGCCTCCTCATCGTGCTCCTCCCACCCGTGACACTCGACAACCCGGTGAAGGCGATACGCATCCTGCCCGACTTCCGGCCGGTCTTCAAAAACCGGGCCTCGGTTGGCTACGTAATCGGATCCTTTGCCCATAATTTCGAACTTCAGGGAATTCGCTCTTGGACCGTAACGTTTCTCGCCTGGGCCGCCGTTGCCCGGCCTGATGTTCCAAGCGACCTTAACGCACCCCTGATTGCCATGCTGCTCATCCTCATCGGCTTGCCGACAAGTTTCGTCGGGGCCGAGTTCGGGCACCGAATCGGGTATGCACGCACGTCGTTTCTCGCGATGAGTATTTCGGCACTCTTCGCTGTGCTCGTCGGTTTTTCCGCCGCCTGGCCGATTTGGTTATTTGTCGGACTCGTCGTTGCTCACAACCTAATGGTTCTTGTCGATTCAGGGACCCTGAACGGCGGCACTATCAATTCCGCCAACCCCGAGCAGCGTGGCAATACGGTCGCTGCCTTCGGAACGGCATCCGCCGCCGGAGGTTTGCTAGGCCCAGTGTTACTCGGTGTCATCCTCGACGCGACCGGTAGCGGAAAGACCGCCGAAAGTTGGGGCGTGGCCTTCGCCCTGCTTGGTGTTACCGTTCTGGCGGGCGGAATAGCCGTTAGAGTTCTTTCTTGGAAAGGCGAACAAACCCGCTAATTCAGATCGCTCCCTGAATACAATTAAGCATCGGCGCCCGCTTCATCCTGCAATCGCTGCAGCTGTTCCCATCCAAAATAACCCGTGAAGGCGTCGTCGCCGAAATAGAGTACGGGTCCATCGCACATGAAAAGATACACCGTATCTTCAAGCGCTGTCGTCGCGCCGTGCACCATACCATTCGGCTCATAGATAAAATCCCCAGCCTCCAGCGTACCGTCGCGCACTTGAAGCTTGCCGGAGAGAATGAGCACTTGCGCAGCCGACAAATGTTTATGCGGGGCCGCCACGTAGCCTTTCATCCATTTAAGCAGGACGGCCCACCGTCCCGTCTCAGGGCCGATCCACAGAATTTTCATATAGGCCTGACCAGGCTTGGTCTCGATCCAATCCATACTTGCCGAACGAGCGATTGAATCCATGATCTCACTGTTTACCGGCGCGATGTCCTGCGGAAGTGGCATTCCAAATCCCCCTGATCCTTGTCGTAACGATGGGAGAAGCCTATCGGCATTTCCTCGCGCATACAATTTGCGCCGTCTGCCGCGAATGCTACGGTTACGTATCGAGTCATATGGGGGGAAGTCGTGCAGCCATTGAAAGACGTCCGCGTATTGGCGGTAACGGTATTTCTCGCCGGGCCGTTTTTGAGCATGACACTGGCCCGTTTTGGCGCGGATGTCATCAAAGTGGAAATGCCGGGTGTCGGCGATCCCGTGCGCGCGCTGGGTCCCTTCGCCGGCCCGGAAGGCGTGCACCCTACGAAACAGACCGATCAGGACATACCCACGAAGTTCCTTAAGCGCACGCAAGGGGTCAAGAGCGTCACCTTGAATTTGAAGGACCCAGAAGGTAAGCGTCTGTTTCTGGAACTCGCCAAACAATCTGACGTCGTGATCGAAAACCTTGCCCCCGGCTCGATGAAGCGCCTCGGCCTCGGCTATAAGGATGTGGCCGCGGTCAATCCCAGAATCGTCTATTGCTCGATCTCCGGCTACGGCCAAGACGGCCCGCATGCCGACAATCCGGCCCATGATCACCAGATACAAGCGATGTCCGGCATGATGGATATAAACGGCCACCCGGATGGGCCACCGACCCGCGTCGGTGTCTATGTCAGCGATCTGGTGACGCCGCTCTATTCTGCCTTTTCGATCCTGGCAGCCTTGAAACACAAGGAACAAACCGGCGAAGGCCAATATCTCGACGCCTCGATGATGGATACGTTGGCCAGCCTGATGTTCATGGAGCCACTGGAGGAATTCATGGAGGCGGGGTATCCACCCCGCGCCGGCAACAACGCCCGCACAGGTCCGACAGGCCTCTATCATGTGAAGGACGCCGACGTTATCATCACGGTCGGACACGATCATCGATTCATCGCCCTATGCGACGCGTTGCAAGCGCCGGAGATCGCCGAGGATAAGCGCTTCTCCGATGCCATCGCCCGAGCGGAAAATCT
>JAJFJB010000086.1 GCA_021774435.1 Alphaproteobacteria bacterium
ATTGCAGCTACCGCGGCCTTGGGAACCCGGCAGCGAACAACAGCTCTTTAACAATGCCCTGGACCAGATGGAACTCGCCGATGGGCTGGGCTTCGATTATGCCTGGGAAGTCGAACATCATTTCCTGGAAGAATATTCGCATTGCCCGTCGCCAGAAGTCTTCCTCGGCGCTGCAAGTCAGCGAACCAAGAATATCCGGCTTGGTCACGGGATCATTCAGCTCACGACCAACCATCCAGCGCGTGTTGCAGAGAAAGTCTCCTCGCTCGATCTATTGAGCAACGGCCGTGTCGAATTCGGCATGGGCGAAGGTGGCAGCGTGACCGAACTGGGACCTTTCGACCGTCCGCTGGAAACCAAACGGGAGGTCTGGGAAGACGCGGTCCGTGCGGTCATGCCGATGTTCAAGGATGGCGGCTGCGAATATCACGGTGAATATTTCGATTTTCCGCTGCGCAACGTCCTGCCGAAACCGGTGCAGAAACCACACCCACCGCTCTGGGTTGCCTGTTCACAATTGAAAACCATCGAATATGCCGGCCGCCGTGGCATGGGCGCTCTTGGCTTCCAATTCGTCAGCGGCGACGCCGCCAACGCCTGGGTGCATGCCTATTACAATTCCTTCACCAAGCGGCAGGAGAAGCTGGCAGACTACCAGGCCAACCCAAATATGGCGCTGGTCAGCTATTTTATGTGTGCAGAAACGGACGAGGAAGCGAAACGCCGCGCCGACGGCATCCCGTTCTTCCAGTTCGCACTGCAATTTTACAGTGCCGGCCGTATTGGCGCCAAACGCGACCGGCCGCCGCCGGGTACCGTCGACCTGTGGGCCGAGTACGAGCGTTGGAAGTCGGAGAACCCGGAAGCGCATGCACGAGCTATCTCCGGCGGCCTGATCGGATCGCCGGAAACGATCCGCAATCGGCTCCGCAAATATTCAACTTCACATGTCGATCAGATCATCCTGCTGACCCAGGCAGGCAAGAACACGAATGAACATATCTGCGAAAGCCTTGAACTGTTCGCCAAAGAGGTAATGCCCGAGTTCCAGGAAATGGAACCGGAACACCAAGAATGGAAGCAGAAAGTCCTGGCCGGCGAGATCGAACTAGAAGATATCGACACCACACCTTATGAAAGCCGGTTCAGTAAGAATTCGGTCCAAGCCGATACGATCCGCAGCGTCGACGCCGCGGATTAAAGAAATATTTCGATAACGGCGCGGCCATTCGATTAGCTTTGAATGACCGCGTCGACGTCGATTTCCACCAGAATTTTCGGACTGGCGAAGCCATCCACGATAAGTCCGGTTCCGACCGGAAAGACGCCTTTAAAATACTTCCCGACGGCCTGATAGACCGGGCCCCGGTACGCGCGGTCCGCAATATAAATCGTGACCTTGCAGGCGTTGTCGAGGGATGACCCCGCTTCCTCCAGAAGCGTCTTGATATTTTGCATCGCCTGATCGGCCTGTGCGCCCGCATCGCCATGCGCCGTGAACTCGCCCTCCAGCGACGTACCCGTCTGGCCTCTGAGATAAACCCGGTCACCCGCCCGTACGGCCTTGCAGAATTTCGAGCCTAGTTTTTGGCCGTCCCTGTACTCCGTATCGGTATCGAATTTGCGATACCGTTGATGCGGGGTCCCTTTCCCCAGCGCAATCGCCATATCGATCTCGAACAAAATTTCCGGCCGGGCAAATCCTCGCATGATCAACCCGGTTGAGCAGGGGTAGGTATCGCCCAAATGCTTCCCCAGAACCTGATAAACCGCCTCCCGGTAGGCACGGTCACCGATATAGACCCGCAATTTGCAAATATCGTCGAAACTTGCACCCGCCTCCGCCAACAGCGTCCGGGCGTTTTGCATCGCCAGGTCTGCTTGTGCCGCGGCATCTTCAGGTAAATGTCCCTTGCCGGCGTTCCTGCTGCCGTCCAAGGTCGCGCCGGTCTGCCCGCGCAGATAGATTTCGTCATCGGTGCGGACCACCATGCAGGAATTGCGCGTGACACCGGCCTGATTGAACCAGTTTTCCGTATTGAACAAACGGAACTTCTGATGCTCGCTTTCGCCAGGGATGACGGCCTCGATGTCCAGTTCCACTTTCATTTCCGGTGTTGCCAGCCCCTTTACGACCAGCCCCGTCCCAACAGTCGCGATATCCTTAAGGTATTTGGCAACAGTACTATAGACAGGCACCCGGTAGGCGCGGTCGGTAATGTAGGTGGTCACCTTGCAAATTTGCTCCAGGCTCGAGCCGGCTTCTTCGAGCAAGACTTTCACATTCTGCATCGCCTGGTCGGCTTGCACGGCCGCGTCCTCGGCACCAACCATGTTTTGATCGAGATCCAGGCCTGTCTGACCACGCATGAAAATGCGATTGCCTGCTCTGACAACCATGCTGAGATCGTTGTCCAGCGTTTGGCCAGCATAGATGCCGCGCGTGTTGTATTTGCGAAACCGCTCGATCTTCATGGTTACACTCCCCGTGCGTTGAACTTTTGATCGAAAAATCTATGGCTTATACTCTCGGTTGGATAGCCTAAGAATTCAAACGCCAAGGAATTTCGGGAAACAGGGTTTTGATCAGGTCAGTAACAAGAGAAGACGCAGCCGAACTCTGCACGCTTTACAATTATTATATTGAGCACTCCATTGTCACCTTCGAAGAGGAACTCGTCGATGCTGATGCCTTTCAGGTGCGAATTGAAGCGATCGCGGAAACACACCCCTGGCTCGTCTTCGAAGACGGCGGAGACATCGTCGGCTATGTCTATGCCAGTCCTTGGAAAGCAAGGCATGCTTATCGTCACGCAGCAGAATCGACCGTCTATCTGGCACCGAATCAGCAAGGTAAAGGTATCGGTACGGCACTTTACCGCCAGCTAATCGAGGACCTGAAAGCGCAATCCATCCATTGCGTGATGGCCGGCATTGCGCTGCCAAATGACGCCAGCGTCGCGCTTCACGAAAAAGTCGGCTTCGAAAAGGTCGCGCATTTCAGGGAGGTCGGCTGGAAGTTCGAACGCTGGATCGACGTGGCCTATTGGGAGTTGATGCTCGGCTAATCCCAATTTCCCCAGCTTATTGAATCAATCGGCACGACGCCCGACAATGCCCCAGACGGAACCACAAGGATTCTAAGGTCTATGGCTAACCTTACGCTAACAGTGAATGGCACCACGCATACGGTCGAAACCGACCCGGCGACCCCCCTTCTGTTCGTGTTGCGCAATCAGCTTGGCCTCATCGGCGCCAAGCTTGGTTGTGGTCTGGAACAATGCGGCACCTGCGCGGTGCTCGTCGACGGCGAGCCCGTCCTCAGTTGCGTTCGAGCTGTTTCGGAATTCGAAAATAACGAGGTTCAAACCGTCGAAGGTCTGCGAAAAAACGGCGCGCCTAATGCCGTTCAACAAGCCTTCATCGATAACGGTGCGGCCCAGTGCGGTTACTGCACATCGGGACTGGTTGTCGCGGCGACAGCGTTGCTGGCCCGCAACAAAAAACCGGACCAAGCGGAAATAGACTCGGCGCTTGAGGGGCATTTGTGCCGATGCGGGTCGCATGTACGGATCTTGAAAGCCATAACCACGCTGATCGGGGAAGGAGCGTCCAGTGACAGCTAGCCTCGAAAAACAACCCAATGTCGATCAGTGGCTTTCGCTTAGCGGGGACGGCCGTGTCGTCATTCGCAGCGGTAAGGTCGATATCGGACAGCGGATTTCAACTGCGATTGCCTTGATTGCCGCCGAAGAGCTTGATGTCGCACCGGACCGCATCGACATCGCGCCAGTGCAAACAGGCATTTCACCGGATGAGGGCGTCACCTCCGGCAGCAATTCGATGCAAGACTCCGGACAGGCCGTTCGGCTCGCCGCGGCAACCGCTCGGCAGACACTGATCGCCAAAGCGGCCGCCATGTTGGATGTGGATCCGGCAACGCTCGAAATATCGGACGGGCTGATCCAATCCCGCGAAACCAACCGGTCGGTCACGATCTGGGATCTGCAGGGTGACGAACCGTTCGACATTCCCATCGACACCGATGTCGAAGTTAAAGCACCCGAGACCTATAGCGTCGTCGGCGAACAAGTGACGGCGAGAGGGATGGCGGAACTCGCCACCGGCGAAGCGCAATTCGTGCATGACATGACGGTGCCCGGCATGCTGCATGCGCGGGTGGTGCGCCCGCCGCATTACCATGCCCGCCTCAAAAGCCTCGATGACACAGCCGTCAAAAGGCTCGAGGATACCGGTCTCAAAATCGTTAAAGACGGAAGCTACCTGGCCGTCGCGGGACCGGATGAATACGCCGTTATCAAAGGCGCCGAGCGCCTGGCTGCTGCGGCGGCCTGGGATAAGGGCAAAGGACTGCCGACACAGGACATATACGAAAGCTTGGTGGGTAATCAGCGGGTCAGCCTGCCGGTCGCCGACGGCATCCCCCTTAAAGAACCCGTTCCTCCTTTGCCCGACCCACCAGAAAATGCGGCGCTGACGCTACGCGCGCACTACGAGAAGCCGTACCATATGCATGGTTCGCTGGGACCGTCAGCGGCTCTGTCCCTGGCCGAAGACGGCAAAATTCAAATTTGGACCCACAGCCAGGGCATATACGTGTTGCGCGAAGCGCTGGCCGGGGGGCTCGGCATGGCGCAAGAGGACCTGCAAATTACGCACGTCGCCGGTGCCGGCTGTTATGGACATAACGGGGCAGACGATGCCGCGGTCGACGCCGCGCTTATCGCCAAGGCCATTCCCGGAACGCCGATCCTTCTGAAATGGACGCGTGAGGATGAACACGCCTGGGAACCGTATGCGACCTGCATGGCGATGGACATGCAAGCGAGTCTCGACTCGGAAGGCAACGTTATTGCCTGGTCGCAGGAGAGTTTCGGCGACACCTATATGATGCGGCCGCGCAACAGCCCGCCTGGCGAAGGCGCCAAACGGCTGCTGCCTCTGCGCTATGTCGAAAACGGCGCCGACGACCCGGTCGCTCAGCCGGCCATGCGATACCATGTCGGCATCCACCGCAATCTCGATCCGCTCTATAATTTTCCGAACCCGCGTCTGATCAAGAACCTCGTGCGCGGCCTACCGTTGCGGACATCCGCACTGCGAACCTTGGGCGGTTTCGCCAATGTATACGCAATCGAGTGCTTTCTGGACGAACTGGCGGAAGCCTCCGGGCGAGATCCCATCGAATTCCGATTACAACATCTCGACGACGAGCGGGCGCATGACGTGTTAAAAGCGGCTGCGGATCGCCTCGATGCAAGTCCAAAACCCGCGAACAGAGGCCGCGGCGTCGCCGTCTCGCAATATACCAATTCCAAGGCGTATGCCGCCGTCGGTGTGGAGCTTGAAGTCCTCGACGATGCGTCGATCAAACTGCACCGGGCCGTAGTCGCCGTCGATGCCGGGCAGATCGTCGACCCGGACGGTCTCGCCATGCAGTGTGAGGGTGGGTTCATTCAGGCGGCAAGCTGGACTTTGCACGAAGCGGTTACGTTCGACAAAGACGGGGTCACGAGCCGGGACTGGGACAGCTATCCAATCCTTCGCTTCGGCAACATTCCCGAAATCGAGACTATCTTGATGGACCGGTCCGGCGACCCGTTTCTGGGCGCGGGGGAAGCGGTTTCGGGGCCGGCCGGCGCCGCCATCGCCATCGCGTTGAAAGATGCAACCGGGCTTTGGTTGCGCCGCATGCCCTTCACACCGGACGCAATCCGTGCTGCCGCCTTAGAATAGTGCGGTTTAAGTATCTGCTGATTCTTTCAGCGATCACGGCGATATCGGCCGGCTGCACCGTGCAAGACGTTTGTTTCGGGATACAAAGCGCGGACAAAATGATCTGTGCGGTGAGCCGCGACTACGGCATCAGCGCCAAGCAGATGGCGCAACTAGCCAGTCAGGCAGCCCGGGAACGTGGTGCTCTGGTTCGTTACTTCGGAAACGACGTCGGCCCCGTTACCGTCATCATAAGAGACACGGGCATCGCCTATCACGAACCGCCCTCGACCATTTATTTATCGTCCCGGCATATCTCGAATTCTCACGCCATTACCGCCCATGAAATGACACATCTCTTGACCCAGGGCTGGGCCTCGCGCGTGTTGAAGGAAGGGCTTGCCGTTTACGCACAATATAGGTTCGGCGAGCAGCAGGGTTGGCCAAACTACAAACGATCTGTTCACGTCGCGGCACGCCGCTGGTTAGCAGACGATCAAAACGACATTCAGTCGCTCCAGGATTCCGAACCGATGCTGCGCACGAGACAGGGTAATCGGCGGCAACTCCTTGCCGCATACAGTCTCTCCGGATCATGGGTAATGTGGATTATCGAGGAAAAGCTCAAAGGCGACGTTGCCGCGTTCATGAAACAGCTCTACCGGTCAGGCCGTTACCAAAGCACCCTTCGCCAAAGCCGAAATCAGTTGGAGAAGGAGTGGCGACAGTTCGTATTGGACGGCACTTAAGGCCCTTCACAGTTTGGACCCGACACATGATATCACCACACTGGCACAAATAGTCTGGATTCTCGAAAAATGAGCAGGTCAGAGCTTAAAACAAAGGTTACAGAGGCCAGCGTCGATGATTATCTCGATACGATTCCAGACGAGAAGCGCCGCGCCGATACGATTGTCGTAACAGACATGATGGCGCATGTTACGGGCCATGAACCGAAACTATGGGGTACGAGTATCATCGGGTTCGACAGCTATCACTACAAAAGGATCAGCCGCGAAGGGGAATTACCGATTATTGGCGTCGCCGCTCGCAAACAAGCCCTCACGATATACATCATGCCCGGGTTCGAGCCCTATGGCGAATTAATGGACCGGCTGGGCAAATACAAAACCGGGCGCTCTTGCCTTTATATCAAACGACTTGAAGATGTCGATTTTGTGGTCCTCGAAGAAATCGTGAGGCGATCTGTTGCCGATATGCGCGCACGGTATGCCGAATCGGATAACGAGCGGAACTAAGGGCAAGCAATCCAATAATGGAAACAAATCGTTCAACAGCTACGCAACCAACCTTGTCGGACCCAACGCCGATAAGCGCGTCGTCTGTGTGGCGAGGATCGGATTTCGAGAAACGCAGCGATTGGATCTATCACCTGACGGATAATGACATCGCCGAAATTGATGCAGCCATCAGGGCATTACCGAAAGCGACTGATGATCTACAGACTATCGGGCCCGCAGAATTCCCGCTTCCCAGCCTCTCGCTGCGGCTGCGCGCGCTGCAAAGTGAAGTCGTCAACGGCCGCGGTTTTGCGTTTATCAAGGGTTTCCCCGTCGAACAATATGACCGCTTCAAGGCAGCCGCCGCATATTGGGGCATCGGACAACATTTCGGGACACCCGTCTCGCAGAACGCTGCGGGGCACCTGCTCGGTCACGTAAAGGATTTGGGTTACGATGAGAACGATCCCCGGCGGCGCGGCTACCAAACGCGAGAGTCCCTCCGGTTTCACACCGACGCCTGCGATATTGTCGGCCTCATGTGCCTTCGCCATGCCAAATCGGGCGGCCTCAGCCGTATTGTCAGCGCGGGCGCGATCCACAACGCTATTTTGGCGTCACGGCCCGAGCTCTTAGAAATCCTTTATCAACCCTTTTACATTTCGCGCATTAGCGAAATTCCGGACGGCAAACAGCCCTGGTACGAGATGCCAATATTCAATGCTTTTGGTGGGCATGTGACCAGTATGTATCCCGCGCGCGACTTGCGCATGGCGCAAGAGCTCGATGGTGTACCGCCGCTAACCGCGCCGCAGGAGGAAGCATTGGCACTCGTCGATCATTATGCAGAGCGCTTCAGCCTGAAAATGGAAATCGAGCCGGGCGACATGCAGTTTCTGCACAACCACACGATCTATCACAGCCGCACCGCGTACGAAGAATTCGAATGCGAGGACAAACGCCGGCATCTGTTGCGGCTCTGGCTATCCGCCGCAAACGGGCGCCCTCTGCCGCCCTATTTCGCGGAACGCTACGGCACCGTCGAGCAAGGTGCGGTCAGGGGCGGTATATTGTGCCCGGGAACGAAACTCTCCACGCCGCTCGAAATTTAGCGCGCGCCGAGGCGCCAAAACCTCATCAACTCACTTCGCGCTGAAAATGCCGCTCAAATCGGGCGTAACAGGTGCGCATATGCGCCCGGACCGCCTCGAATTCAGGGCTCTCCGCCCGCGCCGCCAGATCCTGCTCGTGCTGTTCCAGAGTCTCGAATTCGCATTGCCATGTGACGTCCGGCCCGTCCTCTTCCGCGTCAACCTTGTGGAAGATCGACCCACTCGGTAACCCCAAGGCAACACGTACCGCGCTCGCGCGCGCTCGCGTTTTCCGAACTTCATCGGTCATACCCGGTTTGGCGTAATAGTGCGTACGTTCGACAAACATGATACGCTCTCGATTATCGATCTGCGTATTTGCCGGTAAGCTGCGGCGTCGCGGGCCCGTCCAACCCTTTTTCAGCATGTTCCAGCCGTGTGTCGCGAGACCATGTCCGTTTGAGATCGTCGCGTACATTGAAGCGCAACCGGCCCATTCCTTCGGTTTCCAGCTCGACGACGTCGCCGTCCTGAAAAGAACTTAAAC
Organism: Alphaproteobacteria bacterium; assembly: GCA_021774435.1. GTDB lineage: Bacteria > Pseudomonadota > Alphaproteobacteria > UBA8366. The sequence goes on from JAJFJB010000086.1 coordinate 8,616, forward strand.
CGCGATGATTGGTGCCCGTGGCCAGAATGTCACCCGGCAGCAAAGTGTGTATGGATGATGCCCATTCGATACAGCGCGGAATCTTGTGCGCCATATCATCCGTGTTGAAGTCCTGTTTCAAGTCACCATTGACCCACAACTTAACGTCCAGTTTCTGCGGGTCATCGATCTCATCAGCAGTGACGATATAAGGCCCAATCGGCGCAAAAGTATCGCGCGATTTCATCTGAAAGAACGTGTTACCCGCTGGCAACAACCCGCGGGCGGAACCATCGATAAAATTCATATACCCAAAGATATAATCCATAGCGTCCGCGGCACTGACATTGCTGGCCGGTTTGCCGATGACAATAGCCAGTTCCGCCTCGCCCTCGAAAATGGTGGCCGGCACGTCGGGCAACACCATCGTATCTTCTGGTCCGATAATGGCGCTCGGCGATTTATGGAAGGCGTTGATCGGTGCCGGCTCGCTGCGGGTACCATCTTCCATATAGTTGACGGCCATACAGTCGATCGTCGCAGGCCTCAGCAATGGCGGGCGAATACGAACATCGGCAAGGGGTACGCCTTTTCCCTTCGCCGCAGATTCCAGCGCTCCGCGATAATCCTCAAAGTGCTCGATCAGGCCTGAGATCAGATCATGCGGCCCGGTGTGCGGGATATCGCTCACCGTATCGGTGACGTCGACGACGGTATCTCCCGCCAGCACGCCCAGTCTAAAATCGTCAAAATGAAGCAGTTTCATTGTTATGGTCCCTATTCGTATTCGGGGTAAGGAATGCTGTCCGGGTCCATCGTTCGACGGACATAATCATTGACCTGGGGCCGGTAAATCTCCCACAGGAACCGTAGTTCCGTGAGCGGCGCGCGGTCAAACTCGACCCGGAGATCGACCAGCGGAAACGAGTGCTCATGGGCAACGATTACGGCCGCGGATTTCAACAGCCGGAATTCACCACCTGCCGCATCGCCGGCTTCGAGTGCCAAAATCAAACGTTCCGCCAAAGGGTCCGCTTCGCTGGCTTCGAATGCCTCGATCATGGCTGTCGGCACCTGCTCGTTGCGGATGATGTTTCCGATAGCGCAGCAGCCTTTGCCTTCCGCCGCCGCATGGATCGACTTGATCCTATCGCCATGGAACCAGGCGGTTTGTCCCTTACTGTCAACAACGGCCAATTGCCGCCAGCCAATCGTCGGGTCATCCGCCGTAAGTTCGGCGACAACATCCGGTGCGGACTTCCCGGCAGCCAAAAGTTCCAACCCTCGAGGTCCGAGGCGCGGATCGGTCCGGTGTTGCGTGCACACGGCCCCGACACCGGCCTGCGCGTAGGGCACGCGGCAACCAACACCGATACTGGAAGTTGTTACCGCAGCCCCATACATGCCAGTCCTGTTGCATTTTCCGACAAGTGAAAAAGTCATTCTCAGAACGCTCCTATTCCTGACTAGAGGCCAAGCAAACGCGCAGCGTTTTCACCAAGAATTTGCATCCTCATCTGCGGTGTAAAGCTGGGATTTTCGTTTACGAACGCGACCGGTTGTTCATATGACATATCAAAGCAGAAATCGCTTCCCAATACGACGCGGTCCGCACCGACCAGACTAACCAAATAGTCCAATGCCGGATGCGCGTGAGTAATCGTGTCGTAGTAGAACCGGCGCAGATACTCGACCGGCGCGGTCTTGAGATGTTGAGTTTCGGGCCGTACACGCCAACCATGCGTAATCCTGCCAATGAGGTAGGGAAACGACCCGCCGGCATGCGGTAGGCACACCGTGAGGTTCGGAAATTTGTCCAGGACTTCACCAAAAATCAAATGCGATGCCGCGATCGCCGATTCCGTCGGGTTGCCGATCAAATTCGTCAGGTAATATTTCTTGAGACGCGCCGGGTCGACAACCTTGGTCGGGTGCAGAAATATTGTCCAGCCAAGCGCTTCTATCTTCTCGTAAACCGGAAAGAGGCTTGGGTCGGAAAGCTCGGTGCCTTCGATATGCGTTGCCATATAGACACCGCGAATACCTGGCAGAGACGACACGCGCTCAAGTTCCTGAACCGCCAGATCGGGCGCCTGCATCGGCAACATCGCGAGACCAAAAAATCGATCGGGATAGGCAGCGTGATATTCGGCACAGCCATCGTTGAATGCCTGCGAAAGCCGTAAACCCAAATCCGGCGACGCCCAATAGACCATCGGCGTCGTCAGAGAGAGCGCCTGGACATCAACACCCTGCTCGTTCATCGACGCGATCCGCGCCTCGATATCGAAGAAACGTTTATGCATCGGCGCCGAGGCACGTTCGCCGACCTTTATTTGCGGCCCTTCGGGATTCTCAAAGTCGCATGTCGCGTTGAACGGGTCGCCTTCATCGGCGATCAGCCGCAAATAGCGTTCCGGAAAAAAATGGGCATGGATGTCGATGTTGATCTGGTCGGGCAAAAACTCTTCCTCCTTGGATACCGCGACGATATCACATCGTATTTGTGCAGGGCAGAGACCCATTGCATTTGAAACCGACCCGCATTACAACCCCATTCTATCAACTATCGGTAGCAACCATGTCCAGATGTGTGATCTTGATGTCCATGCGTGGCGTTGCCGCTCTCTCGAGCGCCAAACCGGTCACCTATGGCCAACACACCCTGGATAACGGGCTGCCGCGTTGATGTAATTTTAATCCGCCGGCCCCGCTTAAACGAGGGCCGGCGCATCATTCTCCATAGTCTGAGCGCGTTGTCTCTCCAAGCGGTGTCCATTCTGCTTTGGAGGTTTTGTCATGACGATGTTGTTTCATTCGATATTCCCACCCTGCCGGTCCCGCGACATGCGGAAAGTCAGACGAAGACAGGGAGGGCGCGATGCAAACCGTATCCGCCGCGAATAGCAACTTTCCCGTCGAGCGCAACGTTGCAGTCCTCTATGGTTTTACCGCGGCGCGTTCGGCGATGTTTCTGGTCGCGGTCCTCGTTCCCTATTTCGAGAACCATGTTGGGCTGACATTCCACGAAATCATTCTGACGGAAGCCGCTTTCGCCGCCACAATGGTCCTGGCGGAAGTGCCGTCGGGCTGGGTCGCGGATCAATGGCGGCGCAAGAATGTGCTGATCATCGGGTCGGCATTGTGGGCTGTCGGCATTTTATTGCTCTGGACAGCCGATGGTTTTGCGCAAGTGGTCGCGGGACAAGTGGCGATGGGCTTCGCCATGAGCCTGCAGTCGGGTGCTGATTCAGCGCTGTTGTACGACAGCCTCCTGTGCAATGGCACGCAAGGGACCTATTTGAAGATCGAATCCCGGCGTCATGGTCTAGGTTTAGCCGCGATCGCAATCGCCTCGGCGTTTGCGGGTCCCCTGTCCACATGGGACCCACAGTCGGTTTTCGCCTGTGATTTTGTGTCATTTATCCTGTCGGGATTGTGCGCCTGGCTACTTAAAGAGCCGCCGCGCGTAAAATCGCACAGAGGCCGTTTCAACTTCGCCGCCATGATTGTTGTTGTCCTAAGGGAGTGCCGAACAAACCAGGTCGTTCTATGGGCCATATTATTCTCAGGCGGCCTATTTGCAGCCTCGAAAGCGTCGATGTGGACGCAACAGGCCTACCTGCGTCTTCTGGATGTCGACCTATTTTGGTTCGGCCCTGTCGGAGCGGCGGCATTTCTTGTTGCCGGACTCGCCAGCCAGTTTGGGCCGATTATCGACCGTTCGATTGGGATGCGGGCGACGCTAGGCATTGTTGTCGCTGGCGTGGTGTGTGGATTTGCTTTAGGTGGCATCTTTCCATCGCTGGAGATGATTCCCCTATTGTTTGTCGGCTCAGCCGCTTATGGGCTCACTTTACCGGCCCTGAAAGCCATGGTGAACGAGCGGGTCGAGTCAGACCGGCGCGCAACAATATTGTCTGTGCTGAGCTTGGCACCGCAATTGACCTTCGTCGTCCTGAGTCATCAGGTCGGGCAAATCGTCGATCAGGATGGCGCGGACCATGCCTATATCTTCCTGGCATGCTTTACCGCCGTCGCCGCGGGCGGTGGCTGTATCGGGTTGGTGCGCGTACTCAAGCGTTCCGCCAGACCTGCGTGAAGGCTCAAGGAACGAGCACGATCTTTCCGTGTGCCTTGCGGTCCGTCAGGAGCCGGATCGCATCGACGGCTCGTTCGAAAGGCATTGTGTGGGTGACCAGGGGCTGGACACGCCCCTGGTCATACCATTCAAGCAGAGCATCCGCCGATGCCTGCAGCTTTTCGGGCGCATTCCAACGGAAGTAGCGCAA
>JAJFJB010000087.1 GCA_021774435.1 Alphaproteobacteria bacterium
TTCGCGGCTTCGGAAACAAGCCGCTAAAGGACGGCGCCAGAAAGACAACGCCGCGACTTTTAGCAATTGGGTGCGCCGGGTTAGAGTATCTCAATGACATTGATGTTAACGAGATAGACAGTTGAACATGGCCGAACCAAAAGCATCCTTCACCCCCGAAACACTCGCGGCAGCGGGTTTCCCAACTATTTCCTACGACGTGCTCGAAGAAGGCGTGGAATTCCGCTCCGGCGACCATCTCCTTCGGCCTGAGGATGTCGAGGCCTATGCCTTCGCCGTCGAAGATTATGACCCTTGGTTTTTTGCGCCTGGCCCCTTCGGGGCGCCAATCGGACACCCTACGATACTGGCCAATCAGGCGCTCATGATGCGCCACAACAACTACTTCGTTCCCGCCGGGCTTCATGCCCGAATGATCTACGACTTCGTCAATCCCATACCGCTCGGCGTGCGCGCCCGGACGATGGGAAATTTGGCGGAGAAGTATGTGCGCCGGGACAAACCCTATATGGTGACGGAATATCACACTGCAGGGGAAACAGGCGGAACGTTGGTGAATGGCAATTTCGTGCAAATGATATTCAAGGAAGATACCGCTCCCGCATCCGGCAGTAGTCGTCGCCGAGAACCGGAACCACCACAGTTCGATCCTTCGACCACGCAAGCCGAAGGGCGCGGCGGCAGGCTGGAACTCGGCCAGGATCTTCCGCCGCTTTCTCGCTCGCTCGAACAACGTCAAATCGATGTCTATTCCGGCGTGAAGCCCCTGTCGATCCACACCGACGAAGACTGGGCGCGCGCCAAGGGGTTCCGGACGACTATCGCCCAAGGGATGATGAGCACCGCCTATGTGTCGACATTGATGACCTCAGCCGTTGGCGAGGGATTTGTCGTCGGCGGTCACATGGATGCGCGCTTCCTTCGACCGGTATTTTGTGGGGATACCCTCGACATAAGGAGTAGAATTATCGGTTTCACGAGGGAAAAAGAACAGACCCGCGTGCACGTTACGGTTAAAGCGCACAATCAGTCCGGCGACCAAACGATGGCGGCGGTCAGCAGCGCCCTATGTTATTGACCGGAGTCAGCATCGCTGCCGATAGAGGGGAAGCACGATCGCCACCCCATTCGGGCCGTCGTTAAACAAGCCCGGACCTCTCCTTAATCGGCGGATGTTCTTTGACCGCATCCTCGTTGACATCCGCGCCCCAGCCTGGACCGGGCATCAGCGCGATGTGACCATTCTCGATCACCGGTCTTTCGGTGAGCAGGTCGTATGCCCAGGGCACTTGGACCTTGTCGATTTCCATGACCCGGAAGTTTGGCACAACGCCACAAAAAGCAGATGTAATCAGGGTGCCGATAGGCCCGCTGTAATTATGTGTCGCGACATTCTTCTCAAATGCATCGCACAATGCCGCCATGCGGAGAGATTCCAGTATGCCGTTATACATCACGTCGGTGATAACGACATCGACCGATTTGTGATCCAAGAAGGGACGCAACTGCCGCATCCCGGTCAGCGTTTCGCATGAGGCGATAGGCGTCGTTGTCCCATACCGCAGTTCGGCTAGGGCGGTCGCATCGAAATTGTCGACTTCCATCCATTCCAAATCGAACGGTTCCAAGGCACGCGCCATGCGCAGAAAGCCCTCGGTCCGAAAGTTGAAGTTGGTGTCTAGATGCAGTCCTATCCCCGACCCGGCGCCATCGCGGAAGGCTTCCATTTGTTCGACGGCTGCTAGGGTCGCAGCGCGCATCGGGTTGCGGTCGCGGTCACCGTTGCCGCCGACCCAGCCCGGCCCGTACATGTAGGTTTCCTTGCGGTCGAACATGATCAGGTTGCACTTCAGCGCGTGGTAGCCGGAGTCTCTGACCTGCCGTCCAAGCGCCTTGATGTCATCGAGCGAGCGGATCGGATCGACGAGAAGAATTTCGTGATTGCTCACGTGATAGCTGCCGCAATGCGACCAATAGAGTCGAATGGAATCGCGCAGCGCACCACCCAGCATTTCATATACGGGAACACCCAGCGCCTTGGCTTTGATATCGACCAACGCATTTTCCATAGGGCCAATCGCGCGTGCCGCAGCGCCGATGGACACGCCCCAGCTTCGCCGACGCAGTTCCTCGATAGCCGCTTGTACGTTTCGCGGGTCCTTGCCGATCAGATGCTGGCCGATATGCCGGATCAACGGCGCGACCGCCCCGCCGACATTGCCTTCCGAAAAATCCGCCCAGCCCGTCAATCCTTCGTCCGTGGATACTTTCAAGAAGTTAAAATTGCGCCAGCCCGCGCCAGCGACAAGAATGTCCACACCTGTGATTTTCATTCGCTATCCTTCCTACCCGAAACCGGCATTAGCGCGGCAACCCAACAGCGCTTTTCCCGCGTCATAAGGCCAAAAAGAAGATTAAGGCCGGACGTGCCTTGCAACAACGCGCGGCAATTGGCTTAATCCTTATCACGCTATCTTTTCTTCCAAACAATTCCGGATTTATCGCCATGAGTGAAGTGCCTGCGGAAGTCGTCGCCCAATTATCCCCCACCGGCGCCCTGCGCGCCGGCATCAACATGTCCAACTTTTTGCTCGTCGTCGATAAAACCGAGTCAGGCGATCCGATCGGCCCGTCGCCCAGCATCGCCAAGGCAATCGCCGATGCGCTAGGTGTCCCACTCAAACTCGTCCCCTTTGAAAACCCGAGCGCCGTCGCTGCCGCGGCAGGCACGGGTGTCTGGGATATCGGGAATATCGGTGCGGAGCCACAGCGCGCGGAAGTCATGGATTTCACGGCTGCCTATGTCGAAATCGAGGCGACCTATCTGGTCCAGCCAGGGTCAAGCTTGCAGTCGATCGAAGAAGTGGATCAGCCCGGCAATACCATCTCCGTTTCGAAAGGCAGCGCCTACGGTTTATGGCTTGAGAACAATATCAAGCAAGCAGACCTGAGGCCTGTCGTCGGCGGCGATGCGGCGTTCGATCAGTTCGTCAACGACAAGATGGATGCACTGGCCAGCCTCCGCCCACGCCTCATTACGGAGACGGATAAGCTGCCCGGCTCACGGATTCTCGACGGTCAGTTTGCTGCCGTGCAACAAGCCGTCGGCGTCAACAAAGGCAATGACGCGGCCTATGCCTGGCTCAAAGATTTCGTCGAAGAGTCAAAAGCAAGCGGCTTGATCGCAAGCTTTATCGAAAAACACGGCGTTCAAGGCAAACTCTCGGTCGCCGGCCCCGCGTAGGGTCAACCAAAAACCTGAGGCCAGTGCGGCGCCAGACCAGAGCAAACCACGATCTGATCTAAGCACCGCGCTGTTAAGCCGCTTAGATTACATTTTCCTCGCGCATTTTCTTGACCTCTTCGGCGGAGAGACCAAGCCAGTTGCCGTAGACTTCCTCGTTGTTGCCGCCATGAATTGGGGCGGTACTCACCGGCACCTTGCTGTCCGACATCATGATTGGTGTCCCCGGCACGACCATTTCACCGCGCACGGGGTGGTCGATTTTAGTGATGATGCCGCGCTTGCGCAGATCTTTATCCTCAAGCTGCTCTTTCATATTGAGCACCGCGCCGCAGGGTACCTTGGCGCTGGCAATGATCTCCATCACCTCCCGCTTGGTATGCTGCGACGTCCAGGCTGAAATCGCCTCATCGACGACTTCCTTATGCTCGAACCGAGAACCGCCATCCTGCAGGCGTGGGTCGTCGAGCAGATCTTCACGGCCGATCGCCTTGACTAGCCGCCGCCAGTGCTCCTCGTTGCCACGTGAGGCAAAGATATAGGCCCAATCGTCGAGCCCGCCCGGCTTGCACGGAAAAAGCCCGCCTGGCGCGGTGCCGACGACGTCATTACCGCCGCGCGGCAACAGTGAGCCATCCTCGCGTTGCGCCTGGCGGCTCATCGACGTGCGACTGTAATTGACCATCGCATCGCGCATGGCGACCTGGACATGCTGTCCCTTCCCCGTGGTGACGCGTTGGAACAGAGCACCGAGAATACCCATGGCAGCCATCATGCCGGTACCCGTATCGCCCATCGTCGCACCCGGGCGGATTGGCGGTTGGTCGGGCATGCCATTGATAGCGAAGGTGCCACCGGCGGCCTGGGCAATCATGTCGAAGGCCAGATAATCGGCATGCGGTCCTTCAGGCGAAAACCCTTTCACCTGGGCGAAGATGACTCGCGGGTTCAGTTCGCTCAGCCGTTCGTAGTCGAAACCGAGCCGCGCAAAGGTGCCGGGCGCCATATTTTCGATGACGACGTCGACTTCCTTGACCAGCTTCTCGATCAGCGCCTTGCCTTCCGGCGATTTAAGATTGCAGGTAATCGACTTTTTGTTGGTGTTATAGAAAATAAAATAATGCGCGTCGGCATCGGGGCGGTTACTGAATCCCCAACGGCCCGGTTCGCCGCGTTTCGGTTCCTCGACCTTAACGACCTCCGCCCCCATCCAGGCCAGCGCCTGGGTGCAGGATGGCCCCGCCTCGAACTGCGTAAAATCAAGAACCTTGATACCCTCAAGCGCTGTGCTTGAGGTCGGTAAGCTGTTTCCATCCATTGTCTTCTCGCTCCTCACTAGGGGATCCGTCCATTCAGACGTCATGTTGCGAAAGATACTAACCGCCAACAACCTTAATCAGCAACGGTAGCGACCGGAAACAAAAAAGCGATGTGGCGCGGTTTCGTTAAACCGTTGTTTCGAAAGCCCGGCGGACGGAGTCTCGACCCCGGACCCGCTGATTTAGAGCCCTCTGAAGTTTCAATGAAATCTGTGGGCCGACCAGCTTTTCGATGGATTGGAACCGGAGAAACACAGGAAGTTGGACATGCCGTCCTTATTCTGCAATTTGCCGAAGGTGCGTTAAATGTAAAGCCGACCTCCCTTCCAACAGTCGACTCTATTCACGCAATCCTAAATTGTCACGCCTGACCTTAAATTGCCTTAAGAAGAGGCCGCCTCCAGGCAGTTAGTGAAGTCGGTTTTGACAAACCAGCCCCGGTATCTGTTACTTGAAGCGACCGGCTTGATCATCGCTAATTCTGGAGACACAGCGTGAACGACAATAACTCGACGACCCGCTTCGGCAGGATCACGACACCGGATGAGGGGTGGCTCAGCCGCGCACCTGCCGAACCCGTCATCGATCCGGACCTGGCGATCGTCGACACCCACCATCACCTGTGGGACCACCCGTCGCGTTATTGCTATCTGCTGCCGGAATTTCTGTCAGACGTCGCGACCGGCCACAAGGTAACGCAGACGGTGTTCGTGCAATGCCACGCAATGTATCGGGCCGATGGACCGAAGGAACTGCGTTGCATCGGCGAGACCGAATTCGTCGCCGGCATAGCGGCGATGAGCGAAAGTGGCATATACGGTGATACCCGGGTCGCCGCCGGAATCGTCGGATTCGCCGACCTTACCCTCGGGGACCGTCTCGACGCCGTTCTCGAAGCCCATATCCAGGCCGGCGGCGGACGGTTCCGGGGCGTGCGTCATTCCGGTGCGTGGGATTCGGATCCCATCATCGGCAATGGCGCCAAGGCCGCAGGCCTCTATACGGAACCCGCGTTCGGCGCGGGCCTGGACCGACTGACCGCGCACGATCTCTCGCTGGACGCCTGGGTCTTTCACACTCAGCTTGATGAAGTGCGCGACCTCGCCCGCGGCCACCCCGACGCAAATATCATCCTCTGCCATTGTGGAGGCCCTCTGGGCTACGGGCCCTATGAGGGCAGAAAAGACGAGGTTCACGCCCAATGGCTCGTGGCCATCACCGAAATCGCAGCCTGTCCAAACGTCACCGTCAAACTCGGCGGCATGATGATGCGCCTCGCCGCCTACGATTACGGCGCCGTCTCTGCGCCTCCGGACTCTGCGACTTTAGCTGATTACTGGCGACCCTATATTGAGCCCTGCATCGAACGCTTCGGCACGGACCGCTGCATGGTGGAAAGCAATTTCCCGGTCGAGAAAATGGGGATCGGGTACGCGGCACTCTGGAATACATTCAAACGCATCGCGCAGGGCGCCTCTGCCGTGGAAAAGGAAGCAATCTTTAGCGGGACGGCACGCCGGGTTTACAATTTGCCGCAAAACGAGACCGCCTCATAAGATCCATACCGAAGCGGACATCGTTTCTCCACTCCCGCTGATATCTTACCAGTCCAAAGTTCAAGACTCCGCTGGTTTGCGCCCGGTAATCACCGACATGTAATGAATTCGGCAATCGGGGAGCTCTCCGCGAACGGCTTCCGGCGTCGCCTGCAAACCCGACAATGCTACCTGCGCATCAACGAAACCGACTGTTTCAAGCTCCGCCTTCAAATCCATTTTGGCGACCGGATAAGCGAACGGTTCGTTGTTTCGAGCTGCGTACCCCGCATGCAGCCATTCGCCGATGACCCCGCCCGGCGTGACGTACATGTCATACATGGCAAAGGTCCCTCCTGGCTTGAGCAACCGCCATCCCTCGGCAATCATCTTTCGAACCGCAGCAGGCGGCATTTCATGGATGAGCCAATGCGAAGTGACCAAATCGAAATCGGCGGCATCGAAACCTGTGTCTTCCGCGTTTCGTTGCCATAGGGTTATTGCCAAATTCTCTTCAAGGTTACGAAGATGCGCAAGGCGCAGCACCGGTCCACAGAGGTCGCAGCCGTGAATCTCGACATCCGGCATCGCCCTTTTCATGGCGCGCGTTCCCCGCGCACGGGCGCAACCCAGATCGAATATGCGCGACGGCGCGAAATTATCGCGTATGTATTCCGCATACCAGGCGAGCGGCTTATCGGGCTCCAGCAGTGAGAAACTCGACTTTTCGGTACGGCCCTCAAGCGCATACCCGCCCATGTCGCTTTCCCAAAGCCCTCCGGAATACTGGTGGATTTCGGCTTCAGTAAGATAGGCCGGCAATGGCAGGTCGGGGTCGAGATTAAGGCGCTCGGGATGTTGTTGGGCGGCCTCATCCAATTGCGCCGAGAGCTTGTCCATCTGAGGTTCGAGCTCCTGGTACATCCCCCAACGACCGAGCAGTGACATTTGTTGAGTAAACCGCTCTAGCCACGCATACACCGCATATTGCGGGGAACCGGCCATAGCGCTTTCCAGGTCGGGCACGCCATTTGCGCCTGTCGCACGCGCTTCTTCAACGACCTTGGCATACAAATCCTCACGCCATACGCCTTTCAGACCTTGAACAAATCCGTCGAAAGCGGTGGCTTGAAACGAACGGTCGGGGCGGCTGTTTGTCGACATGAGGTGGCTCCAGCTTATTCGTCGGACATAAAATGGCGGACGTCGGCTATGGGGTCCGGATCCAGCCACGGCCGCAAAATTTCCGCAGTAAACGCTGCCTGCTCGTCCGAAAGCCAACCCTCCACCGCTTCCGTTCTCCCAGCCGCCTCCAACGCGTCAGGGCCAACGACATTCTTTTCCTCAAGCGCCGCTGTCAGCCGGTGCACTTCAGCCTTAAGGACGTATACCTCGCTCGCAAGGGCCATAACGACGCCGAACATCCGCGCATCGTTTGGCTCCGTAAACCCAGCAAGGGTTACAGGGGGTGTCGAAGTGTCTGTCGGCGAACTGGTCATGATAATACCCATGCTAAGAAAAACGTGGACACCTTTGCCGGCGCCGGACTGTTATTCTGCAATTATAAAAGATTGGAAGTCGAATCCTCGAAGGTACAGCGGCGGCACGACAGAGTTGCGCGTTGTGAAAAAACGAGGCGGCCCTCTAAGATCAATTCTGAAAGGGCTGAAACAGCCCACCAAACGGGAGGAATTGCCGTGACCACGATCAAGCGCGCCCATCTCATCGCAGGGGGGTTTCCGCCGGGTTCCCCGGCGAGACATGACATGAACTATGCCCGCATGCAGCTCCTGCAAAAGCTTGACGGCGAAGATAATCTCTCGATCACTGTCGCCAACGATTTTCAGGACATCGAGCGCTGGTTAGCGGGAGCTGATTTGCTGGTCACTTATGTTGCGGGGCCCTTCCCGGTGGGTGCGGGAAACGATGCTTTGCAGGCTTGGCTCGAGGCGGGCGGCCGCTGGTTGGCCCTGCACGGGACATCGGGTGGCAAAGCAATGAAGACCGAGCGCAATGGCCGCCCCGCCAGAATGATGGTCAAGGGCGCGCATCACGAAACGCTAGGGTGTTTCTTCCTCAATCATCCGCCGATATGCGCTTTTGACGTGACAGTCGCCGGCGAGCACCCCGTCACGCGCGGCCTGCCGGCCCGCTTCACCGTAGAGGACGAGCTTTATCTCATCGAGATGCTGGATCCGAGCACGAGCAGGATCCTGCTGACAACCGAATTGGTAGAGGACTTCTCGCCCCCCGGCTTTGGCTTTGTTTATGACGTGGACACATCTGTACTGCCGGACGGCAAGACCCGTGTTCTCGGCTATGCGCGCGATGTCGGGCAAGGGGAAATCGTTTATGTCGGGCTCGGCCACTGCCATACGGGCCGCACCGGCAACGAGTCGTCGGTGGACACGAGTATCGACCCGAGCGGCGTTATGCCGCCCGAAATGCACAACGTCTGGGAAACCGAAGCCTTCGCACGCTTGCTGCAAAACGCCGTCGCCTGGGGGTTCGGCAAAGGCTGACCACGCCTGGCATCATCGCTCCGTTACTTCGCCGCACCGTCCTTCTTGAGGTCCGCCACCGCGTCACCGTCGAGCTTCAGCCAGTCGCGCAGCACCTCGTCGGTGTGCTCGCCCAGCATCGGCGACGGCTTTATGCGCGTCGGCCGGCCGTCCACCCGCACCGGCCAGGCCGGCATCTTGAAGGGCTTGTGTACCGGGTGGACCATGGTCTGCATGATGCCACGCTGTTCGAACGTCACATCGTTGTTCAGCTCCATCGTATCCAGCACCGGGCCGATCGGAATACCTTCCCCGCCGATCTCCTCCATTGCCTCAAACTTGGTTTTCGTACGGGTCCAGGCGGTGACGATTTCGTCCACTTCCGGCTCTCGTGCCGCACGGTCACGCGGCGTGAGATAGCGTTCGTCGCCGATCAAATCCTCGCGCCCGACCACCTTCAGCAGTCGGTTCCAGTGTTCCGGGTTGGCCGCGCTGGTCGAAATGTAAACGTAGTCGTTCGGCCCGCCCGGCGCGCAGGGGAACAGTCCCTTCGGCGCCGACTGAGAATTCGCGATCTTACTGCCGGCGCGCCCCGCGGCCTTGCCGGTACGACCGGTGGTCGCGAAATTGGTGCGCATGTAGTGCAGGATCGCGTCCTGCATGGCGACCTGTAGGTGGTGTCCCTCTCCCGTTTCCTTGCGCTTGTGCAGGGCGCTCGCGATGGTGAAGGCCATCACCATGCCGGTGCCGGTATCGCCGATGGAAATACCGGGCCGGGTCGGCGGCCCGTCGGGTTCGCCGGTGACGCTGAAGGTGCCGCCGGCGGCCTGCGCGATCATGTCGAAGGCGAGGTTCTTCTCATACGGACTGCCGGCGCCAAAGCCCTTGATTTGGGCATAAATGATACCGGGGTTGATTTCCTTCACCACCTCATAGGACAGACCGAGGCGCTCGATAGCGCCGGGAGCGAAGTTCTCCACCAAAACGTCCGCCTCGCGGATCATGTCCTTCACCAGGGCGAGGCCTTGCTCCGACTTCAGGTTGACCGTGATGGACTTCTTGTTGGCGTTAAAGACGTGAAAATAATAGGGGTCATCGTCCGGCTGGCCAGGCCGCAGCCGACGGCCAGGGTCGCCCAGCTTGGGATTCTCGACTTTGACCACATCGGCGCCCATCCAGGCAAGCGCCTCGGTGCAGGTGGTGCCGGCCTCGAACTGGGTGAAGTCGACCACCTTTACACCCTCTAGAAAGCTGAAATCGGCGATGTTGGCGATGGGTTCGCTTATCGTATCCGGCATATCTGGTTTCCCCCAGGCTGGCTGATGGCATGAAACGGTTCGGTGCAGCGACTAGCTTGGCACAACCGACGCGGCCAGGGGAAGAGGGTGCGGGCTGGAGCAGGAAGTGCAGATACAATGGCAGCAAAGGGATAGCCGTGGATTCGGTTGTATCCATTGTAAGCGCCCGTTGCACTAGTCCCACTGCTGATGATGTTCGGCTTGAGGAGCTAGATCGCGCCCTCGTCCTTCAACGTCTGGATATCTTCATTCGATAGATCAAGGAGCTCGGCGAACACTGTTTCGTTGTGTTGACCTGGCTCAGGCGGCGCGGCACCCGGTTTCCCTGGCGTAACCGACAGCTTGAAAGGTAAGCCCAGTAAATCGACGGTGGAGCCGTCCGGGCGGGCGGCAGGGATCACCATGTCGTTGGCCAGCACCTGTTCGTCCTGCAGCACTTGATCCAACCTGTTCATGGGTGCTGTCGCGACGCCCGCCGCCTCGAGCTGGTCCGTCCACGTTCTGACGTCTTCCGTTTTCAGAATCGTCTCCAAATCATCCCGTAAGGCGTCGTCATGTTGGCATCTCTTTTCGTTGGAGGCGTATCGCGAGTCCTCGATCAATTCGGGCGCGCCCAAAACGCCGCACATCTTGACCCACATCGCTTGCGATGGCGCACCGACCAAGAGTTCGCCATCACGAGCCCGGTACACGCCATAAGGCGATATCTTTGTAAACCCTGCGCCTTCGCGTTCGACCAAAACGCCTCCGGCGGTCCAGGCGACGCCTTGATAGCCCGTTAAGGTGACGGCCGATTCCAAAAGGGACGCGTCGACGCGTTGGCCGCCGGCGCCGCGGTCACGGGCCAGAAGCGCGCTGACGATGCCACCATACGCGAGCATCCCGGTCGACATATCAATGGCCGCGACGCCGAGTCTAACCGGTGGCCGGCCGGGTTCTCCCGTTAACGCGAAAAGGCCGGTATAGGCAGCGACCATAGTGTCGTACCCAGCCTTGTTGCGGAGCGGGCCTTTCGCGCCATAGCCGGAAATCGAACAGTAGACGAGGTTTGGATTAAGCGCGTGAAGGCGTTCATAGCCAACGCCAAGTTTCTCGGCGGTGTCGGGCAGAAAGCTTTGGATAACCACATCCACCTTGCCAATCAGCGCATCCAGCAAATCCCGCGCCTTGGGCGATTTCAAGTTAAGCGTGATGTCCCTCTTACCCCGGTTGACACTTAACCAGTTGGAAGTTTGACCGTCGCCGACGGGATAGGGAAAGGATCGGTTCAGGTCGCCGCCCGGCGCTTCGACCTTGATGACGTCCGCGCCATTGTCGGCGAGCATCTGTCCACAGAACGGCCCGGCCAGAACGCGGCTGAGGTCGAGAACTTTTATGCCGTCAAGCGCGCCCATGGCGTCGTCTCCTTTGCGGTTGACATGTGGTATCAACCGAAGACGATACCCAGCGTCGATGAAATGTCACAGGGGGAACAAATTAAAGCGTGGCCGCCCAATGATCCAGCATCGGCAATATCGCGTCGGCAGGTTCCGACGCAACGCTGAGAACAATTCGTTCTATTCCAGCGTCTTCATAGGCGCGCCATGATTCCGGATCATGTTCAACACCATAGGCGGTGATGGGGATTTTCCGACCGGCGGCCCTTTCCATGTTCCGGAATTCATCCATTTTGTCCAACAAGTGATAGGTCGGACGCGTGGCGTTAGGCAACCAGCCGTCGCCATAAGCAAGTGCACGCCGGGCCCCGAAGGGAACGCCGCCACCGACAAGCACCGGCGGGTGCGGTTTCTGAACGGGTTTCGGCCACGTCATCATCGGGTCGAAATCAACATATTTGCCATGGTATTCCGGTTTGGTCCGGATCCAGATTTCGCGCATTGCCGCGACTTTTTCGCTCATTACGTCGTTACGGGTTTTGAAATCGACGCCGTGATTTTCCATTTCGTCCCGATTCCAGCCGGGTCCTATCCCGAACAGAAATCTGCCTTTCGAAATTTGATCGACAGATGCGACGGCTTTCGCGGTTTGTATCGGGTCCCGTTGCGCGACAAGGCAAATGCCGGTGGCAATTTTTAACGTCCTGGTGACCGCCGCCGTCGCGCCTAGAGCGACGAATGGGTCCATCACGTCGTAATATTTTTTTGGCAAATCTCCACCGCGCGGAAAGGGAGAGACGCGGGACAGCGGGATGTGACTGTGTTCCGGTAGCCACAACGATTCGAATCCACGCTTTTCAAGAGCCACGGCGAGGTCGGCTGGTGGCATCGCATAATCGGTGCAGAACATAGCAACCCCGACTTTCATGTTGAATCCTCTTGAATGTTTCTTGGCAGCTTAGCGTTAATCCGTTCGTTGCCTCAGGCAAGGTTTCGGCATCGTTTGACGACGAAAGATGACCCACAGCGGAAGTTTGGTACAACCTTTTTTCGGCAGGCATTGGACGACTAAAGCAGGGTATAAACCGACACTCGGTTGGTCGAACCGCGTATATCCAAAGTTCCGACGTCGCTAAAATCGATTCCCGTTGTTTGGTCAGCGGTGGCCGACGAAATCAAAGTCGCGGTGCCGCGCTCTTTGTTCAACTGCTCGCTCGCGCCGACATTGCCGGCGCCGAGAGAAGCTCGGTTCCTGGCGGTTTTTACGCGTCGCAGCCATGCCGGACGGGGCATCCAAAGGTGGAACGCCAATTACGCATGATTTTGGCTGGATTTACCAATATCCTGCGTGACACTTATCGAGCCAGATAAATTCATAAGACGGGAGGCGCACTATCATGTTGAAAATTTACCACGCTCCGGGAACCCGAGGCTTTCGCGTCATCTGGGTGTGCGAGGAACTGTCCGTGCCCTATGAGATCGTGCCGGTGAACTTTGCACCCGAATACCGCGCCACGCCGGAATGGCGGGCGGTGAATCCGCTGGGCAAGGTGCCGGTCATGGTAGAAGACGATATGAAGATGTTCGAGTCCTGCGCCATGATGCAGTACGTCTTGGATCGCTATGGCAACGGGCGGCTGCAGCCGGGCAAGGATGACCCGACCTACGCGCACTACCTGCAATGGTGCTGGTTTGCGGAAGCGACCTTCGCCCGGCCGCTGGGCGAGATCGTCAACCACCGGCGCGAGTTCAAACCGGAAATCGACGCCGTCGTGGCAGAGATGAAGGGCCGGGCGACGGCCTGCGTCGCTGTGCTTGACACGGTAGTGTCGGACCGCTCCTATCTGCTGGGCAATACCATGAACGCCGCAGATTTGAGCATTTGTTACACCATGCGCGGTTACCGCCGTATGGTGAGCGAGTCGCTGCCCACCGCTGTACAAGCATATTTCGACAGGGTTACGGCGCTGCCGTCTTACGAGGCAACCGTGAAAGCGGATGCGGAGACGGGTGAACGGTTGAAGGGCTAATTTCGAACCTAGCCTTAACAAGAGCCTCCCATCGCGCCGCAGTCTCGCCGGGAATTGAAACACTGTTCTTAGAGGAATGGATATGCCGAAACATGTGGTTATCGTGCTGAGCGAACCGGTCGAAGGACGCGAAGCGGAATTCGAAGACTGGTATGAAAACACGCACATCCGCGAAGTTGTGGAAACGACGGGATGGGAAAGCGGCCAGCGATTTGTGCTGACAGCCGAGAAGGGCCAGAAATGCCCCCTCGGGCGGCTCGCATTCTACGAGGCCGAAGCCGAAACCGGGGCTGATGTCGTCGCGAGGCTCGATGCGACCCGGAGCGCCCGCGAGCAAAGCGATAGTTTCAATTGGAAAAAAGCCGGCCTCTGGGTGTTTAGTGAAACCGGACAAAAGTACCATCGGGGAGGAGAGTAGATGGACCGATGTCCCTGGTGCAGCCAACCGGCGCGAACGGAGTTCGTCCGCGGCCACTACGAATGTAGCATCTGCCGGCGACCGGTGATGGATTGCTGCGATGGCGAGACCGCAGAGCCGTCCTGCCCGATGCCGGCACGGGCCGAGCCGCCTTCGTAAATACGGATACCATCTCCCGCTCATGGCTAGATTCGGCTGTCAGGCTCACAAAAATAGTTTTCCGCTGTTCCCCCAACCTCCAACATCCCGGCAACGATGTTGGCTTTAGTGCTGTTTTGGTCTGCTTTTTCACAGTACCGGGCGTGACCCGCTACACCAGTTGACGGCGAAAGATGACCGGTGCTGCCGACATCAGAAGATCTATGGACACTGCAATTGAACGGATCATACACTTAAGATCACGGCAACCTGGGCCGACACCCGGCACAAGCACAAATTTCAAGGAGTAACACGATGGACATGGTCCGCCTCGACCCACCCGCCGAACTGACGATGCCAATCGGTGAAGCAATGTTCAGCCAGCGCGCCACGCGCCGGCTGGACCCCAATCGCCCGGTCACGGACGCACAGCTGCAGATCATTCTGGATTCGGCTTCTAAAGCACCGAACGGGGGCAACACCCAACCGGCGCGTTATCTGGTCATTCGCGAGCGCGATGCCATCGCTGCTTTTGGCAAGCTGTATTTTGAAGCCTGGTGGGCCAAACGCCGTGACGCCTACGGCTGGTCTTCGAAGGCTGACATCCCCGAGGATTCCCCGTACCGTTTAGCGGCGCTTCTGGCGGATGAAATGGTCAACGCACCCGTGGTAATCCTGGTCTACTCAGAACCGACCGGTGTTGCCGCGTCCTCGACCTTTCCCGGAGTCCAAAACCTGCTGCTCTCGGCCCGCGCGTTGGGCTTGGGCAGTGTGCTGACCACGCTGCACGCCGAGGTCATGGAACGGGTCAACGCCATGTTCGGTGTACCCGATGAGATGGTCTTTCACTGCTGTATCCCGATTGGTTATCCGCGCGGCAAGTTCGGGCCAACCAGCCGGCTCCCCACCAGTGCAACGACTTCGTGGGACCGCTGGGGCAATTCTCCACCCTGGAAGTAAGACGTTGCCCCGTCATTCGGCTAATCGGCTTCAATAGAACAGTATCATGAACGCCATCACGCTTCGCACGATGATGGGGAACTATCCCATTACCAAGGCCCTCAAGAGTGGCGACCTTGTTTCGCCACTCTTGAGGTTCGATTTCGCGGACGTGAAGACGCCGAATACCGCTTTCAAGCGTGTGGTCCGCGATCTGGAATTCGACGTCGCCGAACTAGCTATCGTGACGTTCCTCATGGCGAAGGCATATGGCAAGCCGCTCTCCTTGCTGCCCGTGGTCCTGACCGGACGTTTTCAACATCCGTTCCTTGTCTATAACGCCGCGCACGGTGCCTTGGCGCCGGGCGATTTGAACGGGCGCCGTGTCGGAATCCGGTCTTACACCGTCACGACGGTGGCCTGGATTCGCGGCATGCTCGCCGGCGATTACGGCGTCGACCTCGACAGCATCAACTGGATTACATTCGAGGATGCGCATGTGGCCGAATTTCGAGACCCCCCGGAGGTTCAGCGCGCGGCCGGCGGTAGTGACTTATTGGGCATGCTGCGCGCGGGCGAGATCGATGCAGCGGTGATAACCACACCAATCGACGACCCGCAGATCAAGACGCTCATTCCCGACCCGGGCATCGCCGCCCACGCTTGGCAGGAAAAGAACCAAGCGATACAGATCAATCACATGGCGGTCGTAAAAAGCGAACTCTTGCAATCGAGCCCAAGTGCCGTCAGGGAGATCTACCGATTACTCGAGGAAAGCAAACAGATCGCCGGTTTGCCCAAGACCGGTGACACGGACATGAATCCCTTCGGGCTTGAAGCCAATCGCCGCAACCTCGAGATCGTTATTGAGATTGTGCATAGGCAAGGTTTGATTCCGCGCCGTTTCACTGTCGATGAACTGTTCGACGACGTTACGGGAAGCCTTTAGGGAAACCTGGTTTACGGATTGGCCTAGCCGGCACTGGACAGCGAAGCTCCGGGATACGGGTTTAAGCCTTGAGGGAACACATATGACGCAGCTTGTATTTCTACATGGCCCGGGCGCGGGAGGCTGCGCCGATGCCTTCCACCATCAACTTCAACATTTCCCGGACAGTGTTGCGCCCACCCTGCCTGGTCACCTCGAGGGGACCCGCTGTGCGGACGTCGAGCGCTACACGGATTGGGTCCGCGGCTGGCTTTGGGCACAGGGCCTGAAGCGCGACCTCGTGTTGGTCGGATATACGCTTGGCGCGTCGATTGCGCTGCAATACGGATTGGATTACCCCGAAGAGGTGGGCGGTATCGTTGTCTCCACCGTCGCGGCAAGGCCGAAGACGCGGCCGCCCGGAACCTATGAGATGCGATTGCGTGCCGCCGAAGACCCTAGGGCCTTCGAAGAAGAATGGATGGCCTTTCAAGAACACGCGATGATGTTCGTCGAACCGGAATTCCGCGCTCGATTGTTGGAACGCCACCGCGAGGTAGGTCCACTTTCTCAATACCATGATCTCAAATCCATTGATGCGTTCGATGTCAGCGACCGAATTGCGACCCTGCAGCCGAAACTGCTTCTATTGCGCGGCGTGGACGATCCTGGTGATCCGCCGGAGTACGAGAAAGAAATTCACGAGGCCGTGTCCGGTTCCAGATACATAAAGCTCGACGGCGCCGGCCATTTTCCGTGCACCGAAATCCCTAGCACGGTGAACGCCTTGATCGATGAGTTCATCGCTGGCTTATAACGAGAGTACAGAATCGGTTCTCACAGGCTGCCCGAAACTCGAGTGCCGGGAACAGAACTTGTTCGTCCCGAAACAATTCCTAATTATCATGTGTCGTTTGAACGAAAACATCATGGTTCGGCGGCGAAGGCTTTGTGCAATATTCGTCTAAGGAATGGAAAAATTGGGCTTTCGATCAATTACACAGGCAAAGATACAGCTTTGGGGGCTGGCGCTTTGTTGTGCGATCGTAGGCGCCACAAATTCCACTATTTCAGCGTCTGAACTCGATGAAGCAATCATTGACGTTTTCAAGCGCAATAAGTGTGACGCGTGCCATGTCCCGGTGGCGCAGCGCGCAAAGGATTCGCAAACCGGGAAGCTCCTATATCCGGCCCATCGAGAATTTTCCTATGTTCTCAACCTAACCAAATTACGTTCTTCAAAATTCGTTGCGCCCGGCGCACCACAAAATTCATCACTCTATAAATTAATTATCGAAGAAAAAATGCCAGAAGGTGCTGAATTCTGCTTCGACCCTTCCTGCCCGTATCCTCCGGTTCCGGAAAGCGACAGGATCATTGTCGAGCAATGGATAAATTCGCTGAACTAAAGTGCCCGGCTCTACGTTTAACGACGCGTTTCAAAAAGAAATTTTTGGAGCATTGGAATAATCAGTACAAAATTTTGTTCATATAGTTAAACGCGGCAAACTCCGGCGCGTTTCCAGGGCTCCGTGGTTCGTTGCTTTGACGGGGATCGGGGTCAAAACGATACAAGTTGGGAGGGGAAGCAATGTATAAAACCAAAATGTTGCCGAAATTTGTTGCGGCTGCCGTACTCGCCGGCACCGTAGCCTTATCCGGGTGTGCCTCAAGCAGCGCAGACAAGAGCGCGGCGATCAAGGATCGCCAGGCCTTAATGCAAACGATTTTGAAGAACTGGAAGCCGATCAAGGCATTCGCAAAAAGCGGTGCGGGGTCGAATGCAGACGTGGTGAAGCACGCGAAGGCGATTAACGCCACGACCGACCAAATGCTTGCCGTTTTTCCAAAGGGAAGCGGGCGCGGTGATTTTTCCGACAAACAAACACGCGCCTTGCCGGCTATCTGGAAAAATTGGGAAGGTTTCAAAAAAGCCAATCAAACGCTTTCGAATGAAAGCGCAAAACTCGCATCGATTGCCGCAAGTGGCGACAAACAAGCCATCGCCAAGCAGGTTGGGGCAATGGGCAAACTTGGCTGCGGCGGGTGTCATAAGCCGTTCCGTGGCGCAAAGGCGAAGTAACCTGCCGAGCAGTAGTCGAGCCACAAAACTTTGAAGTATCGATCACGATAGGATCGACCTGGGACCATAGGGCGAGGCACAGCGACTCAGTCATTGGCTGAGCTCGCACGTCGTTCAGAATTAAACCAATGACAGCGCGGCGATATCGGAAACTAAGCTGCCGCGTTGTCGGAGCGCCCAGCGCCACACCACCCAGTTGGAACGCATAGGTTAAACGCTGCACAATTCGCACCAAAGGTCATTGAGGGAAATGTAATGGCGAACGACAATATAGATCCAAGCGTGTTTGAACTGTACGACGAGTACTGCCATAGCAATATGAACCGGCGGGAGTTCCTCCGTAGGGCGTCTGCAATTACCGTCGCTGGCGGTTCGGCCTTGGCCATGGCGGAAGCTTTGCTACCGCGTTATGCCGAGGCCCATACGATCTCTTTCACCGACAAGCGGATCAAGGCGCGGTATGCGGACTACGATTCGCCGGACGGCACCTCCGGCAAGATGAGAGGTTATCTCGTGCAGCCCGCTGGTGCGGGTCCTTTTCCTGCTGTCCTCGTCGTCCATGAAAATAGGGGCTTGAATCCGCATATCGAAGACGTGGCGCGCCGCGCCGCAATCGAGGGTTTCCTTGCGCTCGCCCCGGACGGTCTATTTCCAGTCGGCGGCTATCCCGGCAACGACGATGATGGCAAGGTCCTGCAGCGATCTCTGGACAAGGGCAAACTGTTCACCGACCTGCTAAACAGCGCAAAGTTCCTAAAGGGCCATAGCTTGTCCACTGGCAAGTTAGGGGTCACTGGCTTTTGTTACGGCGGCGGTGTCGTCAATGCGCTCGCCGTAGCGATGGGCGCAGACCTGAATGCAGGTGTCCCTTTCTACGGCAGAGCGGCATCCACCGAGGACGTTCCCAAAATTCGGGCGCCATTGCTGATTCATTATGCCGAAGACGACCCGCGCGTTAACGCCATGCGTGACGGTTATCGAAAAGCACTTGAAGACAATAACGTTGCTTTCGAGATGCATAGCTATGAAGGGACACGGCACGGATTCCACAACAACTCGACGCCCAGATTCAATGAAGCCCAGGCGAAGATCGCGTGGGAGCGGACGATCGCGTTCTTCAAAAAACACCTTAGTTGAGTCGAGCCCGCTCAGATCGTGACTTTCTGGAATCGCTTAGAGCAACCCAACAACCGCGGGACTCTGATCACATTATTGAAAATAAAGTACCTTCACAGAATTAAGTAGAACCGGAGCCGGTTCCATTTGATCCTGATGTGCTTTAAAGAGTCGGATATGCAAATCGATATGGAAACCCGTCTGGGCATGCGAGTCGGAACCTTCGTGCCCGCCGAAAGCGTGCATGGCTTCAGGTTTCCCGATGTGCCTGGCGGCATAAACCCGACCGTGCAGGCTTATATCGGCGGCGTCACCGACCGCAAGACGCGCGCGCCTTCTAGCGATCATCCGAAACGCGGCGTCATTCTGATCGAAGCGTCTTATCCCGATATGACGGTACTGCCGACGAACCTCTGGTCTTCCTGTGATACGCCACCGGCGCATGAATGGGTGCTGGAGCAAATACGTCCCGGCAGCCGCCCTTCGCCGCCAGACGCCGGCGGAATCTGTATCTCCTCCATGGAGGTGGATCCCGCGATCGAGGACGAATTCAACGAATGGTACAATGAAGAGCATATGCCTTTGATGGACGCGGTACCTGGTATGCTGTCGGCGCGCCGGTTCCACGCGATCGAAGGCTTGCCGCGTTATGTCGCGATATATCATTTGGAATCGCCCGAGGTGTACAAGCAGCCCAGCTGGTACGAGGCGAACCAAACGCCCTGGATACGCCGCATTCACCGTTTTCGTTTGCGGACGTTGCACATGATCCTGGAGCAGGTCGAACTGTCGACGTAGAGAGACGCGGGCGTAGTAGGAATCATGAACGCTCTATCGCGCCTTAAAACTCGGAAGAACGTCAATGTTTAACAGCAACGGGGACAGCCATGACCATGGATGAAAAAATGCATGCTGCCGGCATGGCGGCGCGCCGCCGGATATTGGGCGACGCCCATGTCGACCGCGCAACGGCCAGCACGTCGCCTTTGACCGAGGATTTTCAGGAGTTGATCTCGACCTATGCCTGGCACGTGTGGACCCGTGGCGTACTGGACGACCACACGCGCCGGGTTCTCGTCATCGGAACGATGCTGGCGATTGGCCGCTGGGAAGAATTCGACATGCATGTGCGCGCAGCACTACGGGACGGATTTCCTTTGGTCGAAATTCGAGAGACGGTCATTCAGCAAGGCATCTATTGCGGTGTTCCCGCCGCGAACACCGCATTTCACAGGCTTCAGACGATCGTCGATGACTTCGAAAGGGACGGCATCGCTGTCAATATGGGCGGTCTGTAGACGAACGACAGGTAATGCCGGTCAGCGCAACTCGTTGCGGACGATCGCCGCGCCGGCGACCATCGCTTTGATCTTTCCAAGCGCCGAGCCCCGCGGCATATATTTCAGACCGCAGTCGGGTGCGACGATGATCCGGTCCGCCGGGCAATGGGGTAAAGCGCGGCGGATACGTGTAGCGACCGTCTCTGCCGACTCAACCTCGTGGGTTGAGAGGTCGAGCACGCCGAGGATGATTTTCTTTTCCGACAGCTCCTCCAGTACCACACAATCGAGTCCCGACTGCGCCGTCTCGATGGAGATATTATGCACGGGACAATTAGCGAGTTCCGGCAGAAAGGAATAACCTTCCGGCCGTTCGTGGATGATTGCCGCGTACCCGAAGCAGATATGCACCGCTGTTTCGCCCTCCACGCCTTCGAGGGCACAGTTCAGGGCCTGTAAACCGTATTCGCGCGCCTTCTCCGGACGCGCCTGCATATAGGGTTCGTCGAGCTGGACAATGTCGGCGCCAGCGGCGAACAGGTCCTTGACCTCCGCGTTCACCGCGGCGGCATAGTCGAGCGCCAGCGCCGCCTCATCGTCGTAGAAATCGTTCTGCGCTTGCTGGGTCATGGTGAACGGGCCGGGTACAGTCATCTTGATGCGCCGGTCGGTGTGCGCCCGCAGAAACTTCACATCCTCGACCTCCACCGGATGTTTGCGGCTGATCTTGCCGACGATCCGCGGCACTGGGTTTGGATGTCCACTGCGGTCGAGGGCCGTGCCGGGATTGTCGATATCGACGCCATCGAGCGCCGTGGCGAAGCGGTTCGAGTAACTCTCGCGGCGGATCTCGCCGTCAGTCAGGATATCGAGCCCGGCCTCCTCCTGCTCCCGGATTGCGATCAGCGTCGCGTCATCCTGCGCCTGCGCCAGATATTCCGGCGCGACCCGCCACAGCTCGAGTGCGCGCGTGCGCGGCGGGAACCGTCCGGCCAGTTTATCGCGGTCGATCAGCCAGTCCGGCTGCGCGTAGGAGCCGACGAGTGAGGTCGGTAACAGGGTGTGTCCGGATGTACTCATAATTCAGTCTTTCTCATACTATCTGGCCTCACTCTGCCGCCGCCAGGCCCGCCCGATCGACCGAGTTGATTTCGTCCGACACGGTAACACGGCGCAGATCGCGGACATCTTGCATTTCGTCGAAGGACGTCGCGCGGTGCATAGTACAGCGGTTGTCCCAGACGATCAGATCGCCTTCGCGCCAGCTGTGTTCGTGGACGAATTGCGGTTGTGTGGCGAAGGCAATCAACTCGTCGATTAATGCGCGGCCCTCGTCGTCAGGCCAACCGATGACTCGACCCGCATGCGCGGCAATGTAAAGCGATTTGCTGCCGGTCGCAGGATTTTGGCGCACCAGCATCTGCCTGACCGGCGGTAGTTCGGCGCGCGCCGCATCCGTGAAGCCGGTGAAGCTCATCCTCTCGCGTGAATAGGTGATGCAATGTTCGAGAATCAGCCCGTCGATTTCTTCCTTCTTCGCCGCGGGCAGAGCGTCGTAGGCCGCCCGCATGTCGGCGAACTGCGTGTTTCCGCCCGTCGCCGGGATGGTATGCGCCGCCAGCACCGAGCAACGCGACGGAACGTGCTTGAAAGTGTTGTCGGTATGCCAAAGCTGATTGGCACGGGCGTGGTCGCGCCGGGGATCGTCAACCGGGAGCAGCACACCGTCATGGTCGAGGTTAGAGATGTCGGCCATGTCGCCGCGCAACCGACGTTTCTCGTCCTTCCAGCTATACTTGGTCGCGGTGAAGACCGGTCCGAACCATTCGCTAAAGGCGACTTGCTGGGCATCAGTAATGGACTGGCCACGGAATAACAGCACCGCATGTTTATGGAATGCCGCTTCAATCTCTGCAAACAACGACTTCGTCATCGGGCGGGCAAGGTCGACGCCTTCGACTTCGGCGAAGAATGACGCGTGATGGCGCGTCGTTGTGATCGTCATACGGCCCTCCACGCGGCTGTTCCCTTCGACAGGATTGGTTACGGTAGCACCGTCGAATTCCACAAGCCAGCGTGGCACGGTATCATATCGGGGTCGAACCGCTGGTTCTCCAAAAGGAGAGAAAAAAACATCATGACAATTGAGGTCGTTAAACTCGCCGAACCTCTCTTGGCCGAGGTCAAGGGGATCGACATATCCGAACCGTTGGACGCCGAAGCAGCGGATGCGGTGAATAGGGCGTTTCTCGATCATTGTGTGCTGGTCTTTCGCGATCAAGCGATCACCGCGGGACAGATGGTCGAGTTCGAGCATGTGTTTGGACCCCCTTTGCCGCATATCACTAAGAAGTACACACATCCGGAGTTCGAAGAGCTCATCGTCATGACCAATCTCAACGAAAAGGGCGAGGTTGATCCGTTCGAGTCGGACCGCGGCGTCGGCTGGCACACCGATATGTGCTACCTCGAACAGCCGGCCAAGGCGACGATGCTGCACACGCTGGAGATCCCGGACGAAGGCGGCGACACGCTTTTCGCCAACATGTACCTGGCGTTGGAGGAAATGCCATCGGCGCTACACAAACGGCTGGAAGGGAAACGGGGCACGTTCCGATACGGCGGGAAGAGCGCCACCGAACGGCAGAAGCGGCTTGACGCCAAGGACCGCGAGGCGCCCCTGGTCGATCATCCGATCATCAGGCTGCACCAAGATTCGGGACGGTATTCGGTCTATGTCAACCCGACACACACAATTGGAATCGTCGGTATGTCCGAAGCGGAAGGCGACGCGCTTCTGGCGGAAGTCTACGAATGGTGCGGCCAGCAACGCTATCAGGGACGGCACGAATGGCGCATGAAGGACACGGTGATTTGGGACAACAGATGCACCTGGCATAGCGCAACCGGCGAGAATCCCCTGCGCCAGCGACGACGTTTTCTGAGGGGCACGATCACAGATATGTAACGGGGAACCGTTCGTTCAACTCGTAGCCTCCCGTAGTTCCCATGCGGGTCGTGCAACAACGCCCGCACCAGAATCCACCACTGCCGAAGTTGCCAATAGATAAAGCAATTGCACATCGGAACCGCCGCTCAAATCTCTGGCATCTGTTCCTTCTCCGCGCTGTTCATCAATTGGTGACGAGAAACGATTGCGCCGTCGGCAGCACCGTGTGCGATCAATTCCACCGGCGCGAGGGGACCTGCGGCAACCGCCTGTATCGCGCTGAATTCCGTGCCCTCTAAGAAAATGGCGAGCGGTGACGTCTGATCCGAATCCTGGCGCAAACGACTGTCCTGCACAGGCGTTAGCGTAGCGTCCAAATCAGCTTTCCAAATTTGTGCGCCGATTACACCCGGCCAGTTGAGCAGTTCAGGAAGCACGTAATGCCCCAACCAGCGAAGCAGATCGGCCTCGCACGCCTTTTCCGCCGCGAGGCGAATTGTCATCGCGACCGCGCCATCACCCCAGCCGATCCTGCGAATAACATCAAACGCAGTTCGGTGGGTATTACGAAAATGCGGCAAAACGCGCTGCGTCCAAGACGACGAATTATTGGCGCTTTCCAAATAAGAAGGGGCCTTAAAAACACCCGCGTCGTCTGCAACAAAATAGGTGAAAAATTGCTGCGCGCCCGCCACGGTGCTGTAGTGCCGTGCGCGGTGAATCCCATCGACCTCCAGCCGCTCGAACATATGACTTTGTTCGTACCACGTATCGTAGTCGGCCTTCGCCTCGGGCGTTATGTCGGACCAAACGGCGAGTATTCCGCGGCGCATTAGCATCTCCTATCCGTCAGCAACAGACACGCCGCTGCTAGTTCGGTCTCGCCGCGGAAACTGACGCCGGGCCACGGTAATCGATAAATTCTAAAGAGGCCGGTTGGCATTGGGCGGCCGCTAAATCCAAGCAAGGTTTCAACGCGGCGGCCATACCGGATCGCTGTGGCCCAGCGGTACGGATGGACGTGCCCAGCGCGCTGGCGTCTCAGAGAACTGAATAACCGGTGCTAAATGCGTCAAGTGCCCCATTGGCGTATCGCTGGACATCATCCATTGTTCAAGTTCCGCCTGATCAAACTCCGGTGGCGCATCAGCGATATCGGATAGCGTCAGTTCCCCTTGTTGCTGCAACCATCGTCCCACCTGCGCCAGTGACAGCCTAACCAACCACGAGCCGCCTTCGTCGGCACGCTTCCGTAGCGCCACCATCGTGCCAAACGCCATCAAATAGCCCGTTAGGTAGTCGATTGCCGAAACGGGATAAAATTGCGGTCCAGTTCCTTGTTCGGGAAACAGTTCCCCCTGGCGCGCGGCTATTCCGCTTACCACCTGGACGGCGGTGTCGAAGCCACGACGTGATGCCCACGGGCCGGTATGACCGAACGCGCACATTGAAACGCAGATAATGCCGGGACGCAGTTTGGCAAGCTTGGCAGGTGAGAGGCCGCGATTCGCGAGACTTTCTGGCCTGTATCCTTGAGAAAAGACGTCACATTCGCGTGCCAGATCAAGCAACGTCCCAAGTTCTTTCTCATCTCGCAAGTCGAGATGTGTTGAGAGCTTGCCATGTCCCGTATCGAATTCTTGGTAGGGAATGAACGGCACATGCGGCGCGCTAACCTTCATAACGTCCGCACCCTGTTCCGCCAACGTTCGCGCGCAAGTGGGGCCCGCCAAGACGCGTGTTAGGTCCAGCACCCGAAGGTTGGAAAGCGGGCGCTCACCATCCGGTAGGGTTTCTGGAGCACTTTCGCCAATTTTCACGATCTCCATTAACGGCAAAGACGCAACCGCACGCCCTTGTGGGTGTTCGGCCCATTCCGCAGCGCTACGCACCATGCCGCCGGCGCCGCCCGCCGCAATGATCGCTTCTTCAAGGTCGAGCGCGTCCCATTGAGCGACCGCCTCTGCTACCGCGTGACGCTCCTCCGGCACGTTGAGAACTTTCATCGCCGCTGCGCGATGATTGGGAAAATTACAGTGTAGATAACTCCATCGACCGTCCCGGGTGGGATACATCCCCATTACGGTGTTTCGCTCGGTATTAACCTTGGCGCCGTCCAAACGAAGATACTTGGTGCTGCGCAAGGACGCGGTAGCATGGCCAGTGTCTATGGATAGGCTCTGGCGCTTGCCGGTGCGTAATTCCCATAAGTCCGAAACCGCGAGCCCAACGGCTGCAAGCGCTGCTGATGCCGTCTCGGTAATTTTGAACGAAGTTGGCAATTTTGGGTCCAAGTCGCCAACGAACTCTACCTCTTGCAACCGGTCATTTGACCAACCCGCAAAGGGCAAGAGCGCTTGGAATGCGGCTAAACTCATATGTTATTTCCTTCGATTATAGCGATGGACGGCTAATAACAAGCCACCGCGTAGACGTCGTGCACACCCTCGGGCAAAGGGAGATCCTGCCACGAGGCGCCGTTGTCCGCCGTGCCGATCACCTTGCCTGCGCGGGTAACGCTATACAGGCTGGCCGGGTCGGTTGGATGCGCCGCCAGACCGACAACGGTGCTCTGTGCTTCAACGCCGTGGTCAATACGCTCCCAGGTCTTCGCCGCATCGTTGCTCCGGTACAGCGAGCCGGCGGTGCTAACGGCCGCCTCGGACAAGGCGGCATAGAAGACGTCCGGATCATGCGGTGAAACGATCAAGGCGCGGCAATAAGTTAGCGGTGAAAATTGCCCCACATCCGTATCGTACCAACTCGACCCGCCATCATCCGTGCGGAAGATGCCCATGCGCACGCCGAGGAAAGCGGAGCCGGGTGCCGCGCTGCTGATGGCCACGGCGTGTGTGTCCAGCATACCCTCACAATGGCCGCAATGACGACCGCCCACATTATTCTGCAGGTGCGGCAGTTGGGCCAGCTCTATCAGCGGCGCGGACAGGTCGGTCCATGATTCTCCACCGTCGGTGCTTTGGAGAACACCACCAACCTCAATTCCCATATAGACCTCATCGGGCTGGGCCGGGTTGAAAGTAACACCGATCACCCGCGTATCGAATCCTTCCCGCTCACAATGGCCTGGTGACTTCGCCTGCGGAATGTGGTGCCAGCTATCGCCACCGTCGGCGCTGCGGTACAGCGCAACCGGCGCCGCGCCAGCATACATAATGTCAGGCCGGGTGGGGTGAATTGCTATGGACCAAATCACCGCGCCTTGCTCGGGGAAATCCAACTTCTCCCATTGCTCGCCGCCATCGGTGCTGCGGTAGGGGCCATCTTGAGTGCCGATGAAGAGCGTCTTCGAATCATTGGGGTGCAGCGTAATGGCACGCACTTCTACATTTTCCGGCAGGCCTCCAGCCACCGCTTCCCATTCAGTGGCGCCAGGACGCAGCCGGAAGAGCCCGCCACGAAGGCGTCCCGCATTCTCACCCTGGCCCCAGACTGCGCCCGCGAGGACGGTATTCTTGCCATTACTCGCCATAAATTACTTCCCGCACCCGTTATCCTTGAGAAGGAAACTATTCGCCCGGGAACTGGATGGGTCAAGTCCTCTCCCCATGATCGGATCAATTTGCGAATTCAGAGACAGGTGTCGGGGTCGCATGAAAGCATGGCTTAAGTTTGCCGAAGGCCTAGAATTATCGGGCAAGATGACAGTTCGAGCGGACTAATGCACACGTCACGGAGGAATACGATGCAACCAGCCAAGGCTCCAACCATCTCCGCGCATGGTGCGCATATACCCGTCGTCGGCTACGGCACCATGTTGTTTCCAGAGCCCGAACGGGCGGTCGAGCTCGTCGTCCATTCACTTGAATGCGGCTACCGGCACATCGACACGGCACGCAAATACGGCTCGGAACAATGGGTCGGCGAAGGCATCCGCGCCTCAGGCCTGCCGCGCGGGGATATCTGGGTCACCACCAAGGTAACAGAGGAGAACGCGAAGGCCGACGATTTCGCGCGCTCGCTCGATACCAGCCTGAAGACGCTTGGCATCGACTATGTCGATTTGCTGCTGATCCACTGGCCGCAGCCCAAGGTGCCACTGGAAGAGACGCTCGGCGCCCTCGCCAAGGCCAAGCGCGAGGGGCTGGCGAAAAATATCGGGGTGTCGAACTTCACCGTCGCCCTGCTGGACGACGCAATGCGCAAATGTCCCGAGCCGCTGTTCACCAACCAGATCGAGTATCACGCCTATATCCGCCAGGATAAGGTCATCGCCGCCTGCCGGAAGAACCGCCTGCTCGCCACCTGCCACGTGCCACTGGCGCGCGGCAAAGTGCTGCAGGATCCGGTAATCCAGGAAATTGCGAAAGGCCACGGCAAGACGGCAGCCCAGGTCGCGCTCAAATGGCTGATCCAGCAGCCGGATATCGGCGTCGTACCGCGCGCGCTCGAATTCTCGGAGATCGAAGAAAATATCGACATCTTCGACTTCGAGCTCAGCAAGGACGAGATGAATCGGATCTCAAAGCTGCGCGACAAGAACGTCCGCGTCGTCGACCCGGAGGTGCGCCGCCCGGTTTGGGACGCGTCGTGACGTAGCCTGAAACATCCAACGACCTAGCAATATTCCTCTAAGTCATTAGTTATTTTTGGTAGGCGCACGGAAACTCGACCGCCCTTATGTTCGAGACCCTCCGTGGACGTATTGTCAAAACGACAGGCAGTGGCATACTGGTGGAATTTTCCGGTTCGGTCGATGCAGTTGATGTGGTTGATCGTGCAGTCAAATTTCAAAGCACGAAGGGCGAACAAAAGGCAGACCGGTGCGAGGTTAAACACATCCAGTTCTGTAATGGCGTCAAGGTTGGCCTATGCAGAAGAATTATCGCAGGGACACGCTCTCAATGGCGTCACGGCTTTTTGCTCCGATCGAACTGCGCGGAACAACGTTGCCGAACCGAATCGTTGTGGCACCCATGACGCAGTTTTCGGCCGATGATGGCGTCGCCGGAGACTGGCATTTCGTTCATCTTGGCCAGTTCGCCCTGTCCGGCGTTGGTCTTATTTTGACCGAGTCCTGCTATGTTGCAGCCGCCGCGCGAAACGCGACATCTTGCCTGTCGATCTACAGTGACGCGCAAGAGCGGGCTATCGGCCGAGTCGCTGCTTTCATCAATAAGTTTGGCAACGGCGTATTCGGAGTCCAGCTCTGCCACGCCGGCCGGAAGGCGTCGGCCAAGACACCGTCGGAAGGTGGCGGACCGAGACCGGTTTCCAAAGGTGGATACCAGGCGGTTGCTCCGTCGGCGGTGCCGGTCTCGCCAGACTGGCCCGTACCACGGGAACTAACGATCAACGAAATCCAGGAACTGATAGAAACATTTTCGTCTGCCGCCAAGCGGGTCGAGCGCAGTGACGCCAGTGTAATCGAGCTTCACGGCGCGCATGGCTACCTACTGCATCAGTTCATGTCGCCACTATCGAACCGGCGGACCGACCGCTACGGTGGCAGCCTCGAAAACCGTATCCGCTTCCCTCTAGAAGTGTTCGAAGCCGTAAGAAGTGTCTTCCCGTCGGAACAGCCCGTAGGCATGCGCGTGTCCGCCACTGACTGGGCTCCGGGCGGATGGGATATCGACAGCACGGTGCACCTCGCGAAGGAACTCGATGCACTCGGATGCGATTACATTCATGTATCCAGCGGTGGCCTGGCCACCGAACAGGACATCACTGTCGGGCCCGGTTACCAAGTCGAATTTGCAGCCGAGGTAAAACGCCATGTCGATATGGCAGTGATCGCAGTCGGTCAGATCAGCGAGCCGCACCAGGCAGAAACGATCCTCCGTACGGGGCAGGCCGACATGGTCGCGCTCGCCCGCGCGATGCTGTTCAACCCGAGATGGCCTTGGAGCGCGGCGCAAGAACTCGGTGACGACACCTTCTATCCACAACAATATCTTCGCGGACACCCGTCCAAATGGGGCAATCGCGGCATGTCTATTGCGGGGAATTACAGTTTCGAAAGCCAACCGAAGAAATAGGTGACCTTAATTATGAGCAATAACAATCAACTCAATGGCGGGCAGATGATCATCGATTATCTGATCCGCGAAAAGGTGCCATACATCTTCGGTATTTGCGGCCATGGCAATATTGGCCTTATCGACGCGATGTACGAGCGCTCGGACGATATCAAGACGATCTCCGTCCATCATGAAAGTGTCTCCGGTTTCATGGCCGACGTCTACTATCGGGTCTCCGGTCAGCCGACTGCGACATTCACCTCCTGCGGACCGGGTTCTGCGAATATGCCGATCAGTCTGGGAAACGCATTTCTGGACTCGGTTCCCTTTATGGCAATCACCGGCAACGTGCCAACGGACCAGTTCAATCGCGGCGCGTTCCAAGAACTCTACCGGCACTACCAGGCGGATTTTCCTTCGACGGTCCAGGCCTATTGCAAGCGTGTCTATCAACCAACTCGCGGCGAACAGGTGCCGTTGATGGTGCGGCAGGCTTGGAAGACCATGGTAACGGGGCGGCCAGGTCCGGTCGTGCTCGACGTTCCCTTCGATATCTTCAAGGAAGCAGCCGGAGAAGAGACCCCGCGTCCGGAAGAATGGAGCGCCAACATCTCCTCGCGCTGTGGCGCCGACCCCGAGGGCGTGGTGAAGGCGGTGGACATGCTGCTCGCCGCGGAACGGCCGGTGATCGTAGTTGGGCAAGGCGTGCGCTATGGCGGTGCGGGCGAAGAATTGTTGGCGCTCGCGGAACGGCTGCAAATTCCCGTCGCTGCCTCGGCCAGCGGGCTCGGCGCGATACCGACGGACCATCCCCTTTCCCTTGGTCTCGTACAGCGGGGCGGAACCTATCAGGCGAACCACTCCTGCCGGCAGGCGGATGTTTTGATGGCACTTGGTGTGCGCTTCGATGATCGGACCGCCAGTTCCTGGATTCCGGGGTTTTCCTTCACGATTCCGCCGACGAGGTTGATTCATGTCGACATCGACCCGGAAGAAATCGGACGCAATTACCCGGTGACCTTGGGGCTGATGGCCGACGTGCGGACGTTTTTGCGTCAAATTCACGGTGAGCTCGACAGGCGTGGCCATCCGTCCGACCCCACCGAAACCAGCCGGAAATGGCTCGCGGAAATCGATACCTTTCGCGCAAAATGGGATGCATTCGTCGCACCCGGAATGACCGACGAGTCGACCCCGATCAATCCGCAGCGCGCCGCGGTCGAGATCGACAAGGCACTACCCGAAGACGCGGTCTTGGTCAGCGATATCGGCGTGCACCACAATTGGCTGCTGCAATTCTGCACGCCAAAGCGACCGGATTCGTTGATCGGATCGATGGGGTTCGGGCCGATGGGCTTCGGAGTGGCAGGGGTGCTGGGCGCGAAACTGGCCGCGCCGGATCGACCGGCAGTGTCTGTCTGCGGCGACGGTGCGTTCTTCATGCATGCGAACGTGCTCGGGACGGCCGTGGAGTACGACATTCCAGTCGTCTGGGTGGTGTGGAACAATTACGCCTACGGGTCGATCCGCGGGCTGCAACGCGGTTATCTCGAAAGCCGGGAACTCGCCACCGATTTTCACCACCCGAACACTGGTGAACCCTATAATCCCGATTTTGCCGCGATGGCGCGCTCGGCGGGTGTCGCCGGTGTCAGCATCGATCGGCCAGGCGATCTTGGCGATGCGATTCAGGCCGGCATCGACAGTGGCAAGCCCTATCTGATCGACGCCAATATTGACGGTGACCTTAACCCACCGGGCGCCGGGGTCTGGGAATTGCCGGGACTGGGCGTGAACAAGCCCGCTATCGGCGAACGTTATGTTCCGAAGCAGTAGTGAATGAAAATGACAGACATCAAAGCTGGAGAATTCCGTGGAAAAAATTGAGATTCAGTTCACCCTCTTTTCGGCATTCTATTCACCGCTTATCGCCACCATGGCGGCCGGTTTCCTCGAAAAAGAAGGTATCGATGCCTCCTGGTCGATCGCACCTCCAGGCGTCTCGGCGATCAAGGCGTTAGAGGACGGTACCGCGCAGGTCATTCAAACGGCGCCGAGCCAGGCATTCAACTCGTTGGGAAAGGGCGAGGCTCCGGTCGCGCTTCACTTCGCGCAGATCAATGAAATGGACGGATTCTTCATCTCTGCGCACGAACCCGATCCAAACTTTTCTTGGAGCAAGCTCGAAGGCTCAGAGGTCGTCCTATTCGGTGGCGGGCAGCCACTTGCGATGTTCATGTATGCCTGCCACAAAGCCGGCATCAACTTCGGTAAGCTGAAGGTTATCAATGTCGGCGGCGCGGCGGATATGGACAAGGCGTTCCGCGCGGGACAGGGTCAATATGTGCAGCAGCAAGGTCCGTTCCCGCAGCAGCTTGAGAAGGATGGGGCTGGGCACATTGTGGCGCAGGTTGGCCCGCAGATTGGCCCCAACGCCTTCTCCAGCCTCGCATCGACGCGGGAATGGCTCGCCACCGACACCGCGAAAGCTTTCATGCGAGCATACAAAGCAACTCGGGCTTACATGATTGAAACGCCGGCGGCTGAGATTGCCAGAGTCGAGAGCTCGTATTTCCCCGATACCGACCAGGATGTGCTTGCCAACTGCATCGCGACCTACCAGCAGCTCGGCTGCTGGACGCCACACGTCGAAATTACACCCGAGGCCTTGGAGGTAACGCTTAATGTGTTCGAGCATTTTGGCACGCTGAAAGAACGATACACCTATGAACAGGTCTGTGTGCAACCGCCGCGGGGATAGACAGGTGCAAACACTTCAACTCGCTGCAGAATTATTCCTACAAGCCGGTGGCTATCCCATATCGGGAACCGCAAGTTTATTCCGCACGGCGAATGGCGATACCCTGTTCGCGAAATGGCTTTCGCGGTTCAATGATCTGTCGCCGGGACGGTAATAACCAGGAAGACGAGGTCCACGAGGCCGGAGTTGGAAATTGCGTGCTCGATGCCCGGCGGGATATGGATCACGTCGTGCCGGCGCACGACGGTCTTCGCGCCCTCGATTTCCATTAGACCTTCGCCTTCGAGCACGTGGTAGACCTGCTCCTGGACCTTGTGCGTATGCGCGGCGACATAGGCCATGGGCTGATAGCAGGAAATGCGAAAGTCGATCCCCTGTATATCGGTGTCCTCGGGGCCGACCAGGGCCTTGGACAAGGCACCACCGAAATGGTCGGGAAATTCCTGCCAGGGGACTTCGGCAATATTGCGGATGCCGGCCTTGCGTTTTTTGTCGCTCATGCGTTTCTCCAATAATCTATTTTATCAGGCTCGCGGTTTGGCTTCGCCGCCGCTCGCCATATGCATTGCTGCGAGATAGCCGAACACCAGTGCTGGCCCCAAGGTAATGCCGGGCCCGGGATAGGCGCCGGCCATGACCGAGTTCATATCGTTGCCGCAAGCGTAGAGCCCGGCGATAGGATCATCGTTCCGGTCCAATACGGCCCCGTCGCCGTTCGTTCGAATGCCGGCCGCCGTACCCAAATCCGCAGGATACAGTTTGACGGCGTAGTAGGGTGGTGTTGCCACCGGCCTCATACACGGGTTCGGCTCATTGGCCGGGTCGCCAACATATTTGTGGTAGGCGTTGCTGCCGCGACCGAACGCCGTATCGATCCCGTGCACGGCATCCGCATTATAGAGATCCACGGTCGCAACCAAATGGTTTGGGTCGACGCCGATCTTTCGCGCCAGTTCCTCCAGGGTCGCAGCCTTGATCAAATAACCGCCGCGCAAATAGGGTGCGAGCCGCAGGGTCATTGGCTTCACCGCGCCAAGTCCATACTGCCAAATCGATTGCCGGTCGCAGATCAGGTAGGCCGGGATTGTCGGGCTTTGATTGTGGGTGCGAAACATCGCTTGGACGAAATCGTGGTACGAATTCGATTCGTTGGTAAAGCGCCGGCCGTCGGCATTCACCGCCAGCATGCCAGGCTTGCCTCTGTCGGTGACCGTGTGGGGGTAGATGCCCGGGCTGCCGTCCGCACGCGTGAAACGCGAGATCGGCGCCCAGAACGCGTTGCTGACATTGTCCTCTGAGATATAGCCTCCGGCGTCCAGAGCCAGATTCAGTCCGTCGCCGCTATCGCCTTCCGACGCGGCCGAATGCATGTCCGCTTCCGGGGGCAAGAGGCGCTTTCGTAGATCGGGATTGTGCGAAAATCCGCCTGCCGCGAGAACGACACCACGGCGAGCACGGAGCACCTTCGAACCCGACGAGGTTTCGATCTCGACCCCGGCGATGCGATTATCCTCTTTCACCAGACGTTTCGTCGTGGTGTTGACCGCGATTGGCACGTTGAGCGCGAGAAGGGATTTCAGCAACCGCCCGGCAAGCGCGTTGCCGAGCACAAGGTTGGCGCCACGGTGGAGACTGATGCGGTCGATGGCGTAGGACAACAGAAGCCGCGCCACGCGCAACGCCGACGCGGGGGAGCGGAATATCTGCCGGAAGTGCGCGATATCGGGCCGCGCCACCATCATGCTCCCGAACAGCGTAAACTCCGGCAGCGGCGGCCGCAGGAGCGTGAACGCTTCACCCAACTCGCGCGCGTCCAGGGCGACAGGCTCCATGACGCGCCCGCCCAAGGTGGCGCCAGGCGCGTCCGGGTAGTAGTCGGGGTAGAAGGCAAGCGGTGTCAATTGGACGTGGCTGTTCCGGTCGAAATAGTCGATCGCGCGCGGTGCCTCCCGCAAGAAGCTTCGTCGCAGCACCGCGCCACCGCCCTCTCCAGCGGTCTCATCGATATAGGTCTGTGCGGCATCTGCGGTATCAGCGCCGCCGACCGAACCCATTTTCGAATTGTTCGGTGCCCAAACCATGCCCCCCGACAGGGCCGTAGTGCCACCGACATAGGCGGTTTTTTCAATGACGAGCGTCTGCAAACCTTCATTCGCGGCGACGACGGCAGCGGCCATGCCGCCCGCGCCGGCGCCCAGCACGATTACATCGTAGGCATCTGAAATAGTCGGATTGCCGATATCCAAATCCTGCCCTCTCTGTTGCGGTTTTCCAAAACCCGACTCGAGTGCGACGGGGCTTGCGACGCTCAAATCGAGAATATGCCAGGCCGGTCCAATGTCTGGATACCTATCCTAGGCGCACATGGTCCCACGTACTAATGGACAATCAAGACGCAACCGAGAGAACGACATTATGAACGCTATTACGCTTCGCACGATGATGGGGGACTATCCCCTTACCAGGGCGCTCAAGAGCGGCGACCTCGTTTCGCCACATGAGATATTCGGTTTCGCGGACGTAAAGACGCCGAATACCGCATTCGACCATGGGTGTGACGATGACGCGCAAACGGCGACTACGTCAATGATTGAGGAGACCCCATGGCAGTAAACAATATGTCTCGATTTTGCAGCTATTTATACGAGCTTGATTAGGACCTCATTCCAGAGATTGGCTTTAAGCTCGAAACCAACGCCGGGCGCATCCGGCAGCGTAATGCGGCTTGCCTCGACGGTTGTCTGGTCGGCGAAGCCGCCGAATGGCTGGAACACGCCCGGGTAGCTTTCATTACCACCGAGGCCAAGGCCGGCTGCGATGTTGAGCGCGAACTGATGGCCGCCATGAGGAATGCAACGCCGGCGCGACCAACCGAGATCGCCCAGCATTGCCAACACATCCAGATACTCGACCAAGCCATAGGACAACGGCGGGTCGACCTGCAACCAATCCCGATCCGGGCGCATGCCGGCATAGCGAATCAAATTGCGGGCATCTTGCACGGAGAACAGGTTCTCGCCCGTCGCCATGGCGCCTGGATAAACCTCCCCCAGCACCGCCTGCAGCTGGAAGTCCAACGGATCGCCCGCTTCTTCATACCAGAACAAATCATAGGGCTTGAGCATCTCGGCATAGGCAACCGCGGTCTCCAGATCGAACCGCCCGTTGGCGTCCACCGCGAGGCGCCGGCCGGCGCCGACTACCTCCAGCACCGCTTCGATACGGGCCTTGTCGTCGTCAATGCCGTCACCGCCGATTTTCATCTTCACAACGTCGTAGCCGAGATCCAGATAACCCTGCATTTCAGCCTTGAGCGCCGCCAACCCCTTGCCCGGATAGTAGTAGCCGCCAGCAGCGTAAACAAAGACGCTGTCATCCGCCTGGCCGCCATTATAGCGGTCGGCCAACAGACGCCAGAGCGGCAGGCCATGCGCTTTCGCCAGCGCGTCCCATAGCGCCATGTCGAGGGTGCCGATTGCGACGGAACGCTCACCGTGACCGCCTGGTTTCTCATTCACGCGCATGGCCCTGTTGAACGCGATGGGATCAATAAAGCCGTCGGCGTCAACAAGTGTCTCGGGATCGGCGGCCTGGATGCGGGGAATGAAGCGCTCGCGCATCATGGAGCCCTGGCCATAGCGTCCATTCGAGTTAAAGCCATAACCTATGACCGGCTTCCCATCCTTCACCACATCCGTCACCACCGCGACGGCGCTGCAGGTCATCTGGCTGAAATCCACATAGGCATTGCGGATGTCAGACTTGAGGGATGCTGTGTTCTCGATGATGTCAACGATGCGCATGTATTTTTCTCTGTGTTTTGGCGTGAGATGCGTTGTTTATACCGG
This sequence comes from Alphaproteobacteria bacterium, assembly GCA_021774435.1. Classification (GTDB taxonomy): domain Bacteria; phylum Pseudomonadota; class Alphaproteobacteria; order UBA8366. Next base: position 35,746 of record JAJFJB010000087.1, read on the forward strand.
TGTTCTATCACGGCCTAGCTTCAAACCCACGCTGTGGCGATAAATGTGACGGCCGCTGCAACGCGTCTGATCAAGGAGAGTGCTGAACGAGAATCAGCGGAGCGGCCTTCGCAACCACGTCAAACCTCGCCCGATTTACGTCTGCTCTCCCCCAGCTTCAAATGTGCCGGGCGGTATCACGTTTTGGTAAATATTGACCCAACTCGGAAGTGGCGCGCACAAAAACGACGGCTCATGAGAGCCGCCGGTTCTGTATCGATATGTTAGTTTAAGTTGGCGTTACGCCGCCTTACGCCGCCGCGCGAAGCCGAGCCCAACAAGGCCGACGCCGAACAGAGCCAGCGTAGCGGGTTCGGGTACACCTATTGCGACCCGCTGCGGATCATCAAATTCAATATTATCGATGATAACGTCGTTGAACCCGTCGATTTCGATGCGGCGTATGTCACTTACACCGAGGGTTCCAACGGTCAATGTCTCAAAGAACTGCTGACCATTGTTACCTGCCCCACCAAGGGCACTAATCGCCTCAGATAATAAATTATCGCCAGCGTCAAATGCTTTGATGGAACCGATCCCGGTCGCATCGCTCACATACGAGAACGAAACGGATGACACGAATGCTGCCGACACCTGATCGGCCGGATCCACGAACGTGATGATTAGATCAGCCGTAGAAGAGGTGACCCCTAGAATCCGGAGACCCTGGGTGCCGCTCAGCAGACCAGTAAGATCTGGACCACCGATCGTAGCATCTCCTGTAATATCGACGACTTCGCCTAGGTCGGCGGTGGAGGAAGTAAAGACAGCGCCAACATTCGTGAACTGGTTGGTGACCTCTGTCCCTATAGTAAGTGCATTGAAGTCAATCACCACGGCGTTAACAGGCGACGCAATCGACCAAATCGTGGCGAACCCCAAGAAAAATGCAACAACTTTAGATTTCGTGTTTTTCATTCGTCTACCCACCTGGATTCTTCCGAAAAATCATCCCTATGGCATTCCAAGCAAGAAACATGCTGACATTCGTATATTGTTTAATATCAAAGCTCTACGAAGTTTTATTTTTTGCACATCGAACTGAACGTAAAGAATCCCGACACGGAAAATGCCGATTCAACGCTTGTCCTGGCGCTGCTGCTAAAATAAATTACCTTAGTAACAATGACTTAAGGTGACAGCTTGATGGAATCGGCGCAACGTAAATAGTGTAAAGAAATGCGTCACCTTCCCGAAAGGCGGCGTGAGGCTAGAACTGGTGATGGAAGGAATGTCGCTTCTTGGCTAGAAAGCGAACTTGCGCAGAACCAATTTAACTTCCGCAGTTCCCCCAGTGTCCGACATTAGCGCCCTGTTGTCGGCTTCCCGTTCACCCGGCGGCGGGAGCGCATCCGGCAATGGTGCGTTCGAACGTTTCCACAATGGGCTCACCAATCGGAAAGGGCGCAATGATCGGAAGATCGAGCCCTGCGGCACGGTATGATTCCAGCCGCTCGCAACATTCAGCAGGTGTGCCGTAGATCGTGAGTGTCTGGATCATCCGGCGGTCGACCACGCTGGCCGCGCCCGCGGCATCCCCCTTTGCCCACGCCGTCTCGAGCGCCTCGGCTTCGGCCGCGAAACCTATCTCGGAGAAGTAATTCCGATAGTACACCATCGACCCATACCGGGCGATTTGCTCGCGACTCGCCCGTTCGACACGTTCCGTATCGTCACTGACGCAGGTTCGTAGGTAGCTCGCAATGCGAACCTCATCGGGAGACCGCCCCGCCTCGCGGGCGCCCGCTCGTACATGCGCAATTGCTTCGCGAATTCGGTCCGGCGTAGCCCAATTCATTAGCACCCCATCGGCAAAGGCCCCGGCCATCCGCAGCATGGCCGGGCGCAGCGCTGCTACGTAGACCGGCACCGGGGACGGCGGCGTACAATCCACACGAAATCGCCCTATCTTATAAATGTCGCCGACATGCTCGACGCTCTCCCCGCGCAACAGCCGTCTCGCAATCTCCACGAACTCCCTTGTGTGGGCGAGGGGACGGGAGAACGCTATGCCATGCCCGCCAACGAGTGCATCTTTGTGGCCGATCCCGACACCCAGTATGACTCGACCCGGCGCTATCGCCGCAGCGGTGGCTGCGGCGGCAGCGGTCAAGGTGGGCTGGCGGCCGAAGACCGGCACAATTCCGGTACCTAGTGTTATCCGCTTGGTCGTAGCGACCAGTGCGATGAGTTCGGCGATCGCGTCGCGGCCCATGCTTTCGGGGAGCCAGGCGTTCTGGTATCCAGCCTCCTCGGCAGTCGTGGCAAGGCGACGCATGTCAGCAAGTGACAAATCGGCGTCGCGGATGCGTACTCCAATGGCGCTCATGAATTCGACTCCACCTGGAAAATAATTCGGAAATAAATCATCGTAACGGCTTGGAATGGCACTCTAACCGGTATTTCTGACATGGACGCCTAAGCGCCCAATAAACGAGGGCAAAACCTATACTCCGAAAACAGCATTGTCATGTCGCGCTGCAAAAGTGCAGGTAGAAAGATGTCGTCGTCTCCTTAAGATTTGGAACCGCTCAATGTAATCGAGAATGTCAGCTCCCGCCATCTAGCGACCATCGGGCGCACGGAATTTTTTGAGGATTTGGGAACGGTGAAACTCAAACTGGCTAACACATCCTTTCAAGCGTCAGGAGTTGCTTTGTCTCGATTCCGAGATATTCGAAATGGCAATTAATCGCTTCAACTAGTTCTTCTGTGCTCACGTCGTTGCGGGGACGCTGGCGCAACACCCAAACCTTTCGGCCTGAACCGTAATCCGGTACACAAGTATGCAAACGATAATCAAATTGGGAGAGGGGCATCATGTTGCCAGCACCACGGTTTCATCATCTCCATCTGCGGTCCATCGATCCCGCAGCCGCAATCGGCTTCTACGTGCGGCAGTTTCCCACCTGCGCAAGCGGAACGTGGGCCGGTCTGCCCGCCTTACTGTCGCCCAACGACGTGATGATACTGTTCGACCAGATGGATGCGCCGCCGCCGAAAGCACCGCAAAGCGCAATCTGGCATTTCGGCTGGCACGTCACCGATAGCCGCGCCACGGTGGGCACTTTCGATGCAAGAGAGGAGGTTACGGCGCTGCCGCTTTATAATGGGGTCGAGGACGGCTATGTCCTGCTGAGTAGCGATACATGGTTCCGTAGCGGCGACAAACTCGGAGTCAGTAAGTCGCAGATCGCCGAACTCCGCGCGCAAGGGACGCCGGTTCCCGGCGGGTCAGGCTTCGCTTATTTTGAAGGACCCGAAGGCGCATTGTTCGAGATTGCCGGCGATTACCCAGAAGAAAGGTTCAACCATATTCACATGTGGCAGGAAGACCCGTTATGCGCCCAGCTTTGGTACCAAGAACATTTTAACGCGGTACCACGTGCCAGTTTCGGCGATGTTGGCGTAACAGAAGCCGATTGCAGGGTGCCACGCACAGACGAGCACACCTTTCCGGCACTGAAGCGGGAGGGGATGTTCCGCGCGCCGCGCGGCGGCGTGACCTTCGGCGATGTGGATCTGATCTGGTATCCCAATCAGGGCGAAACGCCGCTTGTGTCTTCCCTCGGCCAATTTCAGGACCACTTGGCCCTGTCAGTCGCCGATCTGGATGCGTGGATCGCCAAGCTCAAGGCTGAGGACGTCACCTTTCTTTCGGATGTTTACCCCTTGGGTGACACGCGGGCGGTTATGCTCGAAGGGCCCAGCCGGGAGGGCTTGGAGTTGGTGGAAGCACCTTAACCATTCGTCTCAAGGACAGAACAGACTCAACTGTGAAATCACGCGCGCGGCAGCTAGGTCAGCCCGATCATCCCGGCCCAGTATTGACGCTGAGTACCGGCCGTCTCGACGTCGTAGCTGCGCACGAAAGAAAGCGCGCCATCCTCGCCGACCCGAAAGACCGAAAGCGCCGCCGGCACCCGCCGGATCCTATTTTCCTCCGCGACGGACAACGCCATGATGCTGGCCGCAACCAGTAACCGCCCGCTTGGATCGACCGCAAAGGTGCGGACATGAAACGAATGCGTCGGCGCATGCTGGATCAGCGCTGGCTCGCCCGTGTCGGGATCGATCGCGAAGACGGCAATGTTGTTCTCGCCGCCTTGGAACAAGTTGCCGCCGCCGGAGTCGATGCTGTGGTCGGACCGGTTGACCACGTAGACGAACCGCCCGCCGGGATGGACATGGATTGGCCCGCCAAGCTGCCGGGGCCGGACGTTGCTGGGCGCCGCCAGGGTATCGCGTATGTAGGAAGGTTCCGGCTCTATGTGGCCGTCGGGACAGACGAACATGTGCAGGCGGTTCGTGCGCTCGTCGGAAACGTACATCCATGGCCGCGTCGGATGGAAGGCGACGTGACGCGGGCCGAAACCGTATCCGCCGCCCGGCGCGATCGCCTGGCCAGGCGATAATATACCATCCTCAAGGCCGAAGGTTCTCAGCGCCCCCGGGGCCTCGGGCTTGTCAGGCTGTGCGTCGATCCCCCGGTCTGAGATCAGGACCGCGCGGCCAGCAGGAAAAACCATGACTTGGTGCGGGTAATTCCCGCATTCCAACGCTCCATCTTGGAGCACGGACGCGCCAAGCGTACCGTCCGCCTCGATGCGGTGGACAGTCATGCCGCCGCCGTTGAAATTATGAGCGCAGATTACGTACTTGCCGGCCGGATCCACGCAGATATGCACTGCCCGGCGCGCTGTCGGACGGGGCGTGCCGTGCGGATGCAGCGTACCATCCGGCGCGATGGTAAACGCGGAGACATGGTTGTGGTCCGACTGAACCCCGGCACCACCGCTGCTGGTCGCGATATACAGGAACCCGCCTTTTGGATGCGGCCAGACATATTGCACCTTGGCCAGCATCTGTACACTTCGGCCCACGGCAAGCGTCGCAGCCGCCACGTCGACATCATAGTGCGTGAGGCGGTCGTCGACCGCGCTATAAAGCGCAGCTCTGGCCTTCTTGGACGTGGAAGCGGACATCGGCGCCGAACCTGATCTCAACCGTCTTCGCGTGGGTACTGCAAAACAAGCGCCTCGAGACCATCGCTGCCAGCGCGAATTTCGAAGGCATCTTCAGAATTTTCGACAACGACCATCGACCATAACGGCAAATCTTCTCCATCGTTCAGGATGCTGCCGTTGCCGACGAAAACGTAATAGCCGCCGGCGATTTTCGGGTCCGGCCCCTGCGCCGTCATGTCGGCGCCGAGCCGGACGATTCTAGCGCACATGCCGTCGTCATCTTCCAGCGCAGTTTCCCACGCCACCTCACTACGGGCCCGAAGCACCGGTGCGATCGAGAAGTTGATTTGGTCCGACGTGATGTTGCGCCGTTTGCTAGGCAGTATCTTCGCGCGCGCCTCCGACTTGTTCTCAATGTATACGGGCTTGGAATCGGCCGTGATCATTCTGAGCGCGACGAAGGACAATCCCTGGGGACCCGCCGTAACCGGACCATAGGCCGTGTGACGGTCTTTGAACTGGATCGTCAGCGGCTTCAGTTCCTGACCGCGATTTCCGATGGTGCCGAAGCCCGCGACGAAGAGCTGAAACATCGTAACGCCGTGGAAATGCGGTTTAATAGCCTCGTGCGCTTGCAGCTCCGACATCGTCGCCTGCGGTCCCGGCGCCTGTTCCGTTGATGTTCGCGGGCCGAAGAAAACGGTGCCCCAATGTTCGATCCCGGTACCGGGGGAAATCACCGTATCGCGCTGGGCAAGGGCGTCGGCACCATTGCGAGCATAGATCATAGACAACCTCTCACTTTATCGTCTGTCACGGCAAATCATACCGCCGAAATTCTCTGACTGTTAGCGGCTTATATCGGATGGCCCGGTCCATCTTGCGCGGAGAACAATCCATGCGATGTTCCTTTAAACCGCCATTAGCATCTTCGCCAGTTCCTCAGGATGGCTCAACATCGGGAAATGCCCGGCATCGAGTTCGAGATAAGGGGCGTTCAACGTTGCCGCCGTGCGACGCTGATGCGCTTCTGAGGGGTTAGGGTCGCGAATGCAATTGATCACCGAGGCGGGCCAGGTTTTTGCCCAGAAGTCATCAAGCTCAGCCGGTTCACCTGAACTGCCGATGGGGTGCGGCGTATAGCGCGCCATGGCCCAGGCCCGAAGATCAGGCGGCAAATCGCCAAACATACCTGTCTCCATGAAATCGCGAGACAGCACGCGCGTAAGCTCCGTAAACTCGTAGTTCATGTTGGGCATCGGGATGACGATGTCGGTAATAGCCTCGCCAGGTTGCGGTGCTAGGGCGTCAACGAAGACAAGATGCCCAACCCGTTCACGGGCTAATTCCGCCGTTTTCGCCGCCACCAAACCGCCCGTACTTGTGGAAACCAATACAGCGCCATTCAAATCCTGACGAAATAGAAGGTCGGCGACTTCCTCGGCCTGCGACGTTAGCGTGATTCCAGGGCGCACCTGCGACGCCCGCTCGCCGCAACCATCCAGGGTCGGCGCGTAGACTTCATGCCTCGCTACCGACAAAGCCCGCACGGTGGGTTTCCATACCCATCCGCCCATAAACCCGCCATGAATCAAAACAAATACCGTCATATTAATTTCTCCCGTCGATCCTTAACCGATGCTGCGTTGATGCCAATCCGGTTCAATTAGAACGTGCCCGGCGTCAGACCGGCGTGCCGTAAATGTATGATTGCAAATCCTGCCGCCCATAGGTAGCGCGCTCAATGAGCCAACTGTACGCCGCAGTTGACGGGGATGCATCGCCCTCGGCAGCTGGCCTTGACGCCGCCGTCGGCACACTGAACAGTATTTCCAGCCATTCAATTCATCGAGGCAATATGCACGACGACCCCAGCCAGGTGTTAACGTCGGCGGAAGCGCGCGATCTGCGCCGGCTCGCCGGTTTTATGGTGCCTCCGGATGCGGATTTTCGGATACCCGGCGCGGACGACGATATAATCTTTGCCGACATTGTGCGCTCCCTAGGCCGAGACCGTGATAGCGTTCGCAAGACGCTGGCTCTGCTCCGCGAGTTGGCTGGGGGCGAATTCGCTGGTCTGGACGCAGTGAAAGCGGAAGCCGTCGCCATGATGCTGCTCGACCGAACAGGCCCGGCGAACATCGCGCTCGGCCGCGCCGTGCTGCAATGCTACTACCGCGACGACCGCGTGATGAAATCGCTCGGTCTCGAGCCGCGGCCGCCTTTCCCAAAGGGACATGTGCTGGAACAGGGAGACTGGTCGCAAATCGACGCCGTGCGCGGCCGTCCGCGAATGTGGCGCGACGTCGACGGCAACGAAGCCTGACATGGCGACCGAAGCACTCACGGGCGCCCGGCGTCCACCCGATGAAATCGTCGATGTGCTGATAATCGGCTCCGGTGCTTCAGGCGCCGCGGTCGCCTGGAGCCTCGCCGAAACAAGGATGCGGATTCTCTGCCTTGAACAGGGCGATTGGATCAAGCCAACCGATTTCCCAAGCAACGGGCGCGACTGGGAAGCGCGCCGCCAAGCCGATTTCGACATTACGCCAAACCGCCGCAGACGTGACACGGACTACCCCGTCAACGATGACAACTCGTTGATGAAAATTGCCAACTTTAACGGTGTTGGCGGCGGAACCGTGCTCTACACCGCCCATTTCCCACGCATGCATCCTTCCGACTTTCGGGTCAGAACACTCGACGGCGTGGCCGACGATTGGCCCGTAGACTATTGGAAGCTTGAGCCCTACTTCGCCGAAAACGACCGCATGATGGGTGTGGCCGGGCTCGCGGGCGATCCCGCCTATCCGCCGCACGAGCCAACCCTGCCACCCTTACCACTGGGCAGGACCGGCACGCGGTACGCGCGGGCGGCGAACAAACTCGGCTGGCATTGGTGGCCGTCCGACGTCGCGATTGCCACGCAGGAGTATGAGGGGCGCACCAGCTGCATCAATTTGGGCCATTGCACACCAGGCTGTGCGCAGGGTGCAAAGGCGAG
>JAJFJB010000088.1 GCA_021774435.1 Alphaproteobacteria bacterium
GCTTTCGACTATCTCGATGCCCCAATCCAGAGGGTCGGCGCCCGCAACGTGCCCATGCCCTATAATGACGGGCTGGAAGTCGAAGTTATCCCGTCGATCGAGCGCATAACAAATACCATCCGCGATTTGATGTGACCGAACAGAACATTGCGGCCCTGATCGATGCGCAACAGTTCGATGCCGCTCTGGCCCTATGTGACCAACAGCTCGATGCCAACTCTGGTGACATCGCCGCGCTGATCAACCGCGGCTCTGCGCTGATCGGCGTGGGCGATCCCACTCAGGCGCGGCGCAGCTTCAACCGTGCCATCAATGAAGACCCGACGATCGCCAGCGCCTGGGACGGGCTCGGCAAGGCGCAATACGAATTGGGCGACCCGGTCGCTGCGGCAAAAGCCTTCCGCACGGCGGCAAACTTGTCCGAGAACCCGGCACTGTCACGCTATCACCTCAGCCTGGCGCTGCTGCTTGCCGGCCAGTTCGAGGAAGGCTGGGCCGAGTATGAAGAACGCGTCAACGTTCCAGCCCTGGGACACCGACGCTACGACAAGCCGCGCTGGACCGGCGAGCCCTTAGAGGGTCAACGCCTGTTGATCGTGGCCGAGCAGGGCTACGGCGATATGATCCAGTTCGTGCGCTATCTGCCTTTACTGCAATGCTTTGGTGGATCCGTCACATTCGAAGCGTCGGCCACGCTGATCCCACTACTCAAACCGATAGCTCACGATATCGCCCTGGTGCCAAGCGACGACAGCCCCAGGCCTGACTCCGAATTCGATTGCTATGCCTATCTGATGAGCCTCGGTCACATTCTCGGCACGACCGAAATATCCATGCCCGCCGAGATACCGTATATCGCCGCACCACCGGATCGCATCGAGACGTGGCGCAGAGAACTCGATGCCCCCGGCTTCAAGGTCGGGATCGCCTGGGCCGGCCGCCCCACACACCCTCAGGACGCACAACGCTCGATGGACAGCGCCCTGCTGGAACCGTTGGCGGAGATCGACAACGTCCAATTGTTTAGTTTGCAGAAGGACAAAACGACACGCCCCTTATCGCGCGCCCTCTCAAACCGGCTCGCCGGCGACTTTGGGGATCGATTGACCAGCTTCGCCGAAACCGCCGCAATCATCACGCATCTCGACCTGATCATTACCGTCGACACGTCCCTGGCGCATCTCGCCGGCGCTCTCGGCAAACCGGTCTGGACCTTGCTACCCTTCGCACCGGATTGGCGTTGGTTATTAGCGCGAGGCGATACGCCCTGGTACCCGACGATGCGATTGTACAGGCAAAACATGCCGGAAGGCTGGTTGGAGGTTGTGAAGCGAGTGCAGGCTTCATTGGCGAAAGAGGCGACCAGCTAGAGGTTCCTCTCATTCCGTCATGCTCGTGCTTGACACGAGCATCCACAGTGAAAAATTGAAGCATCAAAACATCCGCGCGGCGCGGTCGACGCCTGGGTCATCGGGTCAAGCCCAAGGACGACGGCAATGAGTACCGAAAAATCGCGAATTTAGTTCAAGACGCCCCGTCCGTCCGAATGAGAGGAGAAGTTGGGCGAAAACACATATGGCAAAAAACTAACTAACCTAACGCCGCAATCGCCGCAGCCGTCCCTTCCCCAACAGCATTCGCCACCTGGCCAAGATATCCAGACCGCACAGCGCCAACGGCGTAGAGACCCGGGACGGAAGATTGCAGGGCGGCGTCGACCGTAACGGCCGCTCTCTCGTCGCGCGCAACGTCGTCCGGTAGATAGCCCGTGTTCGGCGCAACGCCGACGAAGACGAAGGCGCCCGTGCAAGCGAGACTTTCCACGCTGTCATTCTGCGTATCGCGAACGCGCACGCCCTCGACGCCATCCGCGCCTTCGATGGCCTCGACGACAGTGTTCCAGCGGAACGCGAATTTTGGATCGTCCGCCGCCTGCGCGACATAGCTTTGCCGGGCGCGCAGCCGGTTGCCGCGCACGACAAGGGTGACCTTGCTGCAATGCTCGGCCAGATGCAGCGCCTCCTGCAGGGCCGCATCGCCGCCGCCGACCACCACGACTTCTTGTCCCGCGAACATCGCGCCATCACAGAAGGCGCATTGCGACACGCCCCGGCCGTGCAGCTCAGTCTCCCCCGGCACGCCGAGCTGTTTCAGCTTCGCGCCACTGGCAACGATAACCTTCGGCGCACGGAATTCGCTGGCGGCGGTTTTCACGATCTTGTCGGCGCCGTCGACGGTGAGGCTCTCAACGGGTTCTTCGGTGATCTGAACGCCCAGCGTCATGCATTGTTCGGCCAGGGTCATCGCCAGCTCGATCCCCGAGATATTTTCCACCGTCGGATAGCCTTCAAGCTTGCCGACATTCACGACCAGGCCGCCCATCAGTTCCGCTTCCAGCAGACAGACGGATTTGCCCCGTTCGGCAGCGCAGCGGGCGGCTGTCAGGCCAGCAATCCCGGCACCGATGACGATCAAATCGAACTTCGCACTCATGATGATTTACTTTCTGTGTCTTGTTCTCTGAGCCTGTCCCAATCGGACGGCAGGGTAATGGGTTGGACGATGCGGCAAGGGGGAAAGCCCCAGGACGGAAAATAGACATGCTGGGCGATGGGGATCGTGCCGCCGGCGACGAAAATCGTGATGTCGCCCGGGTCGCGGACCGGCGGAATCGACCCCGTCTCGGCGGCGGCGAGGACCCAATCCGGCCACTGATTGGCTTCGGCCAGATCCTTGTGCAGCCAGGAGCGCTGCCACATCGCGCGGTCGAGCTGCCCATTTTCAAAGAGATGCTGCTTCACATCGCCTTTGGACCAGCCGTCCTTGGCCAATTGCTTCGCAACAGCAGGGGCCAGCGCCACGGCGACGACACCATTGTGATAGATCGCGAACAACGACGCGGCAGAACCCATGACATCCGCGATCTCCGCCAGGCCACCGGTCACATTCACTGCCGACTCTGCCCGCGTGATCGTCACCGCGCTTTCATCGGCAGCAAGCCCATGCTCGACATGCAGCGGTTCCCACGGACTCTCGGCCGCGTTCTCCGCCAGACACATTGTATAGCGCCCCGGCTGGCCGATACCGGCGAAGGACACCGCGCCCGGCCATCCGCCGCCGATATTGTTCATGATCAGCCGCAGCGCTCGGCCAATCGTCGCATTCGCCTTCCAGCCCGGCCCAAGCGCACCGTAACTGCCATTGAGATTCAGCTGTTCGGCAATCGGACCCGAGACGACAAGCAGCGGCGCCACATTTTCGTCCGTCGTTTGTACGCCCCGGAGATTGAACTCAGGCTCAACGATTGCCTCGACTGCCGCCAGGACGACGGGGAAGTAGCACGGCGCACAGCCCGCCATGACCGCGTTGGCGGCAAGCTTCTCTATCGACGCTAGGCCTTTCAGGGGATCGAGTTCGCCCAGCACCGCGTTTGAGGGATGTGGCGCATAGCGCAGCATGTCCTCGACCCGGCCAATCGTCGGCGGCACGACCGGCAGCCCATCCGTCCAGCCGCGCGCATAGAACAGATCGCTGACCGCTGCATCATCCGCGTCGCGGATCACCTCGACCCTTTGGCGCGGAAAATCTGCCACCAGGGGCGTTCGCGTCAGGAGGTTGGACTCCACGACACGGTCGCGCAGCGTGTCGTCGATCCACTCCCCCGAGGCGCGCTGCCCACTTGGCAGCAGGACCCATTGGGCCTCTCCCGATGGCATTCAGACGATCACCTTAGTATGCCTTCGCGGCCCGCAGCTTGACGTCCCAATCCGAGGGCAGCGGAATCTTCTTCGCAACCGGATAACCAAGCATACCGTTATGCGAGAAGGTATAGGCGTTGGTTCGCATCGGGTCGCCGGTGACGACGATCATGAAGTCGTCAGGCGAACAGACAATGGGGACCATCCGGTTCGGGTCGTCCGACTCGGCGAATTGCGGCGGCGCCTTGCCGAGATTGACCATGTCCTGCAGCGTCCGCCGCCCCGGCACGAGGTTCGTATATTCGCCGATATACTGTTCGAACTGCCAAGCCGGCCAGCGTGCATGATCGTACAGATACTGGCGGACATCGGCCTTCGACACGCCGGACTTGGCAATCGTCTCGGCCAAGATGGGACTCAAGAGTACCAGCGGCCGCAAAGTGCCCGTCGCGATGCCGAGCGTGAAAGAGATCTGCCAGCTATTCTGCTTCACAACCCTGTCGGCAAGGTAAGGCAGCATTTTTTCCGCCGAATCGCCGAACACCGAAAGGATCACGTCGCCGCCGGTATAGCGGGAGATCGTCACCGTATTGTCGCCCGCCGCGAACCCCATATCGGCACTCAGCGGCTCCCAGCCGATCCTCGCAACCGCATCCTCGTTCTCCGCCAACACGACGCGCCAAGTATTGCCGTAGGTTCCCTTGTCGTTCTGATGCAGCAGGAACCCTGCGACATTGCGCAGATAGAGCCGCCAGAACCGGCCGATACTGGAATTCGCCTGGAAGCCGTCGCGCATCGCGCCTTGCTCACAATTGAATCCGAGCTCTTTGATAATCGGACCGTTGATCATGATCAGGGTTTCGGCGCCGGGGGTGTTGCCGCTGTGCTCGACCCCGTACTCCGGATCGGCCATGGCCTCGACCAAGGCCATCAGCACCGGCATATATTCCGGTCGGCAGCCCGCCATCACGCCGTTGATCGCCACGTTCCACGGTGTCGCGCTGCGATTGTCCGGCAGGATGGCCCCGATGACCGAATGCGGATCCTTCTCCGTGAAATCGAGGAACGCCTGGATCTTGGCTTCCGTCGGCGGATAAATCGGCAGTCCGTCGCTCCAGCCGTTCTCATAATAGAGCCGGTTGACCTCTTCGAAGGTCCCTTCGAAGACGATGTCAGTCGGTTCCGGTTCCCGGATGGCGGCCGCCGCTTCGGGATCGGTCGTCAGATTCTCGATGACCGACTCGAGGGTGACTTCCAGAACGTTACGCTTCAGCTCCTCGACCGATTGCGTATCGACATGTCCCGGTACCTTGGAGACTGCCAGGTTCGGATATCCGAGCCCGACCGACGTCGTGCCCGCCTGTCCGACAAATCCTTCACACACCAACGAGGTGCTCGGCACCCCAGCCATTTCCGCGACTGCCGCTGCCCGCAACACGGCGGGCGTGCAGCTGCCTCAACAGCCCATGCCGGATATGACAGCGTCGACTTTCAGCTCTTTCAACCGGGTCGGCAAGGTTTCGATAATATGCGCCTCATCCTCGCCGTGGGTCGAACCGAATTCCTCGTAGCTGACGAAATTGACGCCGGGAAACCGTTCCTTCAGCGCTTCTTCCAGCCAGCCGAAGATTTCATCGCCACGGAACATATAGTCCCAGAGATGACAAATCGTCTTGCCTTCCAGTGAATCCGGCCGCTTGGCGAGTGGTGCGATATCCACCGTCTTTCCGCCGCGGGGCCAATGGACGGCGTAAATGCCATCCGCGTTCCGAGCCGCCATTGTCGTTTCTCCCAAAATTGATCTGGGATTAGATTAGCCGTTCGCGGAGGCTTGCGCCAAGAGGACAGGCGTTTAACCTGTCCTTCCGGCCCACTACCATCGGGAGAAACGCCATGCCGAAACGCCTAACGGCAGAGCAGGTCGCGGGGTACCGACGCGACGGTTTTACCGCACCCGTTCCCGTGCTCAGTGTCGACGAGGTCCGGCGTCACCGTGCCGGGCTGGAGGCCTTCGAGGCAAAGATCGGCAAACCGCTTGATTTCCCGGAGCGGTCGAAATCCTACCTGCTGTTCGACTGGGCCGACGAGATCGCCCATCACCCCGCCGTGCTGGACGCGGTGGAGGATCTGATCGGCCCGGACGTTCTGATCTATCACACGACCATGCATATCAAGGAAGCGCATCAGGATGTCCACGTTCTCTGGCATCAGGATGACGATTATTTTCATCTCGACCCGCCAGAACATGTTACGGCTTGGGTCGCGCTATCAGAAGCCTCGGAACTGGCTGGCTGCATGCGTATGATTCCCGGAAGCTATCGCGAGGGTCTGGTGCCGCATTCCGAAAAACCAGCGGAAGATCATCTAATACGGTTGGGGAAAGGCATTCACGACCGGTATGGCGAAAAGGATGGCATCCCCGTGCCACTGCAGACCGGGGAAATGTCGCTTCACAATACGCATACGGTACATGCATCCGGCCCCAATCGCAGCGACGACCGGCGCATCGGTTACGGTATCAGCTATATTCCGGCCCATGTCCGCCCCATTTCGGAACCGCATTCGAGCGCCCTGCTGGTGCGTGGTGTCGACAAATATGGGCATTTCCACGCCGAAAATCGGCTGGCGACACCTCTCAGCACTGGTGCCCGTTCGGCGCACATCAAAGCCTATGACCTGTATACCGCCGCCACCGGGATCGAGACCTGAATTTTAACTTTCCGGCTACCGTTTTGCGGGAAATTTAAGAAAAAATTAACTAAAAGTGACGTGCGTCACAGAAAGGCAAGCCGTTATCCGGCATCTTCTAATTCAATAGAAGATCAACGACGGAGAGGAAAAATGACTAGTTTGTCCAGAGACTCATTCACGAAGCTGGTTGGTAGCGGTCTCCTCGTTTGGGCATTCACCCTCGTTGCGATGCTGCCCTACTGACGCGTCGGGGCCAGCCACAATATAGCGACGCCATCGTATCGCTTCGTAGCGGCATTTACGCCGCGGACTTGCGGACAATTCCAAAAAATTAGCCGTAAGACGCTTCCTTAACTATTCTAGCCTCAGAATACGGTTTGCCGCTCGGCCCGGAATGGGATGCGGTGTGAATTCGCTAGCTCTGGAGCACTTCATGACCCAACCGACCTATTCCCCGCGATTCCCCGTCCCGAAAGAGGCGTGCGATTGCCATTATCATATTTTTGGACCCGGCGACGCCTATCCACCCAAGGAAGGCACGGTGCACCTGATGCCCGACGCCTTGCCGGAACATCACGCCGAAATGCGCGCCCGGACGGGCCTCGAGCGAATGGTACTCGTACAGCCCGGCGGCTATTACTCCAACGACTATCCCATGCTCGATGTTTTGGCAGCCGAAGGCGACAAGGCGCGCGGCATCGCGGCCTATGACCCCTTCATCGCGGATGAGGAAATCGCGCAGAAACACGAAGCCGGCGTGCGGGGCATGCGGTTCAGCCCGGGCCGCAATGTGGACGATGAAAGAATAGAAGTGGTCTGGGGTCAGATCATGTCGCTGGCACCGCGTTTCGAACCGCATGGCTGGCATTTGCAGTTGCTCTTATCCGGCCATATGAGGGATGAATTGCTGCCGCGCCTGTCGGACGTTCCCGTCCCCGTCGTGGTCGACCATCTGGGCCTCTTCCGGCCCGAGCGGACCGAAGGTCACGAAGGCTTTGCGAAATTCCTGAAATTCTTGGAAAGCGATAACGCCTGGGTCAAAGTCTCAGGCGCCGACCGGGTAACGCGCGATGGCGCCTTCGAGGACGCGCTGCCGGTCATGCAGGCACTGATCGAAGCCGCACCCGGCCGAGCGGTCTGGGGCACCGACTGGCCGCATACCAGCGAACGGCCGCCACACAAGGAAGGTGACCCGGCAGTTGAGGTGCCCTACGGCGAGGTCGATGAAAACCGCTGCCTCGCAGTCCTAGCCGACGCCTGCCCCGATGAAGAAACTTTCAAGGCAATTTTGGTCGACAATCCGGCAAGGCTATACGGGTTCTGATCCACTGTTGCGGCAGCTATTTCTATAGGCGACCGGCTTGAGCCTGCGCACCGTCAAACCGGTTTGTTCCGGCGCATATTTGCGCTTGGCCCTGTGGCGGGTCGCGGCCGCGCCACGATAGGCATCCAGCAACCGGAACAATTGACGCTTGGTCAAATCCGGCAAATTGCTACCTGCCGTAACGCCAAGTTTGCTATCAACTATTTACGCCAGTGTTTCGATGCGCTTCCTCTCCCGTTCGCTCATCGTTAGCAATGCTATATTTGTGTAGCACAAAAAGGGTGAAACACTTCTAAACTGCAAAAATGAGACAATACTATGTAGTTGGTACAAAATGTGCCGCATATCGCGTATCTAGGAAAAATCATAAATCAATTTCATCGTGCCTAGATGACAGTTTCATTCCAAGAGTCAAAGTGATGAATATTCCCCCAACGGACGATGTTGCCGACCGAACGAGGGTGAGAGTGGCGCGGCTTCTAGATAGACAGTTAGCACCATTGGGTTTGCGCGCTATGGAAACCTTGGGACTGAAAGAAGGGGATCAGGTTGCGGATATCGGTTGTGGTACGGGGCAGACTTGTATGCAACTCGCTAAAGCGGTCGGTTCCACCGGGTCTGTTTCAGGTATCGATGTATCTTCCACAATGGTAGCCGCAGCAAAAAACCGAACAAACGGATTACCGCAGATAACAATAACTTTGGCCGATGCTCAGAGCTTCCAATTTAAACCAAGTTCATTGGACGCTCTGTATTCCCGTTTCGGCGTCATGTTTTTTCCCGACCCCGTCAGGGCTTTCACAAATCTGCGAGGCACCCTAAAAACCGGAGGGAAAATTGCATTCGTTTGTTGGAGACGGCTCGAAGATAACGGTTTAGACAATGTTCCGTTACAAGCCGCGTTACCCTATTTGCCAGCCGAATTAACTCAGAACTTGGACGAGGCCGTGCACTTCTCGTTCTCTGAACCCAACATTGTACAAGACATAATGACCGAAGCAGGTTTTCAAGATGTTCAAATAGCGAGCCACGATGAAGCCGTTTCTAGTGGCGATTTAGACAGTATGCATGAACTGTCCTTGAGTGTTGGAACATTGGGTAAAATGGTTCGCGAGAACCCTGAGCTAAGAGAAAAAGTTTCTAGGCCAGTCAGAGCCGCTCTAGATACATACTGTCGAAAAAGCGACTATTCTCTGGATGCAGCGGTCTGGATTGTATCAGCGCAAGGAGCGCCTGAAATACCATAGTCTATCGTGTTTCATGGATGTCGGGGGCAGGCCGGACGACCCGGCCGACGTTCGCTCAAGCCCAGGATTAGCCACAAACCGACCTCACCAAGCACACACAATTCCTTCTTTGCGCAAAAGCTGTTGTCAGAGACTTCTGCTCTCTATGACTACTTAAGTCCCAAACCGGCCATTAAATCGATGCTGCAGATCTCAGCACGGCACCATCATGCCAAATGACCGCCTCGATCATCGAAAGACCGAACGTTAGGGAAGCAACAAAGACCCGACGTAATTCGAACCTGTCGCTTGTCTTCGCCATCACGCAGACAAGTCGGTATCGTCGATCATGTGATACTTGCGGACATAGGCGCGATATGTCTCGACCTCGCGGTCAATATCGCCTGTGTCCCATCCGAGCGTGGGCGCGACGAGTTCTGCCGCTTCGCGCACCTTTGCATCCGGAATTCGGACATACCAGCCGAGCCCGGTCCGTCTGTAGAGGATGCCGACGAGGTCGCGGGCGTGTTCTTTCTCCGCGCAGCGAATCATATCGGCGCGCGTCACCTCCGGCCACGCGCCCATGAAGGGCGGTGAGGATTCCGTCTGATTTCGCTCTTCTTCGTAGTGTAGCGGCTTTGGCGAACCTGCGGGCCGAACGCGTTTGCTTACCTCCTTTACAATTCGCCGAGCCGTCGGCTGGTGGAACATGATCGCGTTCCAGGTGACTGTCAGCATGTTGGGATAGCCCTCCGGTCCCAGGTCGTGAA
>JAJFJB010000089.1 GCA_021774435.1 Alphaproteobacteria bacterium
ACGGCAATGGCGGCGACCCACAAGAAAGTTTTGATTATCGATCTCGATCCGCAAGGCAATGCCAGCACGGGGTTGGGAATCGAGCGCTCGGACCGAAATCAGACGACATACGATTTATTGCTGGGCAATGCGATTTTAGAAGACGCCGTAAAGCCAACCATCGTTCCCGGCCTCTCCATCGTGCCCTTATCGGTCGATCTTTCCGGAGCCGAATTGGAATTGATCGATTTGGCGGAACGCGAATTCCGGCTTGCGAAGGCAATCCGCGATGCGGGTCTGGGATTCGATTTCGTCCTAATTGATTGTCCTCCTGCCCTCGGATTGCTGACACTGAATGCCTTGTGCGCGGCGGACGCAGTGTTGGTGCCTTTGCAATGTGAATATTATGCGCTTGAAGGATTGAGCCATTTGGTGCGGACGATCGATCGCGTGAAACGGGCGTTCAATCCTGAGCTGGAAATACAAGGTGTCGTTCTGACGATGTATGACCGCCGTAATAATTTGTCCGATATGGTGGCGGCCGATGTCCGTGAGCATTTTGGGGACAAGGTGTACCGCACCGTTATTCCTCGAAATGTCCGCGTTTCCGAAGCGCCGTCGCATGGCAAGCCTGTCCTTGTTTACGATTGGCGTTGCGCCGGCAGTCAGGCCTATATTCATCTTGCCAGTGAGATGCTGCGGCGCGAGAGAAAGGCAAAAGTTTGACACCCGCGGACGAAACGAAACGGCGTGGTTTGGGTCGGGGCCTGTCGGCGCTGTTGGGCGACGAGGCCGAAGATTATGCATCGTTGGATCGGGTACGCCTCACCAAGGCGGTGCCGATCGAATTTCTGAGGCCCGGGAGCATTCAGCCACGAAAATATTTCGATGACGAAACCATCGAAGCTCTTGTCGAGTCCGTCAGGGAAAAAGGAATTCTGCAGCCTCTTCTGGTCCGCCGTCATCCTGACCAGACGAACGCGTATGAGATTGTCGCGGGAGAACGGCGTTGGCGCGCGGCGCAGCGCGCGGGACTGCGTGAGGTGCCCGTCGTTATCAAGGAGCTCGATGATAGCGAAGCCTTGGAGATCGCGCTTATCGAAAATGTGCAGCGCGAGGATCTGACGGCGATCGAAGAAGCCGAAGGGTATCGGCGATTGATGGATGAATTCGATCACACGCAAGAAGCGCTGGCGCAAGCGATCGGCAAAAGCCGCAGCCACATTGCCAATTTGCTCCGATTGCTGACGTTGCCGGATCAAGTAAAACAAATGGTGAACGAAGGATCGCTTTCCGCGGGGCATGCGCGCGCTTTGATCAGTACGTCGGCGCCGACAGAATTGGCGCAGAAAGTTGTTAAAGGCGGAATGAGCGTCCGCCAAACCGAAAAATTAGCGAAGCAGCAATCGTCGTCAACGCCGGCTGCCCGGCAATCCGCCGCGCGCGATCCCAATATCGTTGCGCTCGAAAATGATCTTTCGAACATGCTCGGGCTTAAGGTATCGATCCGCACCCGCGGCGAAGGGGGTACGCTGGATATTGCCTATGAGTCGCTGGATCAACTCGACGATGTATTGCATCGGCTGACTCATAGCGAAAATTTGGCGTAGGAACTTCAGTTCCGGTTCGCGGCACCCAATCGGGAAATTTGCAGCACGGTACGGCCGCAGAGCGCGTCCGCGGGTGCGGCCGTTCTCTTGCATTGTTGTTCCGCGTCGAGAACCAACGCCATTGCACGGGCAATATTGCGGCTGGACCAGTTTCGCAACTGTTGCCGGAAGGGGCCCGACAATTTGAAAAATATGGGGGGGCGCAACGCTTTCATCGCGCTGTCGACGGGGGCGCCTTCGTCAATTTTCGCGCGCGCCAATTGCAGCCGCATGAGGTGGCGGCTTAACGCGCGGAGGATCGTCACGGGATTTGCGCCTTCCTGATAACTGCGCGTCAGTGCCCGGTCCGCCGCCAGGCCGTTCCCGCCGGCTGCCGCATAAACAACGTCATCGATGGTCAATGCGCTTGAATTGCCGACAGAGGCCACGGCGTCATCATAATCGACTGATCCACCGGCCCCCGCGTAAAGCGCCAGTTTCTGAAGTTCAGCCCGGCTGAGCCCTCGGTCGGCGCCGAGATTGGCCGTCAGATAATCCATCGCTTCGTGAGAAACGGATATATTTTCCGCGCCAAGCGTATCCCGTATGACCTGGTCCAGCGCGCGCTCGTCGTCGGCATAACAGGCCAGCGCCGCGGCACTTTTCGAGCTCTCGAATAATTTGCGAAGTTTCGATCGCGTGTTGAGCGCGCCGGCTTGCACGACGACAAGGGCGTCTCCGGGTGATACTTCGAGAAAATCTTCGACGGCACCGACGATGGCGTCCGTTGCGCTGCGCAATCGAACAACACGCCGTCCGCCGGTAAGGGCGATCGCGGCCGCTTCATCGGCGAGGCGTGCGGGATCTTCGCGCAGTCCGGAAACGGTAATTTCAGCAACGCGAAAAGGGTCGTTCAAATCTTCGGCAATTGCCTTCGTCAGCGCGTCGGCCCGTTCCCTGATCAATCCGTCATCGGGCCCATAGACCAATACCGCCCGCGTTTGTGCGTCGGGATTGTGACAGAATGCATCGGCGCGATTGGCTGCGACTTTCATCGGATACTATGATTTTCGGCGGCTGAAATAGAGCGCGAGGCGTGTCTTGATATCATCGCTGACTTCTCGGGCGGCCCGTTCCAAGGCGTCTGTTTCGCCGCTCAGCGTGGCGAAATCAGAGGCGACGATATTGAAACTGTTGGTGGATTGGGTCGACCCCTGGATCAGAACCGTTCTTCCGGCCGCATCAAGAAGACTATATTCCGCCGTTAAAACCATAATCGCGCGTGTAGCGGTTTCATCACGTTCGATGCCAAGGTCTGTACGGGACGTATTTGTTTCGACTCGTAACGAATAGAGTGGCTGTGCCGGTTGACCCTCCGGATTGATCCGGTCGAGGAGAAAATTACGGAGTTTCTGCCCGATCCTGTCCTGAATGACTTCAACGCGAACTTGTGCCAATTCCCGCGAGACGTTGGTTGTCACATCATTGGTGCC
This sequence comes from Alphaproteobacteria bacterium, assembly GCA_021774435.1. Lineage (GTDB taxonomy): Bacteria > Pseudomonadota > Alphaproteobacteria > UBA8366. The sequence goes on from JAJFJB010000089.1 coordinate 3,062, forward strand.
ATAGAGCGGACGAAATCCGCATCCCTGCAAAAGGGCTAAGACGGCGACTGCCGCGAGAGTTCTAGACCACCACATTGACGATTTTATTGGGAACGACAATGACACGCTTCGGCATCTCCCCGTTTGTCGCCCGTTGCACGGCGTCCAGGGCCAGCGCTGCACTCTCGACCGAAACTTGATCGGCGTCGCGCGGCATCTCAATGGTGCCTTTGAGTTTTCCTTTGATTTGAACCGCGATGGTTACGGTGTCATCGACGAGATAGGCGGTATCGACCGTCGGCCAGGGCGCATCGGCCAAGAGCGTTTCGTGCCCCAACATCTGCCAGAATTCCTCGGCAATGTGCGGCATCATCGGGCCAATTAGCTGAACAACCGTTTCGACGGCGATACGGCGAATTGCATCGTGCGCAGGGCCCTCGTCGCGATAGTCGCCAAGTTGGTTGGTAAGTTCGCGGACATGCGCGACGCCGCGGTTGAAGCGAAACCGCTCCAAGTCTTCCGTCACCGCGGCGACCGTCTGATGGACGGCGCGAAGCATTGCTTCCCCTGCACTGTCGGCGCTTTCCGGCGCCGCGGTGCCGTGCACCGCGATCGGTGCGCTTGGTTCCGCAATCATGCGCCATAGCCGGTTGACGTAACGCCATGCACCCTCAATCCCGGCTTCGGTCCACTCGAGATCACGTTCCGGCGGGCTGTCCGACATCATGAAGAGACGACCTGCATCGGCGCCATATGTGTCCAGCAATACCGCGGGATCGACAACGTTCCGACGTGACTTGCTCATTTTCTCAGATCGGCCCACTTGGATGGGAAGACCGGATTCCCGATCGGTTATTTCGCCGTCATCATTGGCCGTAATGTCGTCCGGAAATACCCAGCTGCCATCCTCCGTCCGGTAAGTTTCATGGCAGACCATGCCCTGAGTGAACATGCCGGCGAACGGTTCGTCGATGTCAATGTAGCCGCAGTCGCGTAGCGCGCGCGTGTAAAAGCGGGCGTACAGTAAATGCAGAACTGCGTGTTCGACGCCGCCGATATATTGATCCACAGGCATCCAATAGTCCGCCGCTGCGCGGTCGAAGGCGGAATCTTCGCTAAGCGAGCAATATCTCAGAAAATACCAGGATGAATCGATAAATGTATCGAAAGTGTCGGTCTCTCGAACCGCCGGCTTGCTGCAGAACGGGCAGTCGACATGCTTCCAGGTCGGGTGATAGTCGAGAGGATTGCCCGGCCGGTCGAAGCTGACATCTTCTGGCAGTGTGACCGGCAGGTCTGCTTCCGGTACGGGCACGATGCCGCAGCCGTCGCAGTGAATGACCGGCACTGGGCAGCCCCAATAGCGCTGCCGCGAGACGCCCCAGTCTCGCAGTCGGTAGTTGACTGTGCCCGTACCTGCGCCAATTTCGACCAGCCGCGCTATCGCGGTGCGGATCGCGGTCGGTACGTCGAGCCCGTCGAGGAACGCGGAATTGATCATCGTGCCGTCGCCGGTATAGGCCTCGAGTCCGATCTCGAACGTTGCAGAATCCGCATCCGGTGGGCAGACCACGGGGATCACGTCCAGGTCATATTTACGGGCGAACTCCAGGTCGCGTGCGTCGTGCCCCGGGCAACCGAAGATCGCCCCCGCACCGTACTCCATCAGCACGAAGTTGGCGACATAGACCGGCAGTTCGTGGCCCGGCTGAAATGGGTGTGCGACCTTCAGTCCGGTGTCGAAACCCAACTTCTCAGCCGTTTCCAAGGCTGCCTCGCTGGTGCCCATCTTACCGCATTCGAGGAGGAAGGCCGCCAGGTCGGGGTTGCTCTCACCCAGTTCCCGCGCCAGTGGATGATCCGGCGACAGGGCGCAGAAGGAGGCGCCGAACAAAGTGTCCGGCCGGGTCGTGAAGACCTCCAGCTTATCTTCGCGGCCGACCATTTCGAACAGGATTTTGGCGCCCTCTGAGCGGTTGATCCAATTCTTCTGCATCAGCCGGACCTTGTCTGGCCAGCGATTCAGGCCCTCGATGCCCTCAAGCAGTTCGTCGGCATAGTCGGTGATCTTGTAAAACCACTGGTGCAGCAGCTTCTTTTCGACCTCTGCGCCGGAGCGCCATCCGCGCCCGTCTATGACCTGCTCGTTGGCCAGCACCGTATTTTCGACCGGATCCCAATTGACCCAGGATTCGCCGCGATAGGCTATTCCCGCCTTCAGGAAGTCGAGGAACATCTTTTGTTCGTGGCGATAATAGTCCGGCTCGCAGGAGGACAGTTCGCGGCTCCAGTCGATCGACAGGCCCATGGATTTCATCTGGTCGCGCATCACCGGGATGTTCTCGCGCGTCCATGTCGCCGGATGAACGTTGTTCTCGAAGGCGGCGTTCTCGGCCGGCAGGCCGAAGGAATCGAAACCCATCGGATGCAGTACGTTGAATCCTTGCGCTCTTTTGAACCGCGCGACGACATCGCCCATCGTGTAATTTCGGACATGCCCCATATGGATCCGTCCCGACGGGTATGGAAACATTTCCAAGACATAATATTTAGGCCGGGTCGTGTCCTCGGTGACCTCGAAGACACGCTGGTCTGACCAGATCCGTTGCCATTTGGCTTCGGTTTCCTTGGCGTTGTAACGGTTCATAGTGGGGATTGGAGTCCTTGCCGTTCGCCGGCTTGCCGAAATTTTGTTAGAGCGTAGCCGTTCATTGTGTACGTAAATTGGCGATACGAAGTTCGCGCGCGCGTTTCAAGATAGCATTTTCGATGTCGCGGACCGTTTTCGGATCGACTTTCGCTTCTTGCCAAGGCTGATTGGCGCGGGTTTGCCGAAAGACTGAAACACGCAAACCGTCGGCACGCAGTTCCCTACCGAGAATATAAATATTCAGCTTTACCCGCTCACGCGGCGTTTCCGGCGGCGAATACCAATCCGTGATAATCACACCGCCAAAGGGGTCGGCGGAACTGAGCGGCATAAAAGAAATGGTATCAAGCGATGCCCGCCACAGAAAACTATTAACGGCAATGCCGCTTGGTACGCCGGCGTTTGAATCGCCACCAAACAAAGTGTCGATCAGCCCGCCGTTTCCGCTGGAGCTCGACGACGTTCGGTCTTCGGTAGGTGGCGGCGGGTCGGGCGCGATACCAATGCTTTCACAGCCGCCCAACAGCGCGATCGCGGCCACTACCCAACAAATACGGGATACATTTGTAAACATGACCGCTTTATGCCCGAAAACCATTGGCAAATTCCACTACAATGTCGAAGTATACGTGACTTCGATGATGGTTGATTGCGTGATTTAGGCGGCTTTGCTACGACTGAATTGCGTTCATATTGAGATGGATTGAACCCAGTGGCTGATACAGAAGCAATTGAAAGCGTGGATAAGGGTCCCGACATTGCCGCAAATTTGCGCAAGGTCAGAGCTGAAATGGCGGAAGCTTCTCGCGAAGCAGGCCGCGATCCGAAGTCTGTGACACTTGTCGCCGTTGGTAAGGCGCATCCCGCCGAAAGGTCCCGCGCGGCCCTAGTGGCAGGCCATAGGGTATTCGGTGAAAACCGTGTCCAGGAAGCAGAAGGAAAATGGCCCACGTTGAAGGAGGCGTTTCCGGATACGAAACTTCATCTCATCGGGCCTTTGCAAACTAATAAAGTCCGCCATGCAATGGCAATTTTCGATGTCTTTGAAACTGTTGACCGGCCGAAATTAGCTGCGGCTTTGGCCCGTGAAATGGACCGGGCGGGCCGACGGCCTGACTGCCTAATTCAGGTGAATACGGGTAATGAAGCGCAAAAGGCAGGCATTCCGCCAGAAGATGCGGACAAATTTATCACCCGGTGTCTCAATGAATTCGAACTACCAATTCGTGGGCTGATGTGCATTCCACCCGCAGACGAAGAACCGTCGCTCCATTTTGCTCTGCTCCGCGAGATTGCGCGCCGTCATG
>JAJFJB010000090.1 GCA_021774435.1 Alphaproteobacteria bacterium
CTGCCGAAGATATTCATGACCAGTATATGGATTTGGTGGAGACGACGGCGGAGAACGCTCTCGACGCCATCGAAGATTACAGGGATGCGCTCGAAGCGGCGTCGGAAGGATCCCCCGAAGCTTTGGCCGAAGACCGGGCTGCAACCGCCGCGCATAACAAAAGCGTCGATGCGGCCATCCTGGAATATCTGCATGTGATCGAAGAAAGGCGCGGCGGGCACGAAGAAATTACCCGCCAAGAAACCGATATGCCCGCGTTGGATTTATCGGCGTTCGAAGCCCTGCGCCTGCCCGATCCCGATCCATCGCCGGGTCCTGGTGGGGCGGAGCGGGACGTTCTCGCACAAGCGGCTCTCGCGCTCGCAGCCGCCCGGGACGAAGCCTTCGCGGCCTTGCAAGAAATTTACGCCGCCTTCCTGGCGGATGTTCCCACCATCCGTTCACACGCTGAGAAAGGAGATTGAGTTATGAAGTTCATGACGAAACGCAATTCGCGCCGCCGTGGCGGTCGGAAGAACCGCAAGCAAAGCGCCTGGCTCAAATGGACTATCCTAGGCGTTGTCACATCTCTCGCACTCGCCGTCGCGATATTCGTGGCTGATACGATTACCGGAATTGAAACGGCGGACGCTGATTTTTGCTACGAGAGGCCGGACCGGCAAGTCCATGCCGTCTCCCTGGACAATTCCCTGCGGAAACTATCGCCGCCGCAACTGCGCGACTACCGCGCGGGGTTCGCAAGAACGTATAAACGCGCCGAACCGAACAGCCGTATCTTGATCTTCACCACGGCTGCGGACATTCAAAGCTCGCTGGTCAGGCCAGCCTTCACGATCTGCAAACCGCCCGCGACGGTCCGGGAGCAGGCCAGTATCGGCGCTCCGTCGAAACCCGCGACCTATTTGGCGCGGCGGGCAAGCGAGGCCAAAGCCGCATACAATAAGGCCGTCGACAACATCCTGACGGACGCGCAAGACCCGGACAAAATATCCGGCGACAGTCCGATCCTGGAACAGTTGCAATCGATCTCCCGTTACGACGGCTTCGAAGCCTCGTCGCGCAGCCTGACAGTGATCACTGACGGTATTCAAAACAGCGAGATCGCGCGGTTCTGTGCGGTTAAAGGGGCGATGCCGCCCTTCACAAAATTCAAACGGACGGCGGCGTACCGGACTATCGCACCAAACACCTTTACCGGAACGGCGGTCTCCGTGTTGTTGGTGGAGGCCACCAAGCTGCCGCAGTCGGGACTGCAATACTGCTCCAACGCTGAACTGCGCAATTGGTGGCCAGACTATTTTAAGGGCAACGGGGCGGACAGCGTTGAGCTTACCCGCCTGCGCCATTGGGCCGGGTCGTGAGCGCGCCAATGCAAAAACAGCGGCCCGGCTCCTCGGTGCTGGGCCCGGCGTTGTTCGGCGGTGCGGCCTGGATGGCGATAGACCATTTCGGGCCGGTGTTCTCGGGCTACGAGATTAACCCGTTCTCAGGTCCGGCGACCGTGGTGCTGGCAAGCTCCAGCCTGCAACTCCTGTCGGTGGTGTTTCTGCAAAGCGCCAATCTCTTCGAAAAACTCCAGGCGCGCATCCCCATCGGTCTCCGTGGAACTTCCGGCTGGATCAAGCGGCGGCGTGAGCTGCGCCACGAGCTCGACGAGAAGAACTGGGGGCCATATTGGGGCACCTTCAAGGGCCGTGAGCTGATAATTCCCTACGCCTCGAACGCGCTCACACTCGGCCCGGCCGGATCAGGCAAGGACGTGGGGGCGGTTCAATCGACCATTCTTTCGATCCCGCATTCCCAGACGGTCGTGGATTTTAAAGGCACCGCTGCCTGCTGTCTTGCGGGTGTTCTGCGCAAGCGCGGCTATGCCGTTCGCATTATCAATTTGGGGGATTTATGGACGGACATTCTCGGACCGTCCGATAGCTACAACCCTCAATGTTTGATCGCCGACGATTACTTCCGGCCCGGCGGATTGCGCGACGTTACCGACGATATCTTCGAGCTTTGCCTGCAACTTTATCCCGAACCTGCGGAAAGCGGCGGCGGACAAAACGATAACGGGTTCTTTCGCAACGGCAGCCGCGATTTGATGGGCTTCGCCATTCAAATGTGCGTACTGGTCTATGGTTATGAGGCCACGCTCGGCCATGTCGAGCAAATGCTCAACGACAAGGCAAGCCTACTGAAGCATGCGCAATGGGCGGCGGGACGTTTGGAAGTCGAGAATGTCGATGAGCATGGCGAGATTACCACATCGGCGACAGGCATGCCGCTGCATGAATCGCCATGGGCAATGCACCAAAGTGCTGAAGACCTTTCCGACTACGCCGAATATTTTATGGCGCTGGCTTCCGGTATCGCGGACCAGCTGGAAGCGTCGGATTCGCGCACGGCGGATTCCTTTTTAAGCGGGGCGCAACAAAGCCTTTCGCGCTTCAACCGCACCACGCGCGCCAGCAAGAAAACCGCCAAGACGACGTTCCGGTTTTCGGACCAAAAAGAAGGGCCGGTCCCGACCATCGTGTTCCTGGTTGCGGATCCTTCGCGCATGGACGCACAAGCGCCGGTCCTGGGATTGATTCAATGGTGCATGCTCCAGGAATGGAAGCGCAGCCCGAACCGGAACCGGCCCGTCTATCTCATCGCAAATGAGGGAACCAACTTTAAAATAAACGGTGCCGATACCCTTATGACGTGGGGCAGAGAGTTCGGAATCCACGTGCACTGGATCATCCAGTCGCTATCGGCATTCCGCCGTGTCTACGGCAAGGAAGCCCTCAATATTTTGTTGTCCGAAACGGAGATCAAACAGTTCCTGGCCGGACAGCGGGAGCCTGAAACGCTCAAGATGATCGAAGAGTTGGTGGGCAAGCAATCGCTCATCGTGCAGGGCAATCGCGGCAACAAGGGAAAGGGCGCGTCCACGCTCGACGGTTTCGATCTGAAGGAAGAAGGCCGCGCCCTCATGGATAGGGACGAGGTGCGCCGGTCCGGAAAGGCAATCCTGATCGTTCGGCAGAACAAGCCCGCGCTGGTCGATATGCCGCCCATCGCCGCTATCGCGCCGTTCCGCAAACAGATCGATATCAACCCGTTCTTCGGCAAGCCGTATTTGCTGCCCGTCGTGCTGCGGATACGGCGGCGTCATGGTGGAGTCTTGAAGCGAATATTCCACGCGCTTTTGAAACCGTTCAAGAGAGGAGCATAATCATGATCGCGTTGCGTAATCTGCTCGGGCGGCTGGCTTATTGTTCCTATTGGCTGGGCCGTGCTTGCCGTCATGGCCCGATGATCCTGCTGATCGCCTTCCTGATCAGCCCCATCGGTCCGCATTTGCGCTGGGATTTGAGCGGTTACGGCTGTGTGTATGTCGGCTCACGCGGATTCTTCAAGCCCAGCATGGCCTATTGTCCGCTTCTGGCCTGGTTCGACACGCGGGAGGGCCGTGATGGCCGATAATCGCAACATCGCCTATGCGCATAAGAGCCATGAAGCGTTCAACAAGCGCTTCGAGCAAAAACTTACGCCCAAGCCGCTTGATATATCCGGGCCATGGCTCTCGAACGAGGCGCTTAACACGCTGCCGCGCGTACGAAACGACTTCCGGCAAACCCAAAGCCCTGCAAACGAGCCCGGACCGAACCGCGCGCAAGGCGATACGGGGCGTGGCTCCGCCATGGTCAAACAGGACAGGCCCCATCCGGCCCCGCATCCGAGTGGCCCCATGGGTCAGAATGTAGATCGGCAGGCCTTTAAGGAACGCTGGTTGGCCGAACAGCGCGACGCCGTCTTGGCGCAAGCCGCCGAACGGCAAAGCACCCCCGAACCTGCGCGTGAGATAGCGCGCGTTTCCCCAACACCATCCCGTGGGCCGTCGCGGTGACGGCTCAATCACCTCAAGGAGAAGCAAAATGAGTGAAGAACAAAGGAAAGCCCCGATCCAAACGCTGCGCGACGGTGCGGTTGTCGTCAAAATCTGGGAACAGAACGGCGCGAATGGGCCGTACACCTCCGCCACGATTGGCCGGACCTATAAGAACGAACAGACCGGCGAATTCGGTGAATCCCGCTCGCTGAGCGGTGCCGATGTGCTCAAGGCGCAAGCGCTGCTCATGGAGGCCAACAAGGAAATGATCCTGTGGCGCGAGTATCACAAGGAAATCGCGCGCCAACAGGAACCCGGCCAGAGCGAACCAAATACCCAGCAGGCCCAATCTCAACCGGCGGCACAAGGGCTCGCCGCGCAACGGGACGATGCCCTGGCAAACGCCCAACCCACCGCACCGGTCCAAGCCCCGGATCGCGCACCGGACCGTGGTCCGGAGCAATAGGCCGAATGCGATGCAACTGCTTTCAGGGAATTTATTCCTAAGAAAGTAGTTGCAATATTGCTTCTATTTATGATAGGTTGTTCTCTTTTTGTTCCATCATGAGTGGAGGAAGACGGAAAGGCAAAAGACGTAGAAGAGGAGTAAAATATGAACGACGCAGGCGAAAAAGAGATAGAAAAATCAAAAACCGGGGGGCTGTTCGGCGTGCCGGATAACCCGCCTGCGGGCGACCTTCCTCTCGATGTGGAGAAGTACCGGGCGCAAATGAAGGAATCCGATCTGAGCGACGAGCAGCAGGTCGAGTTCCTTCAAGCCTTGTGGTCGATCATGAAAAGCTTTGTCGAGATTGGATTCGACGTCAATTCTATCCAGAACTTTATGCCGGAATTGGGCTCGAATTCTTCGGAAACCAGCGCTGATCGAGTAAAATTGGAGAATAAGAAACACAAACGAAAATTCGAGAAAGCCGCGCAAGGTTCCGCAGCGGAAGGAGGCAATTCATGACAAACGATATAATAAGAAAGGCAGTCATTTATTGCCGTGTATCCAGTGTGGCGCAGACCAAGCGGGGCGACGGGCTGGGCAGTCAAGAAACCCGCTGCCATGAATACGCCCGAATGAAGGGCTATACCATCGTCGAAAAATTCACCGACGATCTGACAGGAAGCGTGGTGGACCGTCCCGGCATGAAAGCGATGCTCAACTATCTCCGGCGACATCGCGACGATAACTGCATCGTCATTATCGACGATATCAGCCGCCTTGCGCGCGGCGTGGAAGCGCATTGGGAGTTGCGCCGAACCATTATTCGCGCCGGGGGCAAGCTTGAATCCCCCTCCATTGAGTTTGCCGACGACGCCGACAGTAAGATGGTCGAAAACGTGCTCGCAGGCGCAGCGCAACATCAACGCGAGAAGAACGCGGAACAGACCTTCCACCGCATGCGCGCGCGATTGGTGAGCGGATATTGGGTGTTCTGGAAACCGCGAGGCTATCGCTACGAAAAAACACGCGGCGAAGGCAACATGCTTGTGCGCGATGAGCCTCTTGCCTCCATTATACAAGAGGCGCTCGAAGGCTATGCATCGGGCCGGTTCGAAACGCAAGTCGAGGTAAGGCGTTTTCTTCAAGCGCAACCGCTGTATCCCAAAGACAAAAAGCACGGCGAGGTTCGCGCGCAGCATGTAACGGATTTGCTCAATCAGGTGCTATATGCCGGTTATCTCGAATCGCCGAACTGGGATGTTTCATTACGCAAAGCCAAGCATGAAGGACTGATCGATTTCGCCACTTTCCAAAAGATACAAGAGCGTCTCAAGAGCAGCGCCAAGGCTGCCGCCCGCAAGGACATCAATGCCGATTTCCCACTACGCGGCTTCGTTCTCTGCGGCGACTGCGATAAACCGCTGACGGCTTGCTGGTCGAAAGG
>JAJFJB010000010.1 GCA_021774435.1 Alphaproteobacteria bacterium
TGACCACATGAACTGAAAACGGCAAAACCCACAAACATCGCATATCCGCTGAGGCATCACGCCGCGGCGGAAAACAAATGTCCGTTATTACTAAAAGCGGAAATCGAAAATCGGCCTAATCGCGACTTCTTCAACAGCCTCGGCTAAAAAGCGAACTCGCGACGATCCGGATCGACTTCTGTTCGACCCTCAGTAAGAGACATGCGGGCGGCAATGTCGGCTTTCACGCCGTTCATTTCCGCTTTCCCCGCAGCTTCCGACGTGCCGGGCAATACCGCGTTTTGGTAATAAATGACCCATCTCGGAAGTCAGGCAGCACGCTGATCAATGCCCTGCGCGCCCATCTTGCCGAATTCGGTATTGTCGCCGGGGTCGGCCGCCTGGGTGTGGAGCGGTTGGTGAAGGTCATCGAAGATTGGCGACAGGACTATAATAACGAGAGGCCGCACACCAGTCTGGGCGGTCTCTCACCCAAGGCGTTTGCAACCCGGTCCCAGAGGGACCATAACCAGAACAGCCCTAACTTATAAACGGGTACAATCAAGGGGCAACGTCACACGCACAACATCACGCACCGGGCGAGACGGGGCGGCCCGGATGTCATGGGGTTTAATCCCACTACTCACTGTCACTCGCGAACAACCGCAGCCTAGAAGGGAAATCTTAGGGTTACTGCTTTTCCTCAAGAACCCGAGCCGTGCTAAGCAACGACAATCCCTGGGTCCCGGCAATGCTGACCATAACCGCTTCTACAACTGGCTCAAAAACCCGCTCTTCTGCACCCCACCCTACAATGAAGTTAGCACCGGTACCACCCCGGTCGTCGCTACGTTTAATGATAAATTCAGCTGTCGCCATGGGGGCGAGACGCAAAGGCGATTCCACATACTCCGTGACTAACTGACCATTTGTATCGAAGTATTTCACAGAGCCAATGAAAATGGGCTTGTCGAGGTTGGTATTGCGTATGGAGAGCGTAACGGTCATATCCCTAGTGCTATCTTTGTCTCCGACATAGATCTCGGAATATGCGGGCACATATAGCCTTTGGCCGGTGACAATTTTCAGCTCATCACCGGCTACGGCGTGGGTAGGTTGCCGCTCCTTGACAGGCATCGCTTCATCTGGCTGATCTGAGCAACCAGCCAGCAAAATGAACGCAATACTGGCGAAAATGATGACAGGAAATCCTGTACGCACGACGTCCTCCATTCTCTTTATCAGGAACTGATGATGCTGGTTTTGCACTGAGGGCTCGAGCAATACCCTGAAACTCTAGGCGCCCGTCTCGTCATCCGGGATATCCGACGGCAGTTCAAAGGGTGTGCAGCCGGTTACAGCCTGCTGCCACATCATACCACGGCCCGGCTTATCGAGCTGCGCGGACCAGAATATGAAATCGAAGATCCCGTCCGCCTCGTTTTCGGAACATAGTATGTATACATGATTGACCAAGTTCGGCTCCGGCAGCTTGCTGCGTTTCGTTTTGACCTGGCCGAGGGCTCCGACACCACGACGGGTCGCACTACCGACCCTGATGATACCTTGTCTTTTCCGCAGTTCGACCAGCACGCGCTTGCCTGTGCCATCGTCGGGCAGGATACAATGGATGGCTTTGCAAGCCGGGAAGTCCGACCTTCGGGGCGCAAAATCGGGCGCGGTGCTCATTCCGGGTTCACGTCCAATTGCTTGCGAGCCGCCTCGTGTACGTAGGTCGCTGCCCTTTCCACGGGGCTGATATACATGAACCCATTGCCCGGGGTATTCAGGTCTGCTGCCTGGTAAATGGCCTCGAAAATCAGATCCTGCTGGTCTGAAGACACCAGGAACTCGATAACGTCTCTCTCGGTTTCCACCGCGACGCCCCAAACTCCCAGTCGCTCACGAATGCCCCAGCCCTGGACGCTGTGAACGAAGGCAGCGCGTGCGCCTATTTCGCGAGCCGCGAGAAGCACTGCCTCCGACCGTCTTTTGGCGACGATGCAGGTGATGATGGCTATATCGGTCAGGTAGATGATTTCGCTCATAGGATTGCTTTCGCCTCTTGTTCTTTTGAAAGCACTGTCTCACGCTTGGCAGCTTGCATCTGGCGATTCGCCTTGAACCGCGCCCACAGACCGCTGATCATTACGGTGATGATCGGGCCGATCGACGCCATGCACAGAATACCAAACCCATCCACGGCATTCGTCGCGTTACCGAAACCGATTCCCATGGCGAGCACCAGGGGAACCGTGATCGGCCCCGTGGTTACGCCCGCCGAGTCCCAGGCGACGTTGACGAAGGTCTCGCTGGAAAACATGGTCAGCACGATGGCGGCGAGGTACCCGGGAACGATCAGCCACACCAGCGGCAGGCCGAAGATCAATTTGGCAAGTCCGAGGGCGATACCGAATGCGACGCCGATAGAAACGGCGGTGATCAAAGTCCTCTTCTTCAACACACCTTCCGTCAGTTCCTCTGCAGTGACGCCCAGTGCGTTCAACGCAGGTTCCGCAACGGTGGCGCCGAATCCCAGAAACCAGGCGAAGGCCAAGGCGATGACCAAGCCGACTCCGTAGACGTATTTGGGTGAATTCGCGACGCCATCGATCTCCAAGAAGGCCGCAGGGACCAAACCGCCTGCATTCCCACCCAGCTTCGACAGACCATAGGTCAGACCGACGTTGAAGATGCACATGCCAATAATCGTGAGCCCGATACCGTAATAGATCTCGCCCGGGTTAGGCAGGCGATCACGCAGGACCAGCTTGAGCACCAGGAACAGGAAGATCACCAGCGGCGCGATGGCGCGTATCCCCAGGATTATTTCCCCTCCTGGACTGCGTTGGTACCAGGGCAGTCGCACATCCTGAGCGGCGCTGGCCGCGAGCCGGGCGGCTTCCAATATCTCGGCCGGCGTCACGGTGCTTGCTACATAGATTGCCAGCAACATTACGCCGAGGATGGGAAACAAAGAGGCAAGCGTGACAATGCCGAAGCCGGACAGCCCCGAGTCGCTCTTGCCGGCGGCGCCGGCGATGCCAATGCCGAGGGAGAGAACCAACGGAACCGTCACCGGTCCCGTCGTTACCGCACCGGCGTCCCAGGCCAGCCCCAGGGTATTGCGAAGATCGGGGTCGATGGAGCAATAGACCGTCAGCGCCAACACCGGTGCCAAAGCGAGATAGATGAGCGGCTTCAGGCTCCAGCCGTAGAGGAAGCGGACAGTACCGAGCACCGCCGCCAGACCGACGCTGATGCCAACCACCAGGACCAACGCGCCAGACCAGTCGTTAAGTAGCGCATAGAGATATGGCGCACGCTCTACCGAGATGTTCTGCCCCGCTGCCTGCAGGGCTCCGATCGCCGGCTCGGCGAAGGTGACGCCGATACCGAGGAGCAACGTGATGAACAGGACCAGGGGCAATGGCGACTTGCGCGGCAGCGTGCTGCCGATGATCCCGCCAAAGGGCATCAGCCCACGGGCGAGCCCCTCCATGAAAATCATGAGACCGACGATCACGGCGAACAGGCCGCCCGTGATCAGCATCGAATCCTCCACGACCTGGCTCAGGACCAAAATCTGGAAAAGGGCCAGATACAGGGCCAGTGGCACTACCGCCCTGACCTGATCCATGAAACGGGTGGAGACATAAGGCTGGATCAGCAGCAACACCTCAGTGGCCGAGAACCGCACCGGTTCCTGCTCCATCGGAATTGGCTTTCCGTCGGCATCGAACTCCGGCAACTTCGTGAATAGATTGCCGCTGACTTCGTTTTTCAGGGCGCGGTGTGCGCTCAAATAGTCTGAGAAAGAGACTTGTGCCATTCCTGTCCACGCAGTTTCGTCTTTTTGTCGGCGGATGAGCGACCGTAGAGGGAGCCTAGATCATTCCACTAGGTATCATACTTTGAGTGGAATGACTAACCGGTTTCATTTTGCGACAATCTGCACGAGCAGCATCGGTGAAAAGAATTTTTGCCGGCGAATACGTACGGGCTGGTTTTGAGTCCGCGTGCCGGGCCGGCCCGCATAATCGTCTCCGATTTCGCTGCCTCGGTCGACGACCTGGCGATCAGCTCGGCCGCGCCGGAAATCGCCCGGGCGACCGCCCTGCGGGACCTCGGCAGTGTCGCCAATTCCGCCCTGGCGACACGTGCTGCGCCGCTGTTGAAGGACAAGAACCCGCTTGTTTGGGCGGCGGCCATAGGCGTTCAGCGCGGAGCCTCTCCGGCGCAACGTTTTCAACGCGTGGCACCACTGCTGCAGGACCGTTTTCGCGCCGTCAGGATTGCCGCTGCGCGGGCCCTGGTCGACGCGCCCCTGTCCCGCCTAAAACCGACCGAGGCGTTAGCCCTTTCCGGTGCATCGGCCGAATGGCGTGCGGCCTTACGCGCACGCGCGGACTTCCCGGAGGTGCGCCTCATCGAGGGCGGCATATCCCTCATGACACGGGATTTCACCGCGGCGGAAGCAGCGTTTCGAGAGGCGGTTCTGCTGGACCCCAACCTTACCGACGCATGGACGATGATCGTCCGCATTCGCGACGCGCACTATGACCATGTGGGAGCCGGTGAGGCACTCGATAATGCTTTGCGCGCTAACCCCAATAGCCTGCCTCTTCTGAAACTTGATCGAAGACGTGCTCGATGAAGTGAACGACTATTTGGGGCGATTACTGCCAACGGATCGACTTCTGCAGTTGGCTAAAAACGGCTGTGAGGCTTGCTGAGATTGGCTTCCGTTCTGCCCTCAGCAAGCGACATACACGCGGAGATGTCGGCTTTCGTGCTGTTTATTTCCGCTTATCCCGCAGCACCGGACGTGCCGAGCGATACCGCGGTTTGGTAATAAATAACCCAGAACGGACCTGGTGTAGGAGTGTCCCAAGCAAAATTCGTGTTGCCCAGCTGCCGATATGTCTTCGATACTTTCCACAAATGATATTCTTCAACGGCGGATTGCAATTGATGATCATAGGCTTTGTGGAAAATGGCGAGGTTAGAGTTTATGATGATCTTTCTCATGCAATGGATGACTGGGCTAAATTTCCTGCTGACTTGTTATCTGATGTAATCGTGCTCTACGAGGACGACGGGACCTGGTTGAAGCCAGTTGCATCTTATGGGCCACGTAGGTGGTTTCCCTGGCTACGGAAACTCATATCAGTTCATATGGTCCGCGCCGACAAGGATTTGGGCCATCAAGATACGCTTGAGTACTTACTGCTCTACGAAGCAACGTCTTTGGCTCCCAATCACCTTGTGAGCAACCTTGAAGAACTGCGCTTGAGATTTCCCTGTGAAGAATAAAACCTAGACCGCATTTTGGCTAAACAACGACCTCACGGCTTAAACCGAAGCTCGTCCGATTCGCGCCTCATTCCAGAAATAGCAAAGGCGCTATCTCGGTCAGGGCATTTCGCTCTTCCAGAATCGCGCTGCCCGATACCGAAGGTACATCACCACTACCAGATGGCTATTCTCGGATGACGTCTTGCCTGCCGATGTTCTCGACGACTATGGTTTATCCATGTTTGCGATAGCCCGCACCTGCCGCGCCGCCCGAACCTAGCAGGTCTTTTCGGCGCGCAAACGACAGGCTTCGGTGGCCTATCAGTGACCATTGCGGACAAGGAACGAAAAAATGAATGTCATATCGCCTAAGAATAAATGGATCGGCCAGCGTACTCTGCGGCCCGACGGCATCGATAAAGTCATCGGCTCGGCGCAATACGCGGCGGATTTCACCATGCCCGGCATGGTCTGGGGCAAAGTGTTACGGAGTCCGCACGCCCACGCACTGATCAAGAAAATCGATACTTCCAAGGCGGAAGAATTGGATGGCGTGCTGGCGGTGATTACCAGCGACGACCTTCCCTTGCTGCCTTTGGACGTGCCGCTGCCGTCGGGTCCGAACGATATTCGCTGGATTGCCCGCGGTTGTATGGCCCGGGAAAAAATTCTCTTCAGTGGCCAGCCAGTGGCGGCGGTCGCCGCAATTTCGAAAAGCGTTGCCGAGGCCGCGCTGAAACTGATCGAGGTTAATTACGAAGTGCTGGCGCATGTCATCGACGTCGACGAGGCGATGGCGCCGGACGCGCCGATTTTGCACGATTGGCTGAAAACCGACGGGATCGAAGGGCCAACCAACATTTCTAACATCCAGACGGTCAAAACCGGCGATGTCGAACAAGGTTTCGCCGAGGCCGATCTGGTGATTGAGCGCGAGTTCAAATCTGCCGCCGTGCATCAAGGCTATATTGAGCCGCAGGCCTGCGTTGTCAGCTACAAGCCCGATTCCCAGTCCACAGTTTGGAGCAGCAGCCAGGGACATTTCATGGTCCGTAGTCTGACTGCCAAGCTTGCGGGCATGGCGACCGGAGACATCAAGGCCATCCCGGCCGAAATCGGAGGCGGCTTTGGCGGCAAGACCATCGTCTACCTCGAACCGGTGGCGATGGTGCTGTCCAAAAAGTGCGGTCGCCCGGTTAAAATGCAGAACAGCCGCGAGGAAGTATTCCACGCGACCGGGCCGGCGGCCGGCATGTCAGCGCGTCTGAAAGTCGGGGTCACCAAAGACGGCAAACTGACGGCTGTGGAAGGCGCTTACAACTTCCAGGCCGGCTGCTTTCCGGGCTCTCCGGTAGGCCGCGCCTGTAGTTTTTCGTTCACCTGCTATGACATTCCGCATGCCAACGTGAAGGGATTGGACATCGTTTCCAACCGCCCGAACGTCGCTGCCTATCGGGCCCCCGGCGCGCCGCAAGGCAATTATGTGTTCGAGGCGATTCTGAGCGAAATTGCCGAAGAACTGGACATCGACCCTTGGGAGCTGCGTCTGCGCAACGCTCTGCCCGCGGACAAACCGACCATTTACGGCGCCAAGATTGGCGAGGCTGGCATCCAGGAATGCATCGAGTCGGTCCGCAATCATCCCAACAGTCAGGTCAAATTGGGACCAAACCAGGGCCGCGGCGTCGCCATCGGCTATTGGGGCAACGCCGGTGGCGAGTCCAGCGCCCAGTTGAACGTCAACGAGGATGGCACGGTGTTGGCGATCACCGGACACCCGGACATCGGCGGCAGCCGCGCCTCGACGGTCAATATCGTGGCCGAGAAACTGGGCATCGACTATCGCGAGGTCAAAGCGCAGATCGGCGACACCAACAATGTTGGCGTCAGTGCCGTCACCGGCGGCAGCCGGGTGACTTTTGCGTCCGGCATTGTGGTCAACGAGGCCGCAGAACAAGTCATCAGTAACTTGACGGCCCGCGCGGCAAGCATTTGGGGCATTGAGGCAGAAGCCGTCGAATGGCGCGATGGCGCGGCACATCCAGCCGGCCCGAACGCCGGTGAATTTGATCCGCTCACCCTGCCGGAACTGGCGAAGAAAGCAGCAGCAACGGGCGGGCCGATCGTGGCGGCTGTTTCTAAGAACACGACCGGTCACATGGGCGCGGTCGGCGCGCATATGGTCGATGTCGAAGTCGACCCGGAAACCGGGACTGTCAAAATTCTACGCTACACCGCCAGTCAGGATGTCGGCCGGGCGATCCATCCGTCCTATGTCGAAGGCCAAATGCAGGGCGGCGTCGCCCAGGGCGTTGGCTGGGCGCTGAATGAAGAGCTCATCTATGGCAAAACCGGCCGCTTAGATAACGCTGGCTTCCTCGACTATCGCATGCCTGTTGCCTCTGACCTTCCGGCGATTGATACGGTGATGGTCGAATTACCCAATCCGGGTCACCCCCATGGGGTGAAGGGCGTGGGCGAAGTTCCTATTGTGCCGGCCCTGGCGGCGATTGCTAACGCGATTGCAGATGCCACTGGCAAACGCCTCTATGAACTGCCGATGTCCCCGCCCAAAATTTTGAAAGCGCTAGGCGAATAACGTCAACCAGATCAGATCACAGGTTATGTCGGATGCGCTTCGAGCCTCTCCGACATAGCCTGATCTGTTTTCAATGCGGTAAAGCGGCTTCACGAAGTTCGTTGGGTCGCGAAAGCGATTCCAACAAAATACGATCCACACTCGGATTAGGTATCTAGCTGGCCGCCGACAAAGCGTCTTAACTGGCCGAAATAGCTTGAGTTTGGGGGCAGCGCGTGGCCGATAGGGTTCAGTCGGCTCTACCCGCTGGTGCTCTTGCTGTGTAGCCCGCGCTTGAGTTGCCGTAAAAAGTCGAGGGACTAATGTCAATTTCCTTCCCCCTGTACCCGAACCACTCTGAAAGGCTTTCGAGGTTTGGTGGGGAAGCATGTCATGGCACGTGTAAAGTCCCCATCCTACCCGATCACATCGGTAGCCACGATTGCCGCTAGCTTGCGTTGAGTCCCCTCCAACTTGAGGAAAGTGTAGCCGCCGGGCAACGCTCAAGCCTAGTCCGACAAATAGGAGGTGCGACTTCCGGAAATGGCTGAGGGTGTTGAAAAAGGTGGTTGAGGGCTGGATCTGGATGTGATTCCTTCGTTTTAAGGGTTGAGACGGAGGCAGTGTGATGATGGGCGCAGCGTTAGGTCAGCAAGATCGTCTTTTCTACGCGTTCGATCTGGA
>JAJFJB010000091.1 GCA_021774435.1 Alphaproteobacteria bacterium
TCCGAGACACCGGACGACTTGCGGAAAGCCAAAGCCGCACATGGTGTTTCGGTCTTCCAGATCGAACAGCAAAACGGTACATGGTCAATCGTCAAGGACTCGACATACAACCGGCGCATCACGGCCGACACGGCGATGGAAATCACAGGTCCCGCACGCGGTCATGAATTGCTGAGAACGGCTGCGGATCACAATGGCACAAGCGCGAAGGGAACTTGGAATAATTGCGGCAACGGCCGCACGCCCTGGGGCACCTATCTTGCTTGCGAGGAAAACTTCAATCTCTACTTTGCGAGCAGCGACCAGGCATACGCGCTATCCGAGTCGTTAAAGCGCTACGGGATCAAAACGGAAGATAAGAGAGGTTTTGGCTGGGCCGCCGGCGACGAACGGTTCGACGTTTCCAAACATCCGAATGAGCCCAATCGGGTCGGATATATCGTCGAGATCGATCCCTTGCGACCGACATCGACGCCGAAAAAACGGACAGCACTGGGCCGCTTCAAACACGAAAATGCCGAAGTCGTTATGACGGGCAGCGGCCGGATAGTCGTCTATATGGGCGACGATGAGCGAGGTGAGTTTCTTTACAAATTCGTGAGCGAGGGCCACTACATCGAAGGCGGCGACAATAGCGACCTGCTTGAAAATGGCAGCCTTTTTGTCGCCAAGTTCAATGACAATATGCGTGGTGAATGGCTCGCCTTGACCCCAGCCTCGACGGGCATGAACTCGCAAGCGGAAATCTGCATTCACACGCGCCAGGCCGCCTCCGCGGTTGGCGCAACGACGATGGACCGGCCCGAATGGGTTGCCGCCAATCCCAAAAAGGCTGAAGTCTACTGCACCCTGACCAACAACAAGAACCGCGGTAAAAAGCCGAACAAAGGTGGCGACGCAACCCCGGTAGGTGGCCCCAATCCCCGCGCCGGCAACAAATATGGGCAAATTGTCCGCTGGGCCCCGGACGCCGGCGATCACGAAAAATCCGGCTTTAGCTGGAACCTCTTTGTGTTGGCTGGCAATCCGACAGTGTATTCCGATGCCTATGCGGGTTCGAAAAATATCAATGCTGCGAATATGTTCAATTCGCCGGACGGCATCGCCTTCGACTCGAATGGGCTGCTTTGGATTCAGACCGACGGCAATTACAAGGACAAAGGCGATTTCGCCGGTATGGGCAATAATCAAATGCTCGTCGGCAATCCCGACTCGGGTGAAATTCGGCGTTTCCTTGTTGGACCCGAGGAGTGCGAAGTCACGGGAATCACCTGGGCAGCCGATCGTAAGACTCTCTTTGTGGGCATCCAGCATCCCGGGGAGAAAGGCGGCACGAGCCACTTCCCCGGTGGCGGCGATACGGTGCCGCGCTCAAGCATCGTCGCCATCACGAAGGATGATGGCGGTTTCATCGGTTAGTTCGAGGCGCTTTAAAAAATACGGCCTTGCGCGACTTCGTGACTGAATTCGAGCAGCCCTTCGGCAAGCGTACCGAATTCCATGAAACGCGGATCACCGGCGCCGCCTTCACGGTAGCGCCGGTGCAGCTGCATGAAGATTACGGCGACCCGAAAGCTGGTTAGGACGCGGTACCACTTGAACCCTGACAAATCGCGGCCCGTCAGCGCGGCGTAATCGGCTGCAACCGCTTCGCGTGTCGGAAAACCGTATCCCCCTGTCGGCATCTGATGCAGATTCTGCATCGCGTCCGGATCGCCAGCTTCCGTCCAATAGCCCAGCATCACACCAAGATCGACAAGCGGGTCGCCACGGGTGCCGAGATCCCAGTCCAGCACAGCGGCGGGCTCAAGGCTGTCCGGATCGAGCACCACATTGTCGAGTTTAAAATCGTTATGCAGGAACGACGTCGCCTGCTCGGGCAACGTTCGATCCTTTCCCAACCACGCCGCCAGTTCGTCCACTACCGCCGGTGGCTCGTTATCCCAGGCCAGAGTCGCCCTTTTGATCCAGCCTGCCGCTGTGCGCTCGCGAAACCCTTCTGGCCGACCAAGAGTGCCAAGACCGACCGCCTCCGGATCGACCTGGTGGAGATCCTTCAGAATCGCAACGAGCATATGGCCCAACTGCTCGCCTGGTTTGCCCCGCGCCGCGACCGCCGCCGGCATCTCGCCGCCGATGACCAGACCGGGCTTGTATTCCATGATGAAGAAAGGCGCTCCCAAAATCTCGATATCATCACAAAACAGAATACTTTTGGGCGCGAGCGGAAATTCGCGCCACAAGCCACTCAATATCCTGTTCTCGCGCGCCATATCGTTCGCGCCGGGCGGGACTGGTCCCGTGGGTGGCCGGCGCAACACGTATGGTTCGCCATTGATCTCCAGAAAGAAATTGAGGTTCCCGAAACCTGATGCAAACTGCCGCGGCGGCTCACTTCCGGTTAAAGCGAATCCTTTCGATTGAAGATGCCTATCGAGGGCGTTCCAATCCTGGACCGTTTCGTCCTGCCGCGACTTGAATGCTGGTTCAGTCAATGAACTGGCTTACGCCGCGAGCGGTGGACGTTGTTCGGTCCAGTTCGTCGCCTTTTCATAAGCATGGGCGACTTGATAGATCAGGGCTTCGTCGAAATTCTTGGCGGCAATCTGCATCGACAAGGGCAGACCGGCCTTGGAGAAGCCCGTCGGGACAGACATCGCCGGTGCTCCCGTCAGGTTGAAAGGAGTCCGAGCCTGTCGTCCATAAGTCCTTTCGGCTTCTTCCTCGTTTTCGATTTCGCAAGCGGGATCCATGCTTGAGGCGGTTATCGCGACGTCGAAACCACGCATCGCCTCTTCATACTCTTGCACCAGGCGCGCCTTGACGCGCGTCGCGTTCACATAGTCAGCCGCACGGATAAAGGCACCGCCCATGATGCGACGCCGGGCCAGTTCACCGTAATCCTCAGGCCGTTCCTGAAACCATTTTTCATGAATGGCGTAGGCTTCCGGCAGCAGAATAACGCGGTTGGCCGCTGCATAGGTATCAAGAGGCGACAAGGTCATATCGGACACTTCTGCCCCAAGACCCCGCAGGACCTCTACGGCGTCGTTGATGCTCTTCGCCATCTCCGAATCCGCTTCCAGATCATGTTCGAAGAAATGCCGGATCACACCGATACGCATGCCCTTGATATCCCGGTCGAGACGCGCCGTGAAATTCGGTTTCTCCGCCGGCGAGCTGCCAGGATCCTGTGCGTCGTGACCGGCGATGACGTTGAGCAGGATCGCGTTGTCTTCGACCGTGCGGGTCATCGGCCCGACATGGTCAAGCGTAAACGAGAGCGGAAAAACGCCGCGGCGGCTCACGCGGCCATAGGTCGCCTTCATCCCAACAAGACCGCAAAGCGACGCGGGGTTACGCACCGAACCGCCGGTGTCGGTGCCCAGTGCGGCAGGCACAAATCCGGCCGCCAGAGCCGCGCCAGAGCCACTCGATGAGCCACCGGTAAAGTGTGCCGGGTTCCAAGGGTTGCGGGCCGGCGGCCATGGCAGGTCGAAGCTGGGCCCACCAATCGCAAACTCATGCGTCGCGGTTTTTCCGACCAGAACGGCGCCGGCTTCCCGAAACTTCGCCGTAACATGAGCGTCGGTCTCGGGGACACTGTTTCGAGCCATGACTTTCGAATGGCAGGTCGTCGGCTCGCCGGCGGCATCGATAATATCTTTCAGTGCATAAGGCACGCCGTGCATCGGACCCCGCCACTCACCTGCCAAAATTTCCGCTTCCGCCACCTTAGCGGAGTCGAGCGCGTGATCGCCGCAGACATGCAGAAAGGAATGCAGGGAACCGTCATGCGCCGCAATGCGGTCCAGAAGCGCTTGTGTATATTCGACCGGCGAGATGTCGCGATTATAGAGGCGCTGCGCGGCCTCCGCGATCGTCAGGTAAGCAAAATCGGTCATTGGCCCGCACGCCCCGCACGATAGACATGCGCTGGTTCATCCGCTGGCGCAATATCGCGCGGCAGGCGTTCCGCCAGAGACTTTGCGAACTCGAACGCCCGCGCCACATCATCGGGAAATTGCTTCGCCATTTTAGAGAGGCCGGCATTACGCGCAGCCTCCAATGCGTCGGTGTTGTCTTTTGCGTTCATCTGACCCTCGCTCCCAAGCAAACCCTATCCCAGATCAAGCCACCTGGGATCGGCGCTTGTCAAGAAAGGGCCTTGCCGAAACACGCCGCATAGGCGCCCGAAACAATCGGCCAGTTTTGACTTCGTTCGCCACTGCGCCCGGCCGAGGAGCGAAAAGGCAAGGCAAGGACGGATTTCAATGAAAGCCCTTGCGGCGCCGCCAACCGGCGCAATTGCCGCGGGCTATAATGACGGGCCGGCGCATCGCGCTTGGCATCCGCCGTAAGGCGCATTCGTAAGATCATTGGGTTCCAGGGATGCGGCATGATAATGACCAAAATGCCGTCCGACTCGAGCAGCCGGGAAGCCGCGGAGAGTTGCCGTCCGGGATCCGGCGCATGCTCCAGAGACCCAACGAATTGAACTAAGTTGAAATAGCCAAACTTTTCCGGCGTAGCCGTCTCTGCATCGCAAACTTCGAACGCGAACTTTTTCGGCTCTCCAGACTGGGCCGTGTTTCCCCGCGCCTGCGCGATCATGCCAGGCGAAATGTCGAGGCCGACGCCTGCATCGATAACGTTGGTCAAATCCAGCAATTGCCAGCCGGTTCCACAGCCAAGATCAAGGACGCGCGGTTTGCCGAGTTGGCTGCAAAGCGATCGCAGATACGCGGACCGCGCCCTAAACGCTCCGGCGTTTTGCGATTCAGGACCATGGTCGGCATCCCATTTTTCGGCCTCACGGTCGAAAATAGCGGCGATATTCGGCATCGAATTTTAGGGGCCCGAGTAATCAGTCCGGGCTGATTGGCGCCGGACCGCTAAGCAGAAGCCTGATAAGTCCAGACTGCCGCTCGGTTGTCGTTTTGGAAAAGATCCGCTTTACGTGCGTCCGCACCGTATGCTGACTGACGGATAATTCCTCGGCAGCGTCGGCGAGGCTCAAATCCTGCGCCAATAACGCGGCCAGTCGGGCCTCGGCGCGCGTCAGGCCATAGAGCCTGCTCAGGCGGCTCTCATCGAACGCGGGATGGGTTTCCGGATCGCCGATGAATATCAAAGCGGCCGGGCGATCCTTATCGAAATAATGCGACTCGGTGCGCAAGGACGTGACAACAACCGATAACGGACGATCGCCGGACGGCCGTTCCAGTGCGATCGCGCCGGTATCGTCATCCTTTTTACCCTTCGACGCACGCCCTGTCCGCCAGACGACATCCTTCAGTTTGACGAGTTGGCCATCAAATGTTCCCTGCAAGCCGTCACGGCCAACGGACAACCCATCGTCCGCGTCGACGATCGCTGCGGCAGCCCTGTTCATCCTGACCGGATGGCCGAAGACATCGACGATGATCACGCCGAGCGGCAGGCGGTTCAACGCATCATCGAGCGCCAAATTCTCCATCTGCAGTTTCGCCATAAGGCAGTTTTCGCTCGATAATACCAAAAAAACCGCGTTGCGAATTCGGCTCGGCATATCGGTGAAGAGTTCCGGATCGACTCGCGATTCCAGGTGCGAGTTATAGACCCGCCGCGCCGTCTCATCCTCGATCACCCAAATCAATCGGTCGATCCCAGTATCTTGCGCAGGAATTGGCGATATGGTTTCGGCGGCCCAAAAAAGGGCGCCATTTTTGCGGCGGTAATGCGTCTCACCAGACCATTCATTCCCTTCGCGCACATGTTCCAGCTTCGCTTCTTTTTTGTCCTTCGGCATATCAACGAGATTCCAAGGCGAAATCCGCTTCAATTCTTCGAGATTGTAGCCCGTCGCTTCCTGAAATTTCTGGTTGGCGTATTCGATCTCACCGTCCGAATTGGCAATCATGACCAGAACAAGGCTTTGCTCGAGAGACTCGAACAGTTTTTCAAATTCTTCATCAGCGCGAGGATGGCGCGTAACGTCTTCGGCAATACCCTGCATGCCGCGAAACTTGCCCGTATCCTGGTCGTAAACGGGCAGGCCACTTACGAGAAATAGACGTTTCTGACCTTCTCGGTTTGCAACTTCAAAGAAGACATCCCGGAACGTGGATTGACTCTCGCCGCCGGCCGGAAAGTCTTCCAAGGTCACAAAAGACCCGATCTCCCCTAAGCGGCGGCCAATCAACTCCTGCGGGTGGAGTCCCAGCATATCGAAGACACGATA
>JAJFJB010000092.1 GCA_021774435.1 Alphaproteobacteria bacterium
GAGCAGCACCTGACGTAACCTCATCCTGTCTGCGCGGACGAATGGTAGCAGCCCCCCATCGGGCGTCTCTGTTTGAATGGATACACTTTTTTCATCCACCATTGACGCCGCCATCGTTAAGCAATCCCTCAGGACTGAAGAGGTATCAACAGGTTCAATGGATGGGGCGAGCGCGCCATTTTCTAGCTTGGCCATATCCAAGACTTGATTGATGAGATCCAACAGGTGAGACCCGCCCTGCAGGATTTGCTGCACGGCGACTTCTTGCACGGGCGCCAACGGATGCTCCGGATCGTTTTCGAGGAGCTGCCCGAATCCTTGGATTGCATTTAAAGGTGTTCGGAGTTCATGGCTCATCCTGGATAAAAATTCCGACTTTGCCCGGCTGGCATCACGAAGCTCTTGGTTTTCTATCCGCTCGGTAACGTCCGTTCCGGTACCACGATAACCAAGAAAATTTCCGTCATCAGCGAATATCGGTTTTCCGCTGGAACTCAACCACTTTTCTTCGACACCGTCTCCTGTTCTTAGAAAGACAAAATCTCGATATGGTTTACGAGCCTTGAGTGTTTGGAGATGCTTTGTCCAAACGGCGCGGTCGTAATTGGGACCAAGCAAATCCTCCCTCGTTTTGCCGTAGTGCCATTCCGGCGGAACACCCGCAATACGTTCAACATTCGGCGACATATAGGTAAAACGAAGGTCCGCGTCCATTTCCCAGAACCAATCGACGCTTGAATCGATAAAGTCGCGCAATTGCGTTTCGCTCGCCTGCAGATCCTGCTCAGCTTGCTTGCGGTCCGTGATATCCAAGTGCCAGACAATCGTCAGTTCCTCGCCGCCTAAAACGATCGGCTGACTCGTCATCGATACCCAGAGAATGGAACCATCGAACCGAATTCGCTCAGCCTCAAAACTCACAATGCGGGTCTGCGAAGAGAATGCCTTGTTCACGCGCTCAAGCGCAGAATGGTCAACCCAACTCGCGCGGACGGTTTGTTGCATCAACATTTCTAGTGAAGGCGCCAGGAACAGGTCCGCAAGGGAATTATTCGCGAATACACGGCGCGCAGTTACGTGCCCGTCGGCTCTGCGTTCATGTCGCATAATTGCAACGCCCATGGGATTGCCTTCGAACAAATTCCGTAACTCGTCCTGCATCGCACTTTGAGAAAGGAAGCCTTTCTGAACCATCCGCTTATAAATTTACCCCTATTGTGTAAAATTGCCCGCATGTTGCTAGCATGTAGCCGCTTCTAATTATTTGATGCCGTGATACCGCAAATCCCGGGCGCACCGGCTACCATAAATTGAAGCCAAAGATGAAAAATATTTCTTAATTTTTTATGGAATTCATCGGCTTATCAAGGGAGTTTGGTGCACCCCACCCTTATGGCGATAACTCGTCGGGCTCTGAGGCCCATTTCTTCATTTTTGCGAGAATTTTTTACGCAAACACGTCTTATTGAGAATTTTGCACGGGCAATTAGCCTAGTTTTTCGACTGCAATTGACGCTTTAGCCCTGGATCGTATCCAACAATTGGTTATGGAAGTGGTGGATATTGCGCTCCCATACGGGCGAGAACACCACCTCATCCGCAACCGGGGAATGACGGGCGATCTGCTGTTCCTCCCAGATACCGAAATCCTGGCTACGAATACCGTCACGCGCCGTGGACAAACGCGACTTTCCGAGCCAACGATCGAGCACCTGCTCGCGGGCCGGCGCATACTTTTCCGCGGTGCCCCCCTCACCGACAAAGAAAAAGCCCATCTTCGCAACGGTACGGTCGGGTGCGATAGGATCCGTTATCACCGAAGCCAGGTGATTGTCCGTGACAGTCACCGTCACGTTCGGGAAGAGGATGCTGGTGCAAATCGTCCGCTCCGCGCCCGGTGCCAACGGAATTGACGGCAGTGGTTCCGCGACGTCGTCTTTGCCACCACTATTCGTGCGCGGCGGCCGGCCCTTCCGGGCCTTGAGTGTCACGAAACTGTCCTGCTGCAGAGTTTCAGTCCAGGGCTGGCCGGTCTTCAGTTCCAAGTCATCCGACATCTTGTTGAAGATGCCCTTATGAACCCAGATGTGATGATAGGTTTCCCAATTATCGTTCTGTAGCTTCCAATTCGCATCGAACGCCCAGTCTTCACGCCTGCCAACCGTTGTTTCGCCGATTTCCGTGCCGACTATTAAATTTTGCAGTGGCTTAACATGCTCTTCGATTGGCGGAGCGTTACCGTCAAGATTAACAAAAATCCAGTGATGCCAGACAGCACAGCGCACTGGCGCCAAACCGAATTTACACCAGTCGAGATCAGTCTTACGGCCGTCCTTCGTGCCATCGAAAAACGGTATTGCTTTCAAATTTCCGTCTAGATCCCATGCCCAAGCGTGATACGGACAGGTCAGCGTCTTCAGCCCCTTTGACGGTTCGGTCAGCACGGTCGACGCACGATGACGACAGACATTGTGAAACGCCTTGATCTCACCGGCCGCGTTGCGCACCAGGATTATCGGCAGCTTGCCCACCATGATTGGCATCGCATCTCCCGGATTGGGAATGTCGCACTCGAAGCCAACCCCCATCCAGGTGCGCGGGAAGAATTCTTTCTGCTCAAGTTCGAAGAATTCTGCACTCGTATAGGCCGTGCCCGGCAATCCGCCCGCCGTTTCGACTGGACGCCGTATTGCTGCGATCGCCTCTTTTCCAAGGATTTGCTCGACCAAATTCGTCATTTCTTCCTCCTTTAACCGAACCGACTTTCCTACCAACCAATCGCATAAGCCGTTCTGCGCGGATCGGCGCCCGCGTGACGAATCCCGGTTTCAGTATCCACACGGACCGTGCAAACCGAACCGGCAAGCCATTTGAAGTCAGGCCACCATTCGACATCGTGACCAAGGTCGGAGAGCGTGTCGCCCGTATCTTTGTCGATCCGGCCTTCCAGGTTTATGCGGCCAGGTTGGTATGAATGCGGTAACGCCGACCCCGGCCAGCTGTAGCTCGCGAAGCGCGGCACCTCGACGGCCGCCTGCGGCGACATGCCGAAAACATTCACGTTGAGAAATGCCTGAAGCTGGGCTTGCCCGACAACCTCGCTCCCCGGAGACCCAAACGGCTGCACGAAGCGGCCATCTGCCTTGGCCAACATCGGGCTCGCCGACATACGCGGGCGACGCCCTGGGCCGACACTGGCGGGGTGATCAGGATTGGTATGCGCCCGCGAGCCCCACATCGACGTCGTAATTCCGGTCCCGGGTGTTACCGGCCCGCTAATTACCGGGTCACTGGGGGTGGCGGAAAAGATATTTCCATCCCCGTCGACCGCACACAGGTACGATGTCTCCAACGGCTGCGCGGCATCACTGGAAATGGCAGCCCCACTGGACGGATCCGGTATCCAGGGCGGCGGCACGCGCCCGCCAACCGCGCCGGCCGGCGGCATCTCTGCCCATGCCTGATCCGGCCGGATCAGTTCACGACGTGCCGTGGCGTAAGGCTTGGACAGGAGTGTGTCGAGCGGAACGTCAACGAACTTTGGGTCGCCGTAGTAAAATTCACGGTCGGCCGCTGCAAGTTTCAACGCCTCGGCGACCGCATGAATGTAGGCGGGAGAGTTGTGCCCCATGCCCGCGAGATCAATACCCTCGAGAAAATTCAATGCTTCAAGGATCATGGGGCCCTGACACCAGGGTCCCGTCGAGTAGATGTCGGCATCGTGGAATTGCGTCTGGCAAGGCGCTTCGAATTCGGCGCGGAAGTTCGCCAGATCTTCCTCAGTCATCAGACCGCCATCCTCTTTTTGATGGCGCACGAGAGCCGCTGCGATGTCGCCGCGATAGAACGCATCTCGCGCTGCTTGCAAGCCTGCGGCGCGCCCGTTGCCGGCATGCGCCGCCTCTTCATCGGCGAGATACTGCAGGGATTTTCCGAGATCGCGTTGCACGAAGATGTCGCCCACGTCGGGAAGCTCTCCGTTGGGGAGAAAGATTTCCGCGGTACTGGGCCAACGGCTGAAATCGTCACGCTTGTTCGCGATGCACTCCCGCATCATCGAATACATCGGAAACCCGTCCCGGGCAAACCGTATCGCTGCGGCGGCAACCTCACCAAAGGGCATGGTACCGTATCGCTCCAGTGCCGTGATCCAGATATCGGGCGCCGCGGGAACGACCGTGTGAAGCAAACCGGCCGGCACCTTGCCGCCATGGTGTTTGTGGAAATAGTCGCAGGATGCGGCTTTCGGCCACGGCCCGACTCCGCTGATCGTGACAACCTCCTGCGTTTGCGCCAGATAAATCAGAGTCGGGGCAACGCCACCGAAACCAACGAACTCGCTTTCCAAAACACAGGTCGCAAGTCCCGTCGCGACCCCTGCATCCACGGCATTACCACCCGCCTCAAGAATCTGAAAACCAGCCTGCGCGGAAAGATAATGTCCAGATGCGACGACATGTTTCGTTGCCATAACATCCGGACGCATCGTTTGACGCGCGACCTCTGAGTCAGACGGAAGTGACATACCAGATTCCTTTCCCGATCTTTTTGAGTACAGCCAAACGTTCGCGCGCGAAGCCTGATTTGCCCTATTACTGTACAATCGGCACGCGCCACAAAGCGAGAGCCGTGTGCTAGAAAGGCAATATGCTGAAAAATTGCTGCTTCTCGTCGGTCAAAGTTGATAAGATCACCGGGAGGTGGGGAAAAACGAGTAATTGAAGATCGACAACAACCGTGTGAGTCGCTTAGCACCGCACGTAGCAGTATTCGCCAAATTACGAACTTTGCGATCCATCCACGTGCATGGAATGAAACTATTGGGGATCACTATGAAATCTGTACTGACAGTTATCGCCGCAGCCGCCGTCGCGCTTGCGGTCAGCGGCTGCGCTTCCGACAAACCGGCTGAGAAAATGGCCAAAAAGGAAACAATGGCGAAAAAAGAAGCCATGGCAAAAGCGCCAGCCATTCAATTCATGTCCGCCAAGGAAGTCGCTGGCGCGTTCAAATCGGGCAGCAAGGTTTGTTCTTGGAAAGCCGGCAAAAAAGGCAGGGATAAAGGCACGGATTATTACTACAAGGATATCTCCGCGACTTCCGGCAACGCGGACCGGATAATCGGAAAGGCAACACTGCAAGGCAAATGGAGCATTTCCGGCGACACGCTGTCCTTGAATTACGGCATCGGCAAGCCGCAGCAGTACAAGTTGGCTAAGGTCGACAAGAAATCGTATACCGCCTATCTGAATGGCAAGAAGAAGAAAATGACGTTTACGTGCAAGTAGCACAGCATCCGTCATTTCGGTTTATCGTTGAGGGGTGCGGCCTTCGCCGCGCCCCTTTTCATTTGTGTCGGGGTTACACCCGCGCGCAAATTCATCATAAAGGCCAAAGAAACTAATGTTCAACGTTGGAGACATGGTTCGTAATGTTGCCGCCAATATCGTCGGAGTCGTCGTCGAAACCGACGGCGACACGGTGTACTTCGAACAGTCCAATGGCTGTGAGGTGGATTTCTCGGCATCCGACCTCGTGCTGGAAAGTGAATTCCAGGCAAAACACGATACGGTGATTCAGGATGACGTCGGGTCGCATAAAAACGAAGCGATCTATAACGATGTCCTGAGCAATGTATATCCCGCAATCATTAATTTGGGACAGGCTCGCTACGCGCAAGCAAAACGCGTTTCCGGTGTTACCCCGAAGAGCTGGGATACACTAAGTGCGTTACAAAAACTGAATGCCATTTCCGAGGCCACCGACGTTCCGGTGAAGGTTTGGATTGAATCCAATCGGCCTGGCGCTGAAGTGCCGCTGGGAAAGCTTCAGCTAGCTGTCCTCGCGGCAAAAGCCTGAGCAAGGCTCGGCCCGGAGCAGTCGCCACCGCAACACCCAGTTCAGTGCAATTGCCGAAAAATTCACGCGCAACGGTTGGTCGGCAGGTCATGCGCCCGCTACAATATTGGCGAGACCTTGCAATACGGTGCAGCAGATGAAGGAAGGCTGATGGTTGAAGAGGAACCCGTAGACGTTCTGATTATTGGTGCCGGGGCGTCAGGCGCGGCGATGGCGTGGAGCCTCGCGGACACAAAGATGCATATCGTGTGCCTGGAACAGGGTCCGTTGATGAATCCGTTGGAGTATCCAAGCACCGGGCGCAATTGGGAGGCCCGCAGCCAAAGCGATATGGCGATCAATCCCAATCAGCGAAGTTTGCCGTCCGACTATCCGATCAATGAAGACGATTCACCCATCAAGGTTGCAAACTTCAATGGCGTCGGCGGCGGCACGGTTCTCTATGCGGGGCATTATCCGCGCTTTCATCCTTCCGATTTCAGGGTCAAGAGCCTCGACGACGTCGCCGATGACTGGCCGATCGATTACGACGATCTGGCACCCTACTATGGCGAAAACGACCGAATGACAGGCGTCGCGGGATTGGCGGGCGACCCTGCCTACCCACGCGATAACGCGCATCGCTTGCCACCGCTGCCTCTCGGCAAATCAGGCCAAGCAATCGCCAAAGGACTCAACAGGCTCGATTGGCATTGGTGGCCCTCCGACACGGCGATCATCACCGAGGATTATGACGGCCGCGCCCATTGCATCAATCTCGGCGCCTGCGGCAGCGGTTGCGCACAGGGCGCCAAAGGCAGCGCCGACGTTACCTACTGGCCACATGCGTTGCGCGCCGGTGTTGAATTGAGAACGCGTTGCCGGGTGCGTGAAATTACCGTCGGCGACGACGGCATGGCAACGGGCGCCATCTATTACGATGGCAATGGCGATGAGCAAGTGGTGAAAGCCCACGTGGTAGTAATGGCGTGCAACGGCATTGGAACCCCTCGCCTGCTGCTGAACTCGGCGTCGGAGCAATTTCCCGACGGGCTGGCGAATAGCAGCGGACTTGTGGGTAAGAATTTAATGTTCCACCCCTACGCCTGGATACAAGGCGTCTTCGACGAGGAAGTAGACGGTTATGCCGGCCCCACAAAGGCAATCCGCAGTCAGCAATTCTATGAAACAGATACGGATCGCGGCTACCTGCGCGGCTATACATTCGAAATTTCGCGCGGCATGGGGCCCGTGCGTACGGCGCAGACCGGGATGCGGCATGGCATGATTCCCTGGGGTGCGGATCATCACGACGCCTTCCGTCGCATGTACAATCGCGTTGCCGGCATGGTCGCTGTCTGCGAGGACCTACCCGAAGAGCATAATCAGGTGACACTCGACCCGGACTTGAAGGACGGCAACGGCATTCCCGCGCCGAAAATTAGCTATACCTTAAGCGACAATAGCCGCGCCATGCTGGATCATGCCGTCGCCCGGGCGAGCGAGATCCTCGCAGCCGCGGGCGCGCACGACATCATGACGGAATCGCCGATTAGCTGGGGCGGCTGGCACCTCATGGGCACCGCGCGCATGGGAAACGATCCGAAACGTTCGGTGGTCAACGAGTGGGGTCGCAGCCACGATGTGAAGAACCTGTTTATCGTCGATGGCAGCATTTTCGTAACCAGTGCGGGCGTCAATCCAACCAGTACTATCCAGGCACTCGCGCTTTATGTCGCCGACCAGATGAAAAGCCGTCTGGCCAACTTGTTTGATTGAGGGCTGAACCATGACTGATGCAACTGCCGCACAGCCTTTCACGGAAGACGAGACGCGCACATTTGCCGCAATCGCCGACATGGTCATTCCAGCGAATATCGAATACGGCGTACCTGGCGCCGGCGACCCGTTGGTCGTCGCGGAAATCTTGATCGACGCCGAGCGCCACCGGGCGCGATTACGGGCCGCATTGGACAACCTGAACGCCATGGCGCAGGATCGGCACGGATTGGCCTTCGTCGATCTCACAGCGACGCAGCGTAAAGGCATTACCGAAACCTTTCGGGAATCGCACGCCGGTGCAGCCAACCTTATCGCCAATCTGACAACGCAAGCCTACTACCGAGATGACAGGGTCATGCTGTCGTTGGGCATGGAGCCGCGCCCGCCCCACCCGCTGGGATTCTCTGTCGAGCAAGGCGACTGGTCCCTGCTTGATCCCGTACGGGAAAGAGAATCATTTTTCCGGAAAGCGGACTGAATCAGCGAATGAAATCCAAACAAACCGAAAAATTCCAAGGGAGCCTGGCAGCCCAATGAGTGACGTTGTCTTAACCGAAATGCGCGGCGACATCGCGCTGTTAATTTTGAACCGGCCTGATGCGTTGAACTCGATCACACGCGAACTTGCCTGCGGTATTGCAGACACTCTGATAGCACTCGACGCCAATCCCGACGTTAAAGGCATCGTGTTAACGGGTGCCGGTAATCGTGCATTTTGTGCCGGTGTCGACCTTCAGGAGGCCCGTAACACGAAAGTTCACGAAGTCGAAGAATGGTTCGGTCTCGTCTGCAATTGCTATAAGCAGATTTTGCTGACCGAGAAGCCCGTCATCGCCGCGATCAACGGCATCGCGACCGGCGGCGGCTTTCAGATGTGCCTGGTTTCGGATATGCGCGTCGGGCACACGGGCACCCGCGTCGGCCAACCGGAGATCAATGCGGGCATTCCCAGCGTGATGGGTTCCTACTGGATGAGCTTGCATCTCGGCTGGTCGATGAACCAGGAACTCTCGATGACCGGTCGGATGATGGACGCGGCAGAGGCAAAGCAGTTTGGCCTGCTCAACCGTGTGGTCGAGTCGGAGGACGTCATCCCGACGGCCTGCGATTTGGCTGCCGAGTTGGCCGGCAAATACCCGACGGCCTGGGCGCGCACGAAAAAGCGCTTCCGTGAAATTGCCTTGGACGGCTTTGAAGACGCATTCCGCGCCGGCGTTCTCGGCCAGCAAGAAGCGTTCGCAAAGGGCGAACCGCAATCGTTTATCGACGAATTCTTTGCCAACAAGAACAAATAAACTGATTCGACCGGCCTGCATGACCAAAGGAGGTGATCATGCCTAAGCGTTACCCTTTACCCAAACGTTTCAACGCGGCCTTAAGTGAAGACGCCTATGCCCGGCTTCGAGGGCTGAACGAGCGTTGGGGACTGGGAAACAATTACCTTCTTGTCGTGCTCCTGGAATATCTCGACGCCTACGCGGATCCAGGAAAGCTGGACCAGGCGTTCGAACGTTTTATCGAAGAGTACGGTGCTCCAGAGCGCAAAGCGGAAGGTTAGCCAGATGGCTATCCCGCCAATAGCGCCTCAATTTCCTTCAGATTTTCCGTCGTTAGCTTCCACCGAACAGCGGCAGCATTAGACGCCATCTGCTCCGGTTTCGAGGCACCCGAGATAATACTGGCGATCGACGGTTGCGCTGCGAGCCAGGACATCGCGAGGGTTAACAGATCATAGCCATGGTCGCGCGCATACCCGTCCAGTCTTTCCAAAAGATCGAAGTCGGCATTGGCCAAATAGGCGTCGCCGGCCAATCTGCTACCGGATGGCGCCTCAGCCTCCCTTTTGTATTTTCCGGTAAGCAGCCCCTTCGCAATTGGATAGTAGGGTAACAATCCGATGCCATTCGCTTCGCAAACCGGAATAAGCTCGGACTCAATCTCCCGCTCCAGCATATTCCAGGCATTCTGAGCCGTCGCAAAGCCCTTCAAACCGGCCCGATTGGCCTCGTCGACCGCTTCCTGCATTTCGGAGCCGGTAAAAAAGGAACAACCGTAATAGCGAATTTTTCCCGCCGTCACGAGATCCTCCAGCGCGCCCATCGTCTCGACGACGGGAGTATCATTATCGGGCCGATGCAATTGATAAAGATCAATCCAGTCAGTCTGCAGCTTTTTAAGGCTCTGGTCTAAGGCGACCTGAATGTTCTCCGCCGACCCTTTATATTTTCCTTTAACATGCGAAACAGAGAATCCAAATTTCGTGGTCAGGAAAACCCTGTCGCGTTTGCCCTTCAGTCCGCTCCCGATAAACGCCTCGGATTTACCGTCACCGTAGGTCTCCGCGGTGTCGATAAAATCAATGCCCGCGTCGATTGCCGCATCCAACACCGTATGCGTGGCCTTTTCATCGATGCGCCGGCCAAACGCATTGCAACCAAGCCCCACGAGCGAGACCTCGAGGCCGCCCGCGCCGCCAATATTCCGTTTTTCCATTTTGCTTCCTCTTGGTAATCCTGCCCTGCCTCGGGGCCCTTTCAACAGTGGCTCAGCCGATCACACGGCATTCTCATCGGGCGCCCTCGTGCGCGCATCCCAGGCGTCTCGGGCAAAGATACGTTGCACCATCGGCTCAAATGCCGAAAGAGGCATGGTATCGTAATCTGGGTCGAAGGACGCCTGATCCCACTTTTCACAAAACGAAACCGTCTTTTCGAATGCCGGATGTCCCCGAAACTTATCGCGCGCATCGCGGTCCTTGCCGACGTGATGAAAGTAATAGTAGCCCTGAAAGATACCGTGATGCCGAACGACCCAATCCGTTTCCCAGCTAACGTACGGACGCAAGATATCGGCGGCGATTTGATCGTGATTGTCCGGCGCAAAGGGTACACCGATATCATGTAATAACGCGGCGACAACGGTTTCCTCATCCGCTTCACTCCGGAATGCTCGGGTCGCTGTCTGCAAGGAATGCTCACGTGTATCGACGAGTTCGCCTGGAACCCCCGCGAGTACGGTATCGATATAAGAAAGGACACGATCTGCAGTGTGCTGCGTAAACACCGCTGCATTTTCCGCCATCAAGACGTAGTCAGCCTTCGTTCCGTCCTTCATTCGTCTGTAACTGGCGTTCCGGGATTGCGCAGCTTGTTCTGACATGAATGGTCTCCATGAATTCATCTGGCGACCATTCCGTCCATACGGTCCGGGAAACGCCGCGGGTACGCTAGCCTCTATAGCGCATCCGCGAAAGTGCCCGCCAGACCAAGAATATTCTCACAGCGAGGGCGTTATCCCGAAAAGATGCACGCTTGTATCAATGGGCTACTGCCCGACGATCTGCTCCTTGAGCGATGCAACGATGGCCACGAGTTCATCTTGCTCTTTTTTCGGCACCTTGAACTTGGTCAACGATGCCACGAGATGGCCCGCCGTCCAGTTGAATTGGTCATCACTTATATACATCCGCGCATGGGCGCGGTTCATCGCCCTTCCGTTGTAAGCGCATGGGCCTCCGGACGCCTTGCAAATCAAGTTGGTCAGATGTTTTTTCCATTCCGGCTTATTCGTAGTCTTGTAATATTTATTAAGGCGCCCATCCGCTAATTGACGGGTCGAGAAATCATCGACAACTGCCGTTATTGCAGCGACTCCACCTAATCTTTCATAAAGTGATTTTTCCGCAGCATTGCTCGGCACTGCGAATAAGGGTATTGCAATTAGGACAGCCCCGATACTTGCAAAAGATCTTAATTGTCTTGGCAAAAATAACAACGGCGACCGCATCATATACTCCCCGAAAGATTATCAGATTTGTGTTTTTACAGTTACTTAAGTGGCCCGACATTCCGACGCAGGGAATCGAACAGCGCATTGATTTGAATCATTGCGACATGAGCGACGCCGCGCGCAAGCGGCATCCTGAATGCCGTCCGTGCGCGGAATTCGCCAAACTCTAACCGGGTGTCACACGACAATCAGGCTGCCAGCAAACAGGCCGAGCAGATCTGTTCAACATGCCGGTGGTCGGTACCACAACAACCGCCCAGAACAGTCACATGCGGCATACGGTTTCTAATGGCGCGGTACTGATCTCCAAATTCGGAGGGGTTTCCTTGGTCAAGTTCGGTTGAATTATCGAGTTCCTCATGACTTTTCTTCGACGCGTTCGCGCGCATGCCACGCAACCTCTTAATCCAGCTTGAATTGGACTGCAATGCGTCTTCATAATGTGTCGGGTGCGCGCAGTTCACCATGTAGTAGGCAGGCCCATTCCCCGTCATCTCATCCACTTCTTCAATCGCTTCGCCCAAAGTCTGGCCTGACGGAATTCGGCCGTCGGTTTCAGTGGTAAATGACATCACGGCCGGAATGCCGATGGCCTGTGCGGCCCGCGTCACACCGACAGCTTCGCCAACATTGGTCATGGTAAGCGTCGTCACCATATCCGCACCGGCCTTCGCGAAGGTCTCGACCTGGTCGGTGTGGTAAGCCTGCGCTTCATCAGCGGTCATCAGTGCCTTGGGGTTATAACCGTCATCCCGCGGACCGACATTGCCGCTAATCACCATTTTCGTTTCGGAGGTTTCATGCGCACTCCGAAGATCGGCCATGAACTGCACCGCATCCCTATTCACTTGGGCCAGACCCTTGCGGTCGTAACCCAGTTTCGCGCCCCAATCCCGATTAGCGCGCCAAGTCGGCGTTTCCATAACGAAACCAAGCTTGTGATCGAGCGCGATCTGTATGTGGCGATGCATATAGGCCGTGATCTCGATGCGACCGGCGGCCGTTTCGAGCAGCGGAAATGCCGCGAATTCCGGAAGATCTATACCCAATTGCAAATAGAAGAATGTTTCCATTCCGCTGTCCGTCAAAAACAATTCATCGCCCAACTGCGGCAGGTTTTGCCTGTATTTACTCATCGTATCATCTCCTGTTTTAATCGGGCATCCGATACTGGCCCGGTTGAACGGAACATAGGAAAAGAGTGATGACCGGAACTAGCCGACCAATGGTACAGAGAGAGAATTCTTTATTAAATTCAATATTTTCAGAATGTTATATAACTGCTTGCATGTTGGGGTGGGACTGCGGCAGGTATCGCAGTTAATGAAACTGTACCTGTGGTACAGTAGGTGATTAGACGAGGCAAAGCGGTAGAGACGATGTCTGAAACCAGTACGGGAAAAAGAACGGACACGCGAAATCAGCTCCTGGATGCTGCGGAATCCGCCATTCTGGAAAAAGGATTTGTCGCGACATCAATCGATGAACTGATCGCCGAAGTCGGCATCACAAAGAGTGGCTTTTTCTATCATTTCAAAGACAAAGGCGTTCTCGCCAAGACATTGTTGCTGCGTTACATCGAGAATGAAGAGAAGACGTTCGATGCTCTTTTCGGGCGCGCTCAAGAACTCAACGAAGACCCCTTACATGGGTTTCTCGTCGGCCTAAAAATGTTCTCTGAAATGATGGCAGATCTACCCAATGGGCATCCCGGCTGCCTGATTGCGGTATATGTTTATCAGGAAAGACTCTTCGACAAGGAAGTGCGCGAACTCAATGCCGCCGCGGTTCTCAAATGGCGCGCACGATTCCGTGTCCAGCTTGATGCCATAGCCGAACGCTATCCGATGCGCGTCGACATCGACCTCGACGATATGGCCGACATGTTGTCCGTCATCGCGGAAGGCGGCATCGTGCTGTCCAAGGGCATCAAAGATACAAAACTGCTTGCACGCCAGATCATGCTTTACCGCGATTTCGTGCGCACAGTGTTTGTGAGCAACTGACGGCCGATCCCTTTACTCCGACGCGCAGGAAATACACTGCGCCGCGTGCGGTATCGTTTCCAGGCGCTTATCACCGACAGGCTCCTCACACGTTGTACAGGCCCCATAAGTACCATTTTCAATACGCGCAAGCGCTGCGTTGATCTTGGATATTTCCAGCAGCGCTGAGTTTTCCAGTCCTTCAAGCACTTCATCGCCTTCAGCCGCCGTTGCTTGTTCGGCGAAATCTGGATCACCTGGCGTGCGCAATTCGCCTTCGATTTCTTCGGCCT
This sequence comes from Alphaproteobacteria bacterium, assembly GCA_021774435.1. Lineage (GTDB taxonomy): Bacteria > Pseudomonadota > Alphaproteobacteria > UBA8366. Next base: position 13,688 of record JAJFJB010000092.1, read on the forward strand.
TCACACTTAAGATCTGGCGCCGATCCATAAGCACCTGTTTCATTTTATTGACATCTAACATGGTCATGACCCTTTGCTGGCTTATGGCCGGTTGAGAATGGTGGCGATTTCGTCCTTCAAGACCATCCTGTTTTTTCGCATTTCGGTCTCGGTAAATTCGGATACGGGTTCCGTCCCGGTTTCGGCGCGGTGAATCGAACGGTTCAGAACATGATACTCGTCAGCCAGGCGCGTAAAATGAGCGTCCGAAAGTTTCAGATCATGGATCTTTTGGGCGTGTTCGGGAAATTCTTCAGCCAATTCGTGTGGCGTGTGGGTCATGATCGGCGCGTCTCCTAAGTTTCATAATTCAAGCGTTAATTCTCGACAAGAACCTTAAATCGTCCCGCCGAAATCCTAATTGACATAGGACAATTTTGATCAAGGCCGTGCTTCCCTGAAGCGCATATAATTTTATTGGACACCGCCCCTTCTTGCCCGCCACCGGCCCGTATCTTAGGCTCAAGCAAGTTGAGGGCGGCTGCGCGTCGACCCTTTCCCCCCTTATGACCTGAAACCTGAACCCTCATTGCTCGGAGCCGGAATGAAAAGTCTTCTATTCACCCCCATGGATTTACGCAGCGTTCGCATCCGTAATCGCATCGTTGTCGCACCGATGCTGACCTACGCCGCGCAGAATGGCTACGTGCAGGACATGCATACAGTTCACTACGGAAAGCTGGCCTATGGCGGCGCGGGTCTTGTCATGGTCGAGTCGACCAAGGGCGATCCTTGTGGCGCCAGTACACCCGCCGATTTGGGAATCTGGAAAGATGAATTCCTTCCCGGCCTGACGCGCATCGCCTCGACCATTAAATCCTATGGCGCGGTCGCGGGCATACAACTTGGCCATTCCGGTCGCAAGGCGCGCCGGTCGATTCCCTGGGAAGGCCGTGCTCCCTTGGCCAGCCATCCGGGCCTCGACCATGGCGAAGAATGGGAGTTGGTCGCGCCAAGCGAGATCGCGCACTCGAATTCCTTCAGTACGCCACGCGCATTATCGGTCTCCGACATTGAACGCCTGCTCGACGGCTACCAGGCCGCCGTCGAACGTGTGATGAAGGCCGGCTTTGACGTGCTCGAAATACATGCCGCACATGGCTACCTCATCCACCAATTCCTATCTCCCAACGCAAATCAGCGCACCGACCAATATGGCGGCACGCCGGAAAAACGCATGCGCTTCGGTCTTGAAGTCATCGAGCGGGTGCGGCAGCACTGGCCGGAAGAAAAACCGCTGTTCATTCGTATTTCCGCCATCGATGAGGCCGGCTGGACCGTCGAGGAAAGCGCGGCATTTGCTAAAGAATTGAAGAAACGCGGTGTCGATGTCGTGGATTGCAGCAGTGGCGGCATAACCGGTGGATCTATCGTCAGCAGCGAGCGGCCAGCTCAATATGGCTACCAGGTACCGTTGGCCGAACAGGTTCGAAAACTAGCCGACATCAAGACCATGGCCGTAGGACTGATCATTCACGCCGATCAGGCAGAAGAAATTCTGCAAACCGGAAAAGCGGATCTCATCGCGATCGGACGCGAAATGCTGAACAATCCCAACTGGCCAATGGATGCGGCCTCGAAACTCGGCATCGAAAACCCGTTTTCCATGGTACCGCCTCTCTACCAGTTCTTCCTTGGGAAACGGGCCGAAGCCGACTTCGGTGGCCATTCCTCGACGTGGCAGGTCGGAATTGACGCCGAGTAAACTTTCTCACTAAAACGTTTTTCTAGCGATGTTCGGAGCTTCTCATGTCTCTGCAGTCTACTATTGAGCAAGTTTTGGAGAACGGCGTTGCCAACGGCAGCGTTGCCGGTGTCACGGTGGCCGTTACCAATCGAGACGGCGTTTTGTACGAGGGAGGTTTCGGCGAACGCGCGGCGGGTAGCGGCGTCAAAATGTCCGTTGATACCGTTGGCTGGATTGCGTCCATGACCAAAGCCATTACCGGTACAGCCGCCATGCAGCTCGTCGAACAAGGAAAACTCGACCTGGATATCCCTGCGCAAGAATGGGCACCGTATCTTGGAAAAGTCCAGGTCCTTGACGGTTTCGACGATGATGGCAAACCGATCATGCGGGCACCGAAACGGGCCATTACATTACGCCATCTGCTAACGCACACTGCCGGATTTGGATATGCACGGTGGAACAAAGATCTTAAGAAATACGCGGAACTTGAAACCGTGCCAGACGCACGGAGCGGTGATCTCCGCGGCATTATAACACCACTCGTTTTCGATCCAGGGGAGCGTTGGCTCTATAGCAACAGCATCGATTGGACCGGCAAGATTATCGAAGCGGTGACGGGCACAAAGTTGGGTGCTTACTTAGAATCAAGTATCTTCGAACCGCTCGGCATGACCAGCACAGGCTTCAAAATTTCACCGGACATGCGGTCCCGGCTCGCCAAGGTCCACCATCGCGAAGACGGGGCATTAATTTCCTCGGATTTCATGCTCAAGCAGGACCCACCGGCAGAAATGGGCGGTGGCGGCCTTTATTCGACGGTTGGCGATTATATGAAGTTCATCCAGATGATCCTGGGTGAAGGTGTGTGCAACGGACACAGATTGTTAAAGGCGGAGACGGTTCAAACGATGTCGCAAAACCATATGGGCAATTGTCGCGTTTGTGTGTTGCCCTCGTTTGATCCAGGCACATCATGTGACGCGGAGTTCTTTCCAAGCCTACCTAAGACCTGGGGCCTGACCTTTATGATCAATATGGAAGATGCGCCGACGGGACGGACAGCCAATAGCCTCGCCTGGGCAGGCCTGGCCAACTCGTATTTTTGGATCGATCCGACGCGCGGCATTGGCGGCGTTTTTCTTTCCCAACTACTGCCATTCGTGGATGAGCGGGCGCTGGCGTTGTACCTTGACTTTGAAACAGCGGTTTACGCGAACTTGAGATAGGGTGCTCACTGTCGGCTCGAACATATCGGCGCATCCCTAGGTGAAATAGGTCTTATCGACATCCCTTGGCTGCCAGTCCGGATTGGTCGGCCAGTTTTTTGTCCGCGCTGCCATATCGCCACCATAGCGTACGCGGAACAGCATCGAGCGTTCGGGCCCGTTAACAAATTCATGCAACTCACCCGGCGGATGAACAACGAAACCGCCCGGCTTGATATCGACCTGACCGTCGGGCGTATTCATGACTCCACCCCCGACGTAACAGAAATAGATTTCAGTACAATATGGATGACAATGGTTCGGGCTCACCTGTCCCGGCTCCCAACATGCGACCGTGAAATCCCCGCCTTCGATTCTTCCGAGGACTTTTTCGACATGCTTCTGCGGGTTCCATTCCTGTTCCGCGTCAAGATTAAATGCTTCCATCGGTCGCTCCTCCTAGTTTCCCAAACCCTAGCCCAGGACGTCCAAATCACGAATGGAGGATTTGGAACCTGACGTTTTTGATGTGATACTCTTGGCAATGTTTGCCCTCGAAATGGGCAGATCTCAATATCAGACTTTAGCGGAGGTAGTGACGATGGCTTACGAAAGCATGATTGCGGAAACCCTATCGATAAGTGGGCACAACGGTGAAATGGTCTCTGCCTATTCGGCGCGGCCGATGGGAGGAGGTCCCTTCCCCGGCGTTGTGCTGATCCACCATTTGCCGGGCTGGAGCGAATGGTATCGCGAAGCGACACGCCGTTTTGCCCATCACGGTTACGCCGCGATCAGCCATAACCTTTATCACCGTGTCGGCGAAGGAAATGCCGAGGATGTCGCCGCCAAAGCACGCGCCGAAGGCGGCGTTGCCGACGATCAGGTGATTGGCGATACCGAAGGCGCCGTTCAGTTTCTTAAGGCGCAGCCTTATTGCAATGGAAAGATCGGCGTCATCGGTAGTTGCTCCGGCGGACGTCAGGCCTTCCTCTATGCCTGCAATACCAGCAGCATTAACGCCGTCGTCGAATTGTGGGGCGGACGTGTGGTGCAAGCGGAAGACGACCGACCGGAAAAGCAGCCGGTTCAACCGCTCGACTTCACCAAGGATCTGTCTTGTCCGATGCTGGGTATCTTCGGCAACGAAGACCGCGCGCCGAGCCCGGATCAGGTCGATTTGCACGAAGCAGAACTCAAAAAACACGGTAAGGATTACGAATTCCACCGCTATGACGGTGCCGGACACGGGTTCTTCTACTACCATCGCCCCATGTATTGCGTGGAGCAGGCGCAAGACGGCTGGGAAAAAATCTTTGCATTCTTCCAGAAGCAGCTTGCCTAGATGTGCACCTCAATTGTGGAGATCGTCAAAGCTGAGGGATCCGGCAAGGGCAAAGACGGTTGGTTCGCACTCACCAATTCGGTGGTGTCGTACGACCACCCGCACTACGCCATGCTGGAAGAAGCCATCACGATCGATTTTGTGAATCACGGTCGCGGTCCGGATGCCCGGGCAGCGGTTGAGCTAACATTGGAGTCGGCGAAAGAACTGCATGGCGCGCTCAGCCGTGCCATAGCGGCGGCCGAAAAAGAGGAAAGCCAACGGGCAGCTTAAAGGTCAGGACGCCTTCTTGGTGTCCCCCGTGGAATAACGCTTCGGCGTCAGTCGACGATAAAGAGTTTCGCGCCGGCTGACGTCGATGAGCGATGCGGTTCCGCATTGTCGGCGACCTGATAGCTCATCCCTGGTTTCAGAACGAACTTGCGCCCGTCTTCCAATTCGGTGTGCAGTTCGCCCTCAAGGCAAAACAGGATGTGGCCTTTGACGCACCAGTGATCCGCCAAATAGCCCGGCGTATACTCGACGAGGCGTACGCGAATTCCGCCGAAGTTCTGCGTTTTCCAATACGCGGCCCCCGTTTCACCTTTGTGTTCCGTGCGGTCAATTGCCGACCAGTCAGTCGTGCCAAAGGGTATTTCGCTCATCTGCATTGGATGCTTCTCCGGGCTTAATTTAAGTGATTGCGGTGTAAGGTCTTACCGAATTTCGGGGACCCTATTCAGCGGCAACGCTGTCCGCGGCACTAATGGCATCTTCCAGTACGGTCAGCCGATGCATGATACGGGTGTCCGGCCAGTAGTCGGCGACGGCATAGTGCAAGCTGGCGATGTTATCCCAGAATGCGACGGTTCCCTTACGCCATTGCAGGCGATATTGGAATTCGGGCTTCGCGCAATGCCGGGTCAGCATCGCATGCAGGCTTTCGCTTTCGTATTTGTTCGTGCCCAGAATTGCGCCGGTAAAGCTCTCCGAGAAATAGAGACAGCGTTCGCCAGTTACGGGATGTTTGGGCACCAGCGGGTGACGGACCGGTGGATTTTCATCCCGCGTCTTCATCGTGCCTGCCCGCGCTTCACCTTCCCAGTTCCGCGCTTTCTCCGGGGAACCGTGTAGGCGCATAAAATCATAGACGGCAATCTTGTCTTCCAGGGCCGCTTTCAACGTATCGGAAAGACCGTTCCAGGCCGCTGTGAGTGACACGAAGATCGTATCGCCACCCATCTCAGGTGGCTGTTCCGCTTTCAGCAGCGAGGCAAATTCCGGTTTCTTTCGAAACATACCGTCAGCGTGATAGTGATCGATATAGGGCGGATGTTCGCGGTCGTTCACGATAACCGAAACTTCAGGCGCGTCGCCGCTTATTTGGAAGGCCGAGCGGCGTGCTTTGCGAAGCGGACCGAAATTGCGCGCGAACGCGGCCTGCTCCAGAGGCGCCACATCTTGATCTCTAAAGAACACCACCTGATGGCGCATCAACGCAGTATGGATTTCGCGGTAGGCACCCGCGTCCAGCGGCTGCTTCAGATCGACACCGGAAATGAAGGCACCGCAATTCCGAGACGCGCGTTCTACCGTGATATGGGTATAGTCTTGCATGGGATTCTCTTTGTTTCTAAAGCCTCAGTTTTCTGAACGCTATTATACCAAACCGCAACCCGACAGCTAAATTTGGCAAGTACTACGCCGTTTCATACGATGCCAACGCATGGCCCCGTCACAGCGAGCAGGCAATTATGAATACCCAAACCGCCACACAGAGTATCAACAATGTTCCCATTCATTTTTCGCTGGATGGTCCGAAGGGCGCGCCGGTCCTTACCTTTGCGCACGCGCTCTCACTCGATATGCGCAGCTTCGACGCCCAGGTCGCCGCCTTTCAAGAGCGTTATCAGGTCCTGAGACTTGATCTACGCGGACACGGCCAGACCGATCTAGGCGGCCGGGCCTTTTCGATGGAAGATTTGGCGGACGACGTGATTGGTCTTCTTGATCACCTCGGTTTGAAAACAACGCATTTCGTAGGTAGTTCGCTCGGCGCCATGGTCGGACTGGCCTTGGCGTTTGATTACGGAGACCGGCTCGACAGCCTCACCTTCATGGCTTCCCAAGGCGCACTTCCCGATGAGCGTATTTGTATCGCGCGAGAAAATATTGCGGCGCTGCGAGCCTCCGACGCAACTGCCGAAACCACGATGGCGGACCAAACCGACGCGATGATGCAGCGATTGGTTTATAAGCCCGCCAAATCCGCCTATCCCGATCAGATGGCTCTCTTGCGCCGCATTCTCGGCACCACGACCCTATTCGGGCAGGCCCGCGCCTACGAAGCCATTCTCGCGATGAATTACGATTGCCGGCTTTTTGAAATCAAAACCCCGACTTTAGTTCTAGCGGGTGCGCAGGACACCTCGACCACGCCGGAGCGGATGAAAATGTATAAAGATCAGATAGCCGGCGCGGAGATGGTGCTGCTCCCCGACGCGGGACATTTCCCCAATGTCGAACAGCCTGATGCGTTCAACGAGGTTCTGCAAACCTTCCTCGGCAGCCTCAATCCATAAACACTAGGAGCGCGTGGCCATGACAAAACGTCCCAATTTTCTGTTCATCATGACCGACCAGCAACGGGCAGACTGGATTAGCTGCGCCGGCCACCCCGTTCTGAAAACGCCAAACATAGACGCGATCGCAGCAGCGGGCACACGGTTTGAGAATTTTCACGCAACGTCGCCCGTCTGTATGCCGAACCGGGCCAGCTTCATGACCGGGCGGTATCCCACGACGCACGGCCTGCGCAGCAATGGATGTTCGCTGTCGCTGCGTGCCAACACCTTCGTGGATGTTCTTGCCGCGAGCGGCTATCACACCGCCGCAATCGGTAAGAGCCATCTGCAGCCGATGATGGGCAATCCGCCCTTCGATGCTGATCTCCCGGAACCCGGTCCCATTGCCGAAGCTTGGCAAGATGACGGCGGCAATTACGAGCAGGAAGAGCCCGATCAATATCGCGGCGAAACGCCCTACGAAATCCAGCTGCCTTACTACGGCTACCAGCATGTCGATATGGTCACCGATCACGGCGACCGCTGCGGCGGTCATTATGGGCAATGGTTCAGACAACAGGAACCGAACTGGCGTGAACTACATGATGCCGCCAACGAGTTGCCCCATAACTATTCCTGTCCTCAGGCCTACCGAACGCCCGTTCCGGAAGCGTCGTATCCCACAGCTTATGTCAGGGACCAAGCCGTCGACTATCTCCATGGCCGCGCAACAGACGACCAGCCGTTCTTCGCCTTTGTTTCCTTTCCGGATCCGCACCACCCTTTTAATCCGCCAGGCAAATACTGGGATCTCTATCACCCTGACGATTTCTCCGTACCGCTGGCTTACGATGCCCACCGCAACCCGACGCCGCCGATGCGTTTCGTGCACGACGGCTGGAAAAGCAACGCGAAACAGGTCTCTGCGCAGACCGCCACTATGGCGACGGAACAGCAA
>JAJFJB010000093.1 GCA_021774435.1 Alphaproteobacteria bacterium
TTTTTTCGCAAAACACCCGTGCGGAGTTATATAAATGTAATTTTGCTTGTAATTATATGTGCAGTTGCGTCAGCAGATCAAACTTAAACTTGCCACTTATTGCAAGAAAAACTGCATTACAAATTCGCGTGACTTATAGGCATAAATTGATGACGTTATAAAGACTTAATTCATCGCAAACGTTCAGTCCAATTCGCCGCTTGGAAGGTACAGATCATGCGCACTGCGTTATTCACACATGATGCTTGTCTAGGCCATGATCCCGGGCCAGGACACCCGGAGTCACCTGCACGCTTGGAAGCAGTATTGGCGGCACTGGATGATGAAGTCTTTGCAGCGCTCGACCGCCGCGAGGCGCCACGGGCTACAATCGAACAGATAGCGCGAATGCACCCACGCGACTATGTAACGCAAGTCCTCGCGCACATACCGGAAAGTGGCGCGGTAAGACTTGATGCCGACACCGTCGCCTCTCCGGGCTCCGGTGAAGCGGCTTTACGGGCTGCGGGTGCAGTTTGCGCTGCGGTTGACGCCGTAATCGGTGGTGAAGTGAAAAACGCCTTTTGCGCCGTCCGACCGCCTGGCCACCACGCCGAACCCACAATTCCGATGGGATTTTGTATTTTTAACAATGTCGCCATCGGCGCGGCACATGCGCGCGCAGTTCATAACCTTAGACGCATCGCGGTCGTCGACTTTGACGTCCATCACGGAAACGGGACGCAAGCGATGTTCGAGCATGACGCCGACCTGTTTTTTGCATCCACCCACCAATCGCCGTTTTATCCGGGAACCGGCGCCGCGAGCGAGCGCGGTTGTGCCAATAATATCGTGAACGTGCCGCTCTCGGCATCTGCGGGATCTTTCGTCTTCAGGGAAGCGATGTCAGAGAAAATCCTACCAGCACTGCACAATTTTGCGCCCGAAATCTTGTTTGTTTCTGCCGGCTTCGACGCACACGCTGACGACCCGTTGGCATCTTTGAATTTTTGCGACGAAGATTACAGTTGGGCGACGCAGCAATTGATTACAACGGCAAAAGAACTCTGTAATGGACGGCTCATATCGACATTGGAAGGCGGATACGATCTCATTGCTCTGGGACGCTGTTCCGCTCTGCACGTCAGCACGCTAATGGAGGTTTAGCGGTTATTCGGTGTCGGATTTTCCTGTGCGGCCAATTTCCTTAAGCAGGGCCTCAATACCCGCCCAAGATTCGCGAACCTTGTGATCGTTCTCGATGCTGCTGTCTTCCACTGAATATGCGCGAAGATTGACCGCAAATGATCGGATTGCCCGATCGATATCCACTCGCCGCGCCCGTGCATCTTCAGCTCGGAATAGGATCTGTCGGATCAGGTCAGCCGCTATCGATGCGCAATCTACGGAATGAACAATCGTAAAAACGGAACTTATCTGAGCGAAGCGTTCGATCGCCGTACGCTGCAAATTGTAAAGTTCGTCAATTTCGAAATTATCTTGCTGCTGTTCCTTTTCCGACATCAACGCCTGCAATGCTGAACCGTCCCCGTTTAGTGTTTTCGACTTTTCATTGTAGAGCGCTTCCAGCTTCATAATTTCCTGTTCAGCACGCTTAACCTCTTCATAGGCGATATCGAGCTCAGCTTTTGCTTCTTCGATCAAATGATGTCGCCGCACAGCGAATTCCATCGCAAATTCCCTTACTTTTGCTCTTAGAGAATGCCGACTTGTGCGAGCTTCGACTGAACAATTTCACGACCGAACGGTTTCGTGAGGTATTCATCTGCACCAACGGGGATGGATTTGTTCATCAAGGAAGGTTGATCCTCATTCGCACAGAAAACAACGACGGATTGCCCCTCATCTGACCGCTCCCACAGCACGTTATAGCCGTCTCCGGCTTCCTCCACCGCAAATTTCAAATCCTCAGGATTTCCGCGGGCGACAATACGGATAGTTTTAGAGTTATCCACAACCAGGCAAGGCTTCATTTCCACTTTCCTACGGCTGCATCATGGTAAACGGCGGGCATCAGGTATCTAGCCAATCCATCACGACGATATGATCAAACAGACCAAGGAGACGTTAAGCGGAAGCTCTAAAGCAAATGTTAACAGCCACACCCCGTTTCAGACACTAGGGGCACCATTGCCGACAAATCCTTCGATTACAGAAATGATCAGGCTTAACAGAACGGACACATTGCCTTGGACAGTTCTTTGCCGCCCGATTAAACTCCCGCACGATACATACCATTGCATAAGAGGAACACATGAACGGTGCGTCCAAAGATATCGAGAGTTTGGGCTTTGAGGATGCCTTGACCGAACTCGAGCAAATCGTCCGTTCCTTGGAATCCGGTGACGGCAAGCTTGATGACGCAATCGTCTCCTATGAGCGAGGGGCCGCGTTAAAAAAGCATTGCGAAGGCAAGCTCGCGGAAGCAAAGAACCGCATTGAGAAAATTTCCTTCTCTGGCAATGGTGGCGCGGAAACGGCGCCGGCCGATATTGGCTGATCCGGCAATGTTGGCGCTGGAAAAAGCGCTGCGAGACACCGCAAAGGAGGTCGAGAGCATTCTCGACAAAATTCTCGCTGTTGAGGACGGCCACGAGGCACGCCTTTTTGAATCAATGCGTTATGCCACGCTTGGCGGCGGCAAACGATTTCGTCCCTTTCTCGTTGCAAAAAGTGCTGCTCTTTTCGCCGTCAGTCGGATTGCCGCGTTGCGCGTTGCGGCGGCAGTTGAACTTGTCCATTGCTATTCGCTGGTTCATGACGACTTACCGGCAATGGATGATGATGACCTTCGGCGCGGCCAGCCAACAGTGCACAAGCAGTTCGACGAAGCGACAGCGATCCTCGCCGGCGACGCTCTTTTGACAATGGCCTTCGAGGTCCTTGCCGACCGACAAACTCATGAAAATGGCAGCGTCAGAGCCGAACTTGTCAGCGCCCTCGCAAAGGCCTCCGGTGCCCATGGCATGGTCGGCGGACAAATGCTGGATCTCGCGGCGGAAAGCATCGAATTGGATATGGGCGGCATTACACGGCTGCAACGCTTGAAAACCGGAGCGTTAATCGCATTTTCTTGTGAAGCAGGCGCAATCCTTGGTCGTGCATCGGCGGAGCCGCGCGAAGCACTGCGTGGCTACGCGCATGACCTAGGGTTAACGTTTCAAATAGCCGACGACTTGCTTGACGTGGAAGGGACAATGGAGGAAACAGGCAAAGCAGTCGGAAAAGATGCTGCTGCCGGCAAAGCGACGTTCGTGTCCATTCTTGGGGTAGAACGGGCACGAAAACAGGCGAAGTTACTTGCAAACCAGGCAGTGGAGCATCTTGCCATATTCGACAAAACGGCTGACCCATTGCGGGCAGCCGCCAATTTTGTCGTTGAAAGACGAAATTAGAACGAGAGGGAGACCGAAGGTGAGCCTCGAAACACCGCTTTTGGACACGGTAAACATACCGGCCGATTTGCGAGAATTAGAAGAATCGCAACTGCGTCAACTCGCAGACGAACTCAGAAGCGAGACAATCGACGCCGTCTCAATGACCGGGGGTCATCTTGGCGCGGGGCTCGGAGTCGTCGAACTGACCGTTGCGATCCACTATGTTTTCAACACGCCAGATGACAAGCTGATTCTTGATGTTGGGCATCAATGCTATCCGCATAAAATTTTGACCGGTCGTCGGGACCGGATAAGAACGCTCCGGCAGCCGGGAGGTTTGTCGGGCTTCACGAAACGCTCGGAAAGCGAATACGATCCCTTTGGTGCGGCCCACAGCTCGACATCGATCTCATCTGGTCTCGGCTTTAAGGTTGCCAGTGAACTGCAGGGCGATCCGCGTAACGTCATTTGTGTTATCGGCGACGGTGCTATGAGCGCCGGGATGGCCTATGAAGCCATGAATAATGCCGGCTCCATGGATTCGCGGCTTATCGTTATCTTGAACGACAACGATATGTCGATTGCCCCTCCTGTCGGCGCTTTGAGCGCACATCTCTCGCGACTCATTTCTTCCAAACAGTTTCGTTCCTTGCGCCACCTCGGCGGAGTCATCGCGCACAAATTTCCGAAGTCCGTCGAAACCGTCGCGAAAAGAGCTGAAGAGTATGCTCGCGGCATGGTAACCGGCGGCACATTGTTTGAAGAACTCGGGTTCTATTACGTAGGACCGATTGACGGCCACAACCTCGATCATCTTCTGCCAATCCTGAAAAATGTCCGCGATGACACAATGGAAGGTCCTATCCTCATCCATTGCGTGACGCAGAAGGGCAAGGGATACGACCCGGCAGAAAAATCCGACGACAAGTATCATGGCGTGTCCAAGTTCGATGTTATTACCGGTGCCCAACAAAAGGGTAAATCGAACGCTCCGGCCTACACCAAGGTTTTCGCGGAAAGCCTGATCAAGGAAGCGGAAGCTGACGACCGTATCTGCGCGGTTACAGCCGCCATGCCTTCAGGCACCGGAATCAACCTTTTCGACGATGCCTTTCCGGACCGCAGTTTCGACGTTGGGATCGCCGAACAGCATGGCGTCACCTTTGCGGCGGGGTTAGCCGCGCAGGGGATGCGTCCCTTTGTCGCAATTTATTCAACCTTCCTGCAACGCGCCTACGACCAAATAGTGCACGACGTGGCACTGCAAAGCCTGCCCGTACGTTTTGCGATAGACCGCGCTGGTGTGGTTGGTGCAGACGGTACGACGCACTGCGGCGCCTACGATATCACCTATCTTGGTTGCCTTCCCGGTTTCGTCATCATGGCGGCAGCAGATGAAGCTGAGTTGGTTCACATGGTCGCAACGGCGGTACAGATCGACGATCGCCCCTGCGCTTTCCGCTATCCGCGTGGCGAAGGTGTCGGCGTCGACATGCCCGAGAAAGGTATTCCGCTGGAAATCGGCAAGGGCCGTGTTGTCCGTGAAGGTTCAACGGTTGCAATTCTCTCCTTTGGAACGCGTTTGTCCGAGTCTCTCAAAGCGGCGGAAGAGTTGGGATCACGAGGTCTGTCAACGACCGTCGCTGATGCGCGCTTCGCAAAGCCGTTGGACGAGGATCTTATTCGCCGATTGGCCGCGGAGCATGAAGTGCTGATCATGATCGAGGAAGGCGCGACAGGTGGATTCGGTAGTTTCGTCCTGCAGTTTCTCGCCAACGAGGGCCTGCTCGACTCCGGGCTGAAGGTACGACAAATGTGCCTGCCCGATTTCTTTATCGATCATGGAAGCCAGTACGATCAAAATGACGAAGCGGGACTTAATGCACCTCAAATCGTCGAAACGGCGCTCAGCGCGCTTGGTCATGAGAGCGTTGAGGAGCCGGCGCGCGCTTAAATTGGCGCGGGTTTCACCGTCCGCATGACGGGGAAGGGTAAACCACTACGGAAGCAGCGGGCCGATGTTTTATTGGTAAACCGCAATCTTGCGGAAAGCCGCTCCCGAGCGCAGGCTGTGATCATGGCAGGCCTTGTCTTCTCTGGTGAACAGAGAATTGACAAAGCTGGTGAAACGCTTCTTTCAGATGCACCTCTCGAAATACGCGGCCGGGAGCATCCGTGGGTTTCGCGTGGTGCCTTGAAGCTTGTTCACGCACTCGATCACTTCCACATTGATCCTACAGGGATGAGTTGCCTCGACGTCGGAGCATCTACCGGCGGATTCACTGAAGTTTTGCTTGCACGTGGCGCACGGCAAATTATTGCCGTTGATGTCGGCCGGGGCCAACTTGCCTGGACCTTGCGGGAAGACCCACGTGTTGTCGTGTTGGAAGGCACAAATGCCCGCGCGCTTACATCTCAGCAAATTCCGGCGCCGGTGGACATGATCGTATGCGATGCCAGTTTTATCGGACTGGAGAAAGTTCTCGCAGCGCCCTTATCGCTCGCTGCGCCTGCTTGCACATTGATCGCATTAATAAAGCCACAGTTTCAATTAGAAAGAGCGGCCGTTGGAAAAGGTGGTATTGTTCGTGATACTCGATACCACGAACAGGCCTGCGCATTCGTCGAAAGCTGGCTAAGCGCCCAGCCTGGTTGGACAATTGATGGCATAATCGACAGTCCAATTACCGGCGCAAAAGGAAACAAGGAATTCCTTATCGCTGCCCATCGACGTAAATAAATTCTTATTGAACAACCCGAAACGGAGGCAGTTGCAGCACGCCGGCTGGAGGGCGCAACGTGGTGGGGTCTCCGATTAACGGCTCAAGCGATTGCAAAACCGCGTCGAGTGGTTTGGTTTCCGGCGGCCCGAAAGCAATACGCAAGGCCGCCGAGATAGGAACACCGTCTGCAATCGCGTTACGCAAACGATCCAGTGGCGATATTGGCTCCGGCATCACAACGATATGAAGCGGTGAGCCCTCAGGTAGCGCCAATGCCTCGCGCACCAGCCCCTCAGTGACGGAATATCCACCGAGCGCGTCAACAAGACCCTGACGTTTTGCATCACTACCAGTCCAGACACGGCCACGCGCCACGGTATCAAGCCGCTCTTTCGGTAAGGCTCGGTCCGTCGAAACCTTCTCGGTGAAATCAAGATAGATGAAATCCAAAACAGCGGCATGACGCGCAGCAGCTGAGTCAGAAAACGGGTAAATTTGGCTCCACATACCGGCATGGGCGCCGACTGAAACACGCGCCCAATTGATACCAAGCTTGTTCCAGAGGCCCGCGGTCGACACCTTGCCGCCAAAGACACCGATCGATCCGGTTACCGTTGCAGGCAGCGCAACAATCTTGTCGGCGCCCATGGAGACAAAATAGCCCCCGGACGCCCCGTATTTCCCCATGGAAGCAATGACAGGCTTGCCCATATCGCGCGCGCGTTTTACGGCGCGCCGCACCGTATCGGACCCGATATAGGACCCGCCAGGACTATCAACCCGGAAAATAATCGCTTTTATTGCGTCATCATCTGCCGCCGCGTTTATTGCTTTCGCAACACTACCCGCCGCAAAGCGCTCAGAATCAAATGGGCTGTTTTCGGAATCGCCCGTCTCAATCGGCCCAACGCCGTAAATCAATGCAACCTTTGTTCCCTTCTCTTCCGGTGCGGCTAATTCAGCTCGATAACGAGATAGCCCCATGAGCATGGCGCCAGAACCACCGCGTTCCTTTGCCGCTTCTAAAACCGTATCCCAATATCCGAACTGATCGATCAACTTTGCGGTGCGTGCTTCTTCGGCGAGGAGTGGTGAACGATCGACTAAAGCGCGCAAACCTTGCGTGGGAAGTCCACGGTCCGCGGAGATTCCGCTTACCACCTGTTCCATCCAGCCTTCGATCACACGAGTCAATGACTGACGGGATGGCGCGCTCATATCATTGCGGGTAAAGAGCTCTACAGCGGACTTATATTCATGGCGTTGTTCGAATTCAGGTTTGATACCGGCTTTTTCAAACGCGCCTTTCAGAAATGGTGTTTCCAGTCCGAAGCCAATTATTCCCAACATCCCGGAAGGCTGCATCCAGACTTCATCGGCTGACGAGGCCAAGTAATATTCGGAAGTAGCGCTACCTAACCCGCCGAATGTTTCGGCGAAAACCATCACGAATTTTCCGCTCGACCGACATGCCGCGATCGCGTCCCGTAATTCTTGCGCATGAGCAACACTGATGCGCGCGGCACCAAGACGCAACAGAAGACCCGCAACCCTTTGGTCATTTTGAGCCATCCGCAACGAAACAATGACATCATACAGATAAACAGTCTTGTCGCCTCGCAGCGCGCGCCACGGATCGTCGGAACGTCCGTCCGTAATTCCTTGATCCAGATTAAGACGAAGTACCATCCGGTCCGGCAATTCAGAATCCGGCACATCATAAAGAACCGCAAAGACAATCAAAGCCGTAAGCGAGATCGTGACAATCCCACCGATTGTTGCGAGTAAATAAACAATAATGCGCCCTATAAGCCGCATGTGCGCCCTATTTCCTATGCATCGTTATTATCGGATTGCTAACCGCATTGTGCACGGTGGCGCAACAAATGATCAGCCAATACGCAGGCCAACATCGCTTCTCCCACGGGTACCGCCCGAATGCCAACGCACGGGTCGTGTCGGCCCTTCGTCGAAATTTCGGTCTCCTCACCAGCGATGGTTACAGTCTTTCGGGGCGCCAAAATTGAACTGGTCGGTTTCACAACAAAGCGGACAACAATATCCTGCCCCGTCGAAATGCCACCGAGAACACCTCCCGCCGCGTTCGATAGGAATCGGACATTGCCGCTGTTGTCGATCCGCATCTCATCCGCATTCTCTTCGCCAGAGAGTGCAGCGGCATCAAACCCTGCACCGACTTCCACGCCCTTTACCGCGTTGATTCCCATCATGGCGGCGGCGATATCGGCATCCAGCTTGCTATAAATCGGCGCCCCGAGACCAGCGGGAACACCACTCGCCGTCACTTCGATGATCGCACCCGCGGAGGAACCCGATTTGCGCACTTTATCGAGCAATTGCTCCCAATTCTTAGCCATCTCGGCATCGGGGCACCAAAACGGATTCTGGTCGACCTGATCCCAGTCCCAGTGCGACCTGTCAACGGCTGCATCGCCAATCTGTACCAAGGCGCCACGAATTGTGATTGCATCGCCTAGTATTTTACGAGCAACTGCACCGGCCGCGACGCGCATC
>JAJFJB010000094.1 GCA_021774435.1 Alphaproteobacteria bacterium
CCGATCGTCAGCACGGTTTTCTATTCAGTGCCGGTTTTTGGCACAAATTTTCCACTGATCGTTGGCTGGCTGGTCATCGCCGCGGTCGTTTTTACGTTGTATTTCGGATTTATCCAGTTTCGCGGTTTTAAGCACTCGATAGAGCTTGTTCGCGGCGATTATCTGGACCCCAACGACGCTGGCGAAGTTACGCCATTCCAGGCATTGGCGACGGCGCTTTCCGGTACAGTCGGCCTCGGAAACATTGCGGGCGTGGGTGTCGCCGTTTATCTCGGCGGGCCGGGTGCAACGTTCTGGATGATCTTGGCGGGTCTCCTGGGGATGGCTTCGAAATTCACCGAGTGCATTTTGGGGGTTCGGTACCGTAACGAATATGAAAACGGGACGGTGTCCGGCGGCCCCATGTATTACCTATCCAAGGGTTTATCGGAAGACGGCAAAGCGGCCCTTGGGAAATTCCTCGCGATATTCTTTTCCATTTGCTGCATCGGCGGTGCGTTGGGCGGCGGCAACATGTTCCAGGCCAATCAGTCCTTTGCACAAATTTCGAGCATCATCCCATTTTTCGAAGGCAAGGGCTGGCTGTTCGGCATCATCATGGCGCTTATCGTTGGCGCGGTAATCCTGGGCGGCATCAAATCGATTGCCCGCGTCACGGAAAAGATCGTGCCCGGTATGGCAGTGCTGTATGTCGGCGCTGCGTTGATCATCATCGTCATTAACTTCGGTGCCCTTCCCGACGCTATCAGCGCCATATTTACGGGCGCGTTCGCGCCAACCGCCGTAGCGGGCGGTGTCGTTGGTGCCTTGATACAAGGCTTCAAACGCGCGGCGTTTTCCAATGAGGCGGGTATCGGCTCTGCGTCTATTGCGCATTCTGCGGTGCAGACCAAGCATCCGGTGACGGAAGGCTATGTTGCTTTGCTTGAGCCGTTTATCGATACGGTTGTGATCTGTACGATGACATCTCTGGTGATCGTCATTACAGGTTCTTGGATCCCCGGCAATGGTGTCACGGGCATCGCGCTGACTTCCAAGGCGTTTGAAGCGAATTTCGCCGGCTTCGGATATGTCCTGGCAATCGCCGCTGTGCTGTTCGCTTTCTCGACCATGATTTCCTGGTCTTATTATGGCCTCAAGGCATGGACCTATATGTTTGGCGAAGGGCAGGCCAAGGAAGTTATATTCAAGGTAATTTTCTGCATTTTTGTCGTCATCGGTTCGTCGATGAGCCTTGGTCCCGTGATCGATTTCTCTGACGCGATGATATTTGCGATGGCGATTGCAAATATCATTGGTCTTTACATGCTGATGCCCAAGGTCAAGGCATTGCTTGCTGACTATCACGAAAAGCTGGCAAGTGGTGAAATCAAAAAAATGAAGTAACTGATGGCAAGGCTGGCGAATATTCGCCGGCGAAACAAAATGCTGGGGCCGGCAACAGACTTGCCGGCCCCTTGCATTGGACAATGGATCGGCGACTAGTCCTTCGGCCAGGCACGCTCATAGGCTTGCACGGATTTCGACTCCAGCCATGGCGTTACTTTGGCATCGAACGACTTAAAATGAGCCGTATCCAAATGCACTTCGAAGGCGGCTCTGTCGGTGTAGAGCTCGTAGAGAAAGCATGTTGTTTTGTCATCCGGCGCATAGGACACGTCGAACTGATGACAGCCGGCTTCCTTCTCCAGCGAGTCTTTTGCATTCTCATGCATCGCGGTGGCGAAGGCGTCCGCGTGGTTCGCGTTGACCTCAAACACAACGGTAATGACATACATGGACCACTTTTCCTTATTTCGGAATTTATTTTGTGCCACGGGTGCGGCGGCGCACATTCTCTCAATTCAAACCATAGCCAAGGAGCCGTCATTGGTCGAGATTGATCCATTTCGAACGCCGACCGGTGCAAGGGCAACGGTTCAATTTGTGGCGACAATTAGGTACGATGGCAATGGGCTCAATCAGGAGCCTTGCGCGCTAACGCCGTGAACGGTCGCGTAAGAGAGAACGGAGTAATTATTGGCGTTTCGCAGTGCTAAAAATTGGATTCAGAGGCTAGTCGCCGCTGCCGGCGTTTTGATTTTTATTTTACTTTTGGTCGCGTATTATTGCGGCCCAGAATGCGAACGCAAGGGACAGTGCAAGGAGCAGTCCGCCGCGGAACGTTTGGAATGGTATCTGAGCTGGCTGGAACCCGATGCTGAAAGGGCGGCGCGCCAACAAGAGAAAACTAAGCGGATTCCGGATTCTAAGCCTCCAAAGCTGCCGCTCGTGACGAAGAAGCCGGCTCCCGTGGACAGTCTTGCGGCCAAAGATCAGTACGATATCCTCAAATGGAATCTGGTCGGTTACCGGTCCGGTAATGTCGATATCGTGCGTGCCGAGAACGATGAGGCGCCGAGAGATGGCAGCATAAAGCTTGCCAAGGGTAGTTATGTCACTCTTTCAGGGTGGGCAGGACATCCGGCGTTCGGAATGCGGTTCCGGGACGTTTTGTTTTCACTCTGTGGAAAAGTTGTCGGTCGTGCGGCGGTACAAATTAGCCGGCCTGATGTTGCGAAAGCGGTGCACAAAAACCTCCTCCATTCCGGTTGGAAGGCGAAGCTTGCAACCGACCTGCTGCCCCAATGCGAAGAGCAGGTGTTACAAGTATGGGGTGTTGCGCCGATCGGGTTCAATATTTTCCCGCTGACGGGTAAGACAACGATCGTGCTTACGAATTCCCTTGCGTCGAACCGTTGGGAATTCTTTCCTGAGTCAAAAATTCTGACACCGGCACAGAACGGCCCTGCCGAACTGAAATCAATCGGTATAACCGCGTCGAGTTTACGCCTGCGAAAATGCGGTGATCCGGCATGTGACATCGTTGGGCGCATCGCAAGGGGCGCGCATCAGGGTTATGTTTTGGAAACAGTTGATAACTGGTCGTTGGTACAGATTGGCGAGTCTGTCGGCTGGGCGTACCGTAAGTTTCTCCAGGTTCAATGATACACTGAATAATCCGGGTGCGGCATGAGGCGCCGGGTACTCTTTCGGCAGGCGCAGGAGTGTCACGCCATTCGCCGGAACTAGAAGCATATCGTCGGCTGTACGCGGGACCTCTTCGGTACAAAGCGTTCATCGGGGATAGATTGCGTGGACGTGTTATCTATGGGAATGCATGTCGGCTTGTCCGCGTTTGCGCCGTTTTGTACCGTTTTCACCGGTATGTTGTTTGCCACGCTGTGAATTGAGGGCGAGACATGACGGATGCAACACGCGGTTTCGTTGATTTTGCCTTGCAGAGTCGAGGAATGGGATTCCCGGAACGCGCCCGAGCGATGGCGATCGACGCGATAACCGACCTTCTGGGCTGTATGATTGCCGGCGCCGGGGAGCCGATTGCTGCAAAGTTGAACAATATCGTCGGCGACGCGGCCGACCGGGCCGGGTTCCCCGCAACACCCCTTGTCGTCTCTGGCCGAAAGGCAGCACCGCAGGATGCGGCCCTTTACAACGGCACGTTGGCGCACGCGATCGATTATGATGATGTCACGCATCCCGCATATGCTCACGCGGGAGCGTCGATTGTGCCGGCAATTCTGGCGACTGCGAAGATCGAAGACGTGTCCGGTACCGAAGCGCTGATTGCCTATATCGTAGGGATCGAAATGGTCAGCAAGTTGGGGCAGGCACTCAATACGGCACATTACAAAAACGGTTGGCATGCCTCGGCGACGTTCGGCACGATGGGTGCTGCTGCGGCAGCGTCCATGATGCTGCGGCTAGAGCCGGGCCCCTTCGTCATGGCGTTAGGTATGGCAGCTTCCGCAGCGAGCGGGCTACGGGCGAATTTTGGTACGATGACGAAGCCGCTGCATGTCGGGTACGCTGCGCGTAATGGCGTGCTGGCGGCCTTGATGGCGCGCGAGGGCATCACGGCGAGCACCGATGCGTTGGACAACCCATATGGGTTTGCGGCGGTCTTCAATCATCACGGTAATATCGACGCGACGCATTTCGAGACCTGGGGTGACCCGCTGGAAATTCTGACGGAATTTGGCTTGGGATTGAAACCCTATCCGGCCTGCGGAGCGGCGCACCCGCCAATCGAAGCTGCTGTCCGGCTACGTGAAAGGATCGATGGGGGACTATCGGCGATCCAGTCGATCCGGGTTGGCGTGACGGAAATGCATTTCGAACCCATGGTTTGCGAGCGGGCGACTACGGGGCTCGAAGCCAAGTTCTGCATGGGCTACTGCATCGCGGCGGCGCTCCTCGACGGTGACGTAACACTGGAAACTTTTAGCGAAGATGCGTTGCCCCGGATTAACGGGTCTGGGCTGGGCGAAAAAGTACGTATGGAACTCGACGACCGCGTCGCTGGTAATTCGGAGTTCGGCGCCGTCGTGACCATCGAGACCGTGAATGGTCAGAAGCTGGAAGAAATTGTTCCTCTTGCGATCGGGAAGCCGGAGCGCTGGTTTCCCAAGGAGCGCTTGGTCTCGAAGTTTCACGATTGCTGCGGCAGTGTTATCGACGAAGCGCACGCGCGCGAAATCTTCAACCTCGCTCAATCGATCGGGACCGCACCCACGCTATCGCCGCTCATTCAGGCCGTTGGCAGATCGGCTTAGGCCAGGTACGCCGATGCTGACTTGGAGCCGGGTGCTGCGTGATGCTAGTCTGAAACCCGCGGTATTTTAGATCGCGACGATACATCCATAATTCTAAGGGAGAGCAGGCATGAGTAAGGCCTTGGCGGGTGTCCGCGTAATCGATATGACCCACAATCAGGCCGGTCCTGCCTGCACGCAAATCATGGCGTTTCTGGGCGCTGACGTGATCAAGCTGGAGAATCCGAAGGGTGGCGATATTGCCCGCGTGGTCCAGCGTGATCAGGACAGCGACAGTCTGTTCTTCCTCGTGCTCAACGCCAACAAGCGCAGTCTCACCCTCAATCTGAAGGCGGATGAAGGCAAAGAGCTATTCAAAAAACTGATCGCGGAATCGGATGTATTGGTGGAGAATTTTTCACCGGGCGCACTGGATCGCATGGGGCTTGGCTATGATGTTCTCAAAGAGATCAACCCAAGGCTGATCTATTCCACGGTGAAGGGGTTCGGTACCTACGGCCCCTATAGCGACTTCAAGAGTTTCGAGCCGATCGCGCAGGCCATGGGCGGGGCGATGAGCGTCACCGGCTTCCCCGAAAACCCGCCGACTTATGTCTGGCCGGCCATCGGCGATTCCGGGACCGGCATGCATCTCGCGATCGGCATCCTCGCCGCCTTGCAGCAGCGCCATGCGACAGGGAAGGGCCAGCATGTCGAAGTGTCGATGCAGGATTCCGTCGTCAATATCATGCGCGTCGCGTTGCGCGACCACCAGCGCTTCAACACGCCAAAGATGCGCAATGGCAACCAGCTTGGCGACAATGTGCCGGGATCGACATACGCCTGTAGCCCGGGCGGGCCGAACGATTATGTCTATATTTTTGCCCAGCAGCAGATGTGGGCGGCCTTTTCCGGTGCGATTGGACGGTCGGATCTGACCGACGATCTAAAATTTTCAACCCATGCGGCGCGTTGGGAGAACCGGGACGAACTGAACGCCATCATCGAGGCCTGGACCAAACAGCATAC
Source organism: Alphaproteobacteria bacterium (assembly GCA_021774435.1). GTDB lineage: Bacteria > Pseudomonadota > Alphaproteobacteria > UBA8366. The sequence goes on from JAJFJB010000094.1 coordinate 5,625, forward strand.
CAAGCATGAGGTCATGAAGATTCTCGGCGATGCTGGTGTGCCGAGCGGCGCCTGCCAGGATACCGGCGAAGTTCTGGAAGACCCGCATCTCAAGGCGCGTGACATGATCGTCGATATCGATTACCCGCCGCGCAACGGCATTTACAAAACCGTTGGCTGTCCGATCAAACTGTCCGACTCGCCGGCAACAGTTGAGACGCCGCCGCAACTGGGCGAGCACACCGCCGACTTGCTGCAGGAGCTATGCGATGTTTCCGCGGATGACGTGGATCGGTTACGTGAGGAAGGTGTCATCTAAGGATTAACGCCCATGGCCGTGACAGCCGAGAAGTCGAAGAGCAATAACGCACCGGTCCGCGAACTGGTCAGTGACGAGGAATGGCGCGTTCGTGTCGACCTTGCGGCGTTTTATAGGCTCGTCGCGCATCATGGGATGACGGATTTGGTTCTGGGTCACCTTTCCGCGCGGGTGCCGGGCACGACGGACCAATTTCTGCTGAACCCCTATCCGCGCCTGTTCGATCAGATCACCGCCTCGACGCTGGTTAAGGTCAACGCAGAAGGTGATATCCTGCTCAATGTCGGTTTCAATTACGATATCCCGGCATACACGATCCATGGCGCGGTTTATGGCGCGCGGCCGGATGCGGGAAGTGCGGCGCATACGCACACCGCGGCCGGCATGGCCTATTCAGCTCTCCCTGGCGCCATGCTGCCGATTTCGCCAAAAGGGGTCCGTTTCCATGAGGCGCTCGCGACGCACAGCTTCGAAGGGATTTTCGATAACCCAGCGGAACGCGAGCGCTTGATGGCGGATATGGGGCAAAACGATGCTGGGTTATTGGAAAACCACGGCTATTTGGTGCGCGCGCCGACCGTGCCCGAATGCTGGTCGATCCTCTACGATCTGGAACAAGCGACATTGGCGCATCTCGCGGCGCTATCGACGGGGGCGGAGATGGTTGCGCGGCCCGATGCCGTCCTATCTGAGGATAAAGAGCGGCTTGAGGCGGAAGAAACAGCGTTCATTGCCGAACGCTGGGCATCGCAATGCCGACTACTTGACCGAATTGATCCGTCCTATCGCACATGACCGATTTCGACTGGAACGAGGCGGTTCGGCCGCCCGCGACAACCGAAGAGGCGCGGTTCGAGTTGGCGGCGGTATGCCGGCTGATCGCCCGCGAAAGCATGGCACCGATTGGCGCGGCGCGTGTGGCCGCGCGTGACCCGGCGCGGGCCGGCATCTATCTGGTTAATCCCGGTGGATTGCTGCTGGATGAGGTAAACGCCTCAGGATTGATCGCCGTCGACAAGGATGGCGTGCAGATTGAAGGCGGGAAGGCCGAACCTGATTCCGGGGCTTTGGCGCTCACCCTCGCGGCACTCGAAGCGAAACCGGACGCGGCGGCGGCGGTACAAGCTGCGACAACCGCGGGGTCCGTTGTTGCGGGACTCCGCGACGGTTTGTTGCCGGTAACCCAAACTTCTTTCATGTTTCACGACGCGATTGGCACTCATGACTGGGATCCCATGGCGACGATCGGCGTGGTCCGCGAACGGGTCGCGTCAGAGCTTGGCGAAGGGCATGCGCTGTTGATTCGGGGCCGCGGCCTTCTGGTTGCGGGCAGTACGCTGGCGCAGACATGGAAGCTGCTGTTTTTCCTCGATAAGTGCTGCCGGTCCCAGATTGCTGCGATGGCCGCCGCCAATGCTGCCAAAAAACCACTCACAATTCCTGCTAAGACCGTCATTGACCATGCCGTTATGCAATCGCGTGCCTTTGTAAACCATCCCCGGTTTGTGGCGGATTGGCCCAGTTTTCTCGACCAGATTGACCGTGAAGACCCGAGCTACCGTGCGTAATTGGGCGCGGCTACCCCGCATAGGTACGGTGACCGTGAACGCGGTTGGCGATTTGATCGCCTTCGGGGTCTATGAATGATGGCGGTCAATGGTTTAGCATAAGGCAGAACAAATTTTTGGTACCCAGCGCCGGCCCGAATCCGTGCCGGCGTTCACAACAATTAGGGAGAATAGGATGGGTAAGGTCACAGGGGCCATGTTAATGGCACAGAGCCTGAAACTGCAGGGCGTAGATTACATGTTCGGGATCGTGGGCTTTCCTGTCCAGCCGATCGCGGCGGCCGCACAGGAAGTGGGCATCAAATATATTGGTATGCGCAACGAGCAATCGGCGTCCTACGCCGCGCAAGCGGTTGGCTATATGACGGGCCGCCCCGGCGCCTGTCTGACCGTTTCCGGTCCCGGCGTGATCCACGCTTTTGCCGGCCTGGCCAATGCGAAAGAAAACTGCTGGCCGATGATTCTGATCGGTGGTGCGTTGGCGGTTAGCCAGAATGGCATGGGCGCCTTCCAGGAAGAGCGCCAGGTCGAGTTGGCTGCGCCTTATTGCAAATACTCTCATGCGGTCGAGGATCCTGCGCGTATTCCCTATTATGTGGAGCAGGCCGTTCGCCATTCGATTTATGGCCGCCCTGGTGCGGTTTATCTCGATATGCCCGATGACATCATTCAGGGCGAAGCCGAAGAGTCAGAGGTCATCCACTACCCGGAAATTCCGGAACCGCCGCGTACGCAGGCAATGCCGGAAAATGTCGAAGCGGCATTGGATATGCTGGAAACAGCGGAAAACCCGCTTGTCATTACCGGTAAGGGCATGGCCTGGTCGCGCGCGGAAGACGAAGTGCGCGACTTCATCGAAAAGACCCAACTTCCTTTCCTTGCCACGCCGATGGGCAAGGGCATCATGGATGACGATCATCCGCTCTCCGTTGGCGCGGCCCGTAGCCTCGCATTGCAGAAAGCCGACGTGATCTTCCTGATGGGCGCGCGGTTGAACTGGATCCTGCATTTCGGTCTGCCGCCACGCTTCAACAAGGACGTGAAGATCATTCAGCTCGATATTTCCGCTGAAGCGATCGGCACCAACCGTCCGACCCAGGTACCTTTGGTCGGCGACGGCAAGGCGATCATGTCGCAAGTTAATCAGGCATTGGGTAATCGTCAGTGGTTCTATCCGGCGGAC
>JAJFJB010000095.1 GCA_021774435.1 Alphaproteobacteria bacterium
CCATAGAGGCTGTCCGCGCCATCGCCGCCCAGCAGCGTATCCGCCCCCGTTGCGCCGAACAGCGTATCGTTGCCGCCAGCCCCATCCAGCAAGTCCGCGCCGACCCCGCCATCCAGGGAGTCGTCGCCCGCACCGCCCAGCAGCGTCACATCCGGAACGAACGGCAGCGCCATGATAAAATCATCCGGCGTCAGATCCGCAAGCCGCACGCCACTGATCTGCAGGCTGTCGCCCGCTCCGAACGGGATAATCGTGTTCGTCCCGTCGTCCGTCGCCACCGCGAGCACATCGTTGAAATTACTCAGCGCCGATTGCCCCAGAAGGTCGATACGGTCTCCGGCCGTAAAGTCACTGATGATGTCGAAACCGCCGCCGTCCGCCAAGGCGAAGATGTCGTTGCCGGCGCCGCCGCTCAGAACATCGATGCCCGCACCGCCATTTAGAACGTCGTCCCCGTCGCCACCATTCAGCAGGTCATCTTCCGATCCGCCATCCAGAGAATCGTTGCCGGCATCGCCGAACAGCGCGTCCGTTCCAGCCCCCCCGAGAAGCAGGTCGTCGCCATCGCCGCCCTGCAGCGTGTCGCCATCAGCCCCGCCATCCAGAACATCGCTATCGACGCCGCCATTCAGCAGATCGGCCCCCGCATCGCCATACAGAACATCCGCACCCGCATAGCCCGACAGGCGGTCCGACCCTTCCCCGCCATAGGCCGTATCGGCACCCGCCGCACCATGCAGCGCATCATCGTCCTGATCACCGAACAGCGTGTTCTGTGATGTGTCTATTACCCCAACTATCGGCGCGTCAGCCGTCGCCACATAAGCGCTCGCTGCAATTCCCGAATTCAGCTGTACGGCCCAGATCTCCGCGCTCTTGCCGAGATTGAGTTGCCCGCCGCCGCCAAGCTGGAAGTAGAAGCCCGTATCCTCAGCGCCCAGCGTCACCGTCAGCGAAACATGCTGCCACGTGTTGCTGTCGCCGACATAAACGGTGTCGAGATTGCTTACCCAGTCCAGCGCCGCCGCGGCCATTCGCACATTGTCGCCTTTGTGCCAGAAGGACAGCGTATAGGTCTCCCCGCCCTGCAAGCCGTCGATCAGCTGCCAGATTCGGCCATTGAGGCTGGTGCCCGACAATACGGTCGACGTGCCTGTTCCTTCCGGTCCCGAGCCACCGGCGCTGAACGACACCGCCGCCCCTTTCCAGGCCGTTATCGCACCAAAACTCTCACTATTGCGAACAAGGTTTTCCAGCACACCGCCATAAAGGGTGTCCGCCCCCTTATCGCCCCGCAGCAGATCCGAACCACCACCACCCAACAGCATATCGTCGCCGGCAGCGCCAACCACTTTGTCCGCCCCGTCCCCGCCCATAAGCAGGTTGGCCGCCGTGTCGACCTCAAACCCCACGGGCTCATCGGAGGTCGGCACGTAATCGGTTATCGTGGCGCCGGTGTTGAGTTGCAGACCCCAAATCTCTGCGCTTTTGCCAAGGGTCAGCTGTCCGCCGCCGCCGACCTGGAAGTAGAAACCGGTATCCGAGGCATCCAGCGTAACCGTTAGCGAGACATGCTGCCACGTGTTGCTGTCGCCGACATAAACGATGTCGAGATTGCTTACCCAGTCCAGCGCCGCCGCGGCCATCCGCACATTGTCGCCTTTGTGCCAGAACGACAGCGTATAAGTTTCCCCCCCTTGCAGACCATCCATCAATTGCCATATTCGCCCGTTAACGCTATCACCGGACAATAGCGTCGCCGTTCCCGAACCCGTGGGCGCCGAACCGCCCTCTGTCATCGTCACTGCCCAGCTGCGCCAGGCCGTGTCTGCACCAAAGCTCTCGCTGTCCCGCACCAGGTTCATTAGCGCACCGCCATACAGACTGTCCGCGCCATCGCCGCCCACTACCGTATCCGCACCTGCCGCGCCGAACAGCGCGTCGTTTCCGCCCGCGCCATCCAAAAGGTCATTACCCTCTCCTCCGGAGAGTGTGTCGTCGCCATCATCGCCCAAGAACGTTTCACCACCAGGTGTCCCATCCGGCGGTTCATCGAGAACGGGGGCGAAAAGAAAGTCATCATCGTGCAGGTTCGCCAACCGGACACCGGAAAGCGCTAGAGAATCGCCTGAAGCGAATGCCAGCGTCGTACTGGTTCCAGCATCGGTGCCAATCGCTAGAACGTCATTAAGGCTAGTGAGAGCGGTAAATTCCCGCAGGTCGATCACATCTTCGCTGCCGAAGCCGGCGACGAAGTCGGTAATCACGTCGCTGCCGTCGCCCGGGTTCATGATAAACGTGTCATACCCGCTGCCGCCGCTTAATGTATCGTTGCCGCCATAACCCCGGACCGTATCGTTGCCTGCCTGGCCCGTTATGACATTATCCAGCGAATTACCAACAAGACTGTCGGCGTGCGCCGAGCCGGAGAGATTTTCTATACCCGACAGAAGGTCGCCCGTCGCATGGCCGCCCGACGCGAGCCCGTTCAATAGGTTGATACTGACACCGGCGTACGAAGCCTCATACGAGGCCGTATCCGTACCCGTTTCGCCATAGAGCCTATCAGCAGCGGCGCCACCGATTAGCGTGTCATCACCGTCGCCGCCAAACAAAGAATCGGAACCGCCGCCGCCATCCAGGGTGTCTGCGCCTGCGTCTCCGCTCAGGACGTCGTTACCGCCTCCACCGGCGAAACTGTTATCCGCGCCGTTCCCATCTATAACATCGACGAATGCGGAGCCAATAATATTCTCGATATCGCTAAAAAGTTCCCTCTCAGTAACGCTGCCGCTGACATGGGCTGTCCCTTCCTTAAAATCGATGTGTACGGTTCTCGGCGCCGCGGCATAACTGATCGTGTCCTGCCCCGCGCCACCGCGGTAGATATCGCTTAAACCGGGCAAGAAAAGATCGTTGCCCGCTCCTCCGAACAGGATATCCGCGCCGCCGGCACCGCCGCTCAGAACGTCATCCGTCGCCGCGCCGACGACAAAATCGTCCTCGGTACCGCCTGTCAGATCCTGCGCAAACTCGAACAGCCGGTCAGGAGTACCGATTTCCGTGAAGTCGAGCCTGAGCGCCTCAATAGCGCTGCTCTCCGAATACTGGTCGTTGATTCTGACGGACCCCTCGAGGAACGAAATGAGCAAATCGTCGCCGATGCGCGACGCGTCCACAATGCTCACGATCCCTTGATGCCTAGACTGCTCCGTTAGGAACAGCAGATCCGCCGTACCTCCTTGATCCTCGATCACATCGTCGCCATCGACGCGCATATGCAGATATTCGTCGTTGCCGAGGCCGCCGCGCATCAGGTCCGCACCGCGCCTCCCGAACAGCGTATCGTCGCCCAGGCCACCGCTTAGCGTGTCGTCAAACGGCGAGCCGATCAGCCGCTCGAAATTGATAAGGACATCGCCTTCGGCATTCGCCCCCGATCCCAGGACGCCCGCTTCCAGGCTTACGGTGACGGCAGCCAGTGAAAGCTCATACGACGCGGTGTCAAAGCCATCGCCGCCGTCGAGCGTATCGGCGCCCGCATTGCCCCAAATCGTATCGTCGCCGGCACCGCCCAGCACCAGGTCTGCGCCCTCTCCACCATTCAGAAAGTCGCCGCCATCCTCACCATGGATCGTATCGTCGCCCGCGCCACCAACAATGCCATCGAAGCTACCGCCGCCAAACAGCAAATCGTCCCCGGCGCCACCATCCAGCCTATCGCTGACGTCGCTGCCACTCAGCGTGTCGTCAAACGCCGAGCCAATCAGCCATTCGATGCTGATAAAGACGTCGCCTTCCGCGTCGCCGCCGGATCCAAGATTGGTTGCTAAGTTTAAATTTACGGCGTCGGGCGATGTCGCATACGATGCTCTATCTTGTCCTTCACCGCCATCCAAAGTGTCCGCGCCGGCGCCACCAATTAACATGTCGCCATTGGATAACCCGAAAATCAGGTCAGCGCCGTCACCGCCAATCAGAGTATCGCGGCCTGCCGTGCCAATAATTGTCTGATCGCTCATGTTCCCCCCTCCGTACGACCGGTACCGAGCAGCCTATCGATCGACCTCACCGCAAGCGTAATGAAATTTACGTATTCATATTAACCTTAATGGTTGAAATAGTGTAAACGCTTTTACAATTCTGCAGCTTGGTAGACTCGGAAAGGAATCCGCTACAAGCGATTTGCCTTCCTTCCTGACCTCTCATTCATCGCATTCGCGTCAGCACGCGCTAAACGCTTATGTGAAAACCGACGAGGTATGGCTCCGGCTTGATTGCGCTTGCCCGGAAAAAAGCCAATGATTACCCGAAGAAGAAATCGTCCTGGGTGAGCTGGTTTTGGTCGACGCCGATCAGGGTGATTGTGTTGCCGCTTCCAAAATCGATGGCGGCGTCGCCGTTGCCATCGTTGCTCAATACGCCTTGCACGGCGGCAAAGTCCGTCAGACCGTGCGCCGTCGCGTCGATGAGGTCGCCCTCGCTCGCCGAGAAATCTTCGATCCTGTCCGCGCCATTCTGGAGATCGAAGACGAACAGGTCCGACCCTTCGCCGCCGATCAGGACATCGTCGCCCGAACCGCCGTTCAAGGTATCGTTCCCCACCGCACCGACCAGACGATCGTCGCCGTCCCCACCATTCAGGATGTTGGCGTCAAAGTCGACATCCATGCCGACCGCGTCGTCCGTCGTCTTCGCATAATCCGCAGCGCTCGTGCCGGAATTGAGCTGCATGCCCCAAAGCTGCGCGCTCTTGCCAAGGCCAAGCTGCCCGCCGCCGCCAACCTGGAAGTAGAAGCCTGTCTCCTGCGCCCCCAGCGTTACCGTTAGCGACACCTGCTGCCATTCGGCGCTCGTTCCCGTGAACGCCGTGTCCAGATTGCTGCCCCAATCCAGCGCCGCCGCACCCGCGCGCATGGTGTCGCCCTGGTGCCAGAAGGACAGCGTGTAGGTCTCATCGGCTTCCAGTCCATCGATGCGCTGCCAGATCCGGCCATTGCCGAGATCCGTTCCGGTCAACCGGGTCGCGAACCCGGCACTGCCGTCCGGCGCCGCGTCGCCTGCCTCCAGCGTCGCCGCCCAACTGCCCCATGCCGATCCTGGACCGTAACTCTCGCTGTCCCGGACCAGGTTCATCAGCGTGCCGCCATAGAGGCTGTCCGCGCCATCGCCGCCCAGCAGCGTATCCGCCCCCGTTGCGCCGAACAGCGTATCGTTGCCGCCAGCCCCATCCAGCAAGTCCGCGCCGACCCCGCCATCCAGGGAATCGTCGCCCGCACCGCCCAGCAGCGTCACATCCGGAACGAACGGCAGCGCCATGATAAAATCATCCGGCGTCAGATCCGCAAGCCGCACGCCACTGATCTGCAGGCCGTCGCCCGCCCCGAACGGAATGATCGTGTTCGTCCCGTCGTCCGTCGCCACCGCGAGCACGTCGTTGAAATTGCTCAACGCCGATTGCCCCAGAAGGTCGATACGGTCTCCGGCCGTAAAGTCATTGATGATGTCAAAACCGCCACCGTCCGCCAAGGCGAAGATGTCGTTGCCGGCGCCGCCGCTCAGCGTGTCCGCGCCCGCGCCACCGTTCAGCGTATCCGCACCCGCATCGCCGTTCAGAACGTCGATGCCCGCACCGCCATTTAGAACGTCGTCCCCGTCGCCACCATTCAGCAGGTCATCTTCCGATCCGCCATCCAGCGAATCATTGCCGGCACCGCCGAACAGCACGTCCGTTCCAGCCCCCCCGAGGAGCAGGTCATCGCCATCGCCGCCCTGCAGCGTGTCAGCCTCGGCCCCGCCGTCCAAGACATCGCCACCGGCGCCGCCATCCAGCAGATCGGCCCCCGCCTCGCCATACAAAAGGTCCGCGCCCGCATAGCCGGATAGGCGATCCGCCCCGTCGCCGCCATAGGACGTGTCGGACCCCGCCGCGCCGTGCAGCGCATCATCGTCTTCATTCCCGTACAACGTATTTTGCGCCGTATCGATACTCCCGATTATCGGCGTATCCGTCGTCGCGACATAGGCGCCCGCGCCGGCACCCGTATTAATCTGCGCGCCCCAGATCTCCGCACTCTTACCCAAATTGAGCTGCCCGCCGCCGCCAAGCTGGAAGTAAAAGCCCGTATCCTCGTTGCCCAGCGTTACCGTCAGCGACACCTGCTGCCACTCGGCACTGTCACCGACATAGACCGTGTCGAAGTTGGTTGCGAACGTGACCGCCGCGGCCGCCAGCCGCACATTGTCGCCGCGATGCCAGAAGGACAGCGTATAGGTCTCGCCGCCTTGCAAGCCATCGATCAGCTGCCAGATGCGGCCGTTGAGGCTGGTGCCCGACAGTACGGTCGACGTACCTGTTCCTTCCGGTCCCAAGCCGCCGGCACTGAACGACACCGCGGCCCCTTTCCAGGCCGTGCCATCTACGAAGTTCTCGCTGTCGCGAACCAGGTTTTCCAAATCGCCGCCATAAAGGGTGTCCGCCCCCTTATCGCCCCGCAGCAGATCCGAACCGCCGCCGCCCAACAGCATATCGTCGCCGGCGGCGCCTACCACATTGTCCGCTCCTTCCCCGCCCATGAGCAGGTTGGCCGCGGTATCGACCTCGCGTCCCAGCGGTTCGTCCGTCGTCGTAACATAATCCGTCACGCTATCGCCGGTATTGATCTGGAGCCCCCAGATCTGGGCGCTCTTGCCCAGATTGAGTTGCCCGCCGCCGCCGACCTGGAAGTAGAAGCCGGTATCCTCAGTGCCCAACGTTACCGTCAGCGATACATGCTGCCATTCCGCGCTGTCGCCGACATAAACCGTGTCCAGGTTGGTTGCGAACGTCACAGCCGCCGCCGCCAAACGCATATTGTCACCCTGATGCCAGAACGACAGCGTATAGGTCTCGCCGCTTTCGAGGCCGTCGATCAACTGCCAGATCCGGCCATTGCCATCACTCGTACCGGACAGCCGAGTTGCCGTACCGGAACCGACCGGCGCCGGATCGCCGGCCGTCATCGACGCGGCCCAGCTGCTCCACGCCGTGCCGGCACCGTAGCTTTCGCTGTCCCGAACCAGGTTCATCAGCACGCCGCCATACAGGCTGTCCGCACCATCGCCGCCCAATACCGTGTCCGCACCGGCCGCACCGAATAGCGTGTCGTTCCCGCCCGCGCCGTCAAGCGTGTCATTACCGATTCCGCCGGCGAAAAGATCATCACCCGTCCCGCCGGTAAAGGTGACATCCAGCGTCGGCACAATGAAATTATCCGTTGTCAAATCCGCAAGGCGGACCCCGTTCAGCCGCAGGCTGTCGCCGCCACCGAAAGAGAGCACCGTGTTCGCACCATCATCCGTCGCAGCCGCAATCACATCGGCAAAATTGCTGATCGCGGATTGGCCAAGAAGATCGATCCGGTCGCCGGCAGAAAAGCCTTCGATAACGTCGGCGCCATCTCCGGTCACAACCACAAACAGATCGTTGCCCTCACCGCCATCCAACGTATCGTCGCCAGCGCCGCTGAACAGCGTGTCCGCACCCGCCCCGCCACGGATCAGATCCGAACCCGCGCCGCCTGCAAGCAGATCATCGCCCGCGCCGCCGTACAGCGTGTCATTCTCCGACCCGCCATCCAGCGTATCGTTGCCGGTGCCCCCGGCGAGGATATCGTCTCCCGCATCGCCATTCAGCACATCCGCGCCCTGATAGCCGAACAAGTGATCATTGCCGTCGCCGCCGTGCAGCGTGTCGGCCCCCGCGGCACCATGCAGCGTGTCGCCGTCCTGATCGCCAAACAGCGTATTCTGTCCCGTATCCGCGAGCGCGACAATCGGCGTCGACCCCGTTGCCACATAACCGCCGGCCGTATCTCCCGTATTGATCTGCAAGCCCCAGATCTCGGCGCTCTTGCCGAGATTGAGTTGTCCGCCGCCGCCGATCTGGAAATGAAAGCCCGAATCCGCCTCGTCCAGCGTGACCGTCAGCGATATATGCTGCCACGTCGCGCTATCGCCGACATAGACCGTATCCAGATTGCTGCCGAAGCTCTTGACCGCCGCCGCCAGCCGCACATTGTCGCCGCGGTGCCAGAACGACAAGGTATAGGTCTCGCCACCTTGCAAACCCTCGACCCATTGCCAGATACGCCCATTGCCCGTACTCGTCCCGGACATCTGGGTCGCGGTGCCCTCGCCCATCGGCCCCACGGCTCCGGCACTAATATCGACCGATGCACTCCTCCACGCCGTGCCGGTACCGAAGCTCTCGCTGTTCCGCACCAAATTCTCGAAGTCGCCCGCGAACAACGTGTCCGCGCCCGCACCGCCGCGAAGCTCATCTGAACCCAGTCCGCCGAGCAACAGATCGTCGCCGACATCGCCAACAAGCGTGTCAGCACCGTCCGTCCCCGATAGCGTCTGATCAAATCCAGACGAGAACATAAAGTCGTCCGCGTGCAGATCCGCAAGTCGGACACCCTCAAGCGTCACAAAATTATCCGACCCCAACGCGAGCGTCACATCGCTGCCGTTATCGCTCGCCTGGGCCAATACGGCATCAAGAGTCGTGATGCTCTCGAAACCCCGCAAATCAAGCACATCGTCGCTACCCGCGCCGGCGACAAAATCTTTGAGTATGTCATGCTCGGGTGCAACGACATTATAGAAGAAGTGCCCGTTCATCCCGACAGGGCCAAGTTCACAAAACTGCTCGAAGGACACAGAAAATGAAGAAAGTTCAGGCGACCCACTCGAGCTGTCGATACTAAATTCGTCGACTGTAAATGACCCCCCCAGCGTGTTACAGCCGCTACCATTTACGCCTATGGACATTCCAGGATGACCCGGTTCCTCAAAAGGAGTCCGCATCACATCCAGGTATTCCCCCTCCGCAAATGGTGTATCCAAAGCCTTCGTTGAAAACCGTAAGTGATAGAACTTGGAGTAGATCACGGAGTTGTCTTGGTGGAACTGGATGCTTACCGTGTCGACATCACCATCGAAATTGAAATCATGTAGCGCGGGAATAAATAGCGTCGCGGCATCGAAATCCTCTTGAGTATACAGATGATCTACCCCACCGGAGACATTGTCCTGACCACCTTCGATGAATAGCCCAGTCTGCCGCGGTGCCGCCTCGATAACGAATTGGTCGTTTCCGAGACCGCCAGACATGATGTCGCCACCAATTCCGCCGAAAATAACATCCGCGCCATCACCACCGTTCAGGCTGTCTGCACCTAAACCGCCCATCAACTGATCATTGTCATCACCGCCGTTCAGGCTGTCTGCGCCTGAACCACCTATCAACAGATCGTTGCCAGTACCGCCCTCCAGTTTGTCGTCGCCACGACCACCGGTTAGTTCGTCCGCTCCCGCTTTGCCAAAAAGAATATCGCTTCCATCGCCGCCAACCAGAACGTTTCCAGCGCCCGTGGCCGGCGTATCAAATGCAACGAGGACGTCATTGCCGCCCGCGCCTTCCAGCGTGCTGCCAATCGACGTCGCGACAATTAATTCACTCGTCTCTTCGCCTATCCCATCGCCTTCGGTGCGCAACTCAAAGAGGCCGCCGTCACCAAACTCGATGTCGAAATGCGTCGGCGCATGTTCGGCGTGTTGATCGGGCGCAAACCATTTCGTCAGATTGACACCATCAGAACCGCCGAGCGCGAGATGCAATTCGTCGCCATTTCGCGTCGCTGACAAATTCTCGATGTCTATATCTGGACCGAGGCGTAGCGTGTCATTCTCGCTGGGGTTTGCACTCTTGCGATGATCTATAGTGTCGACACCATCGCCGCTCCGATAGACATAGACATCTTGTCCGCCAAGCCCCGTCAGCGTGTCGTTGCCTAGACCGCCGATCATAACGTTGTCGCCGAAGTACCCGACCAGCGTTTCACTGGCGTTCGTGCCACCAACCGTGATGGGCGCCAACGGGCCCGCCGCAGCCCCCTCTAACGCAAGAATATCATCGAAGGTGCCCTCGACCTCACTCGTACTAAAACCGATGTCTTCCCAAGTAATATTCGGCAAGCTCGAAGCGATGCTGACGAAGTCATTATGTGTAAGCGTGATATCGGACAGGACATATTCTTCAATCCTACCCTTGGTATCCAGCCAATCCCATACAACGACAAGCGCGTTTGTCGTTTCTTCAAGCAACAGAAGGTGTTCGTTGTTGACCCGAACACCCAGCGCGTTGTTGAGGTTAAAACTCGGTAGTTCCAGCTTGTCCTGACTACTGGGCGCGTTGTCGTGAATAAAGGCAAACCCACCGTTATTCACCCGATAGGTGTCGCTCTCCGAGCCGCCGATCAGGTAATTCGCGTTTAAGAAACCACCATCGATCAATCGATCTTGGCCATCCCCGCCATATAAAACTGTGAGGCTGTCGAAGCCGATTAAGGTGTCGTTTCCACCGGCCCCCCAAATACGATTTGTGTATGTGGACGCCTGAAGTGTCTCCGATGCAGATGTTCCAAGGATCGGCCGCGCGAATTGTTCGAAGTCGAGAATGCCATCTAAATTCAAATCCGACGACTGCGTTACCGTGTCCGACCCAAAGGTGAATGACGAAATATCGGCAGACGTACTTGGATCGTAGTCTAGAATAACCACCGTCTCGTCAGTGGCCACGTTCAGTAACGCAAAATGGTCGCCAGTCTGGTAGGCAAACAGATTACCAAGGTCCAAATCTGTAAACGTGAGCGAATCCTGCGCGCCCGCCTCGTTGCCGGTGAGGTCGACGATATCAACGTCCCCGCCATTTCCGAAAACGATACTGTCGTTACCCCTGCCGCCCTGCAGCCAATCACTGCCAGCACCACCGTCAAGGGCATCGTTGCCCTCGCCACCCAATAGATAGTCGTCCTCGGTCCCACCCTCGAGCGAGTCCGCCTCGTTTCCACCTTGGAGCAAATCGTAGCCGGCCTCACCAAACAAACGGTCCGCCCCGCCCGCGCCGAACAGCTTGTCGTTGCCCGCACCCCCGTTCAGGGTATCGGCACCAGCCGATTGATCATTCGGGTCGCGCTGACCGCCATACAGTGTGTCATTGCCGCCTTCACCCGACAGCGTGTCGTTACCATCGTCGCCGACGATCGTCTCGTTCAGAGCAGTACCAAAAAGTTGATCGTCGCCGACGGTGCCTAAAATTAAAGCCTCGTTAGTCGACTGTGGCGCCTCTTCGACGGTTACCGTAACGTTGGCAGCGCTTGTGCCGCCGTTGCCATCGCTGACGGTATACTGAAACGAGGCCGTGCCATGGAAATTTGCCGTGGGCGTAAAGACGACATTGCCACCGCTGTTCAGTGCAACGGAACCGTTCACGGGACTCTGGACCGACGTGACCGTCAGGACATCCCCATTCGCGTCCGTATCGTTCGAGAGTATCTCAGAGGCCAGGATCGTTAGCGGTGCGTTTTCCTGTGCAACGATAGCGTCAGGGTTCGCAATCGGCGCCTGGTTAAGCGGCTCATCAACGCTTACTGCGACGGTTGCCGTAGCCGTACCGCCGTTGCCGTCACTTATCGTATAGTCAAAGAACGCCGTCCCAAAAAAACCAGTGTCAGCGGTGAAGAAAACATCATGCCCACCGATATTGACGGCTGAACCGTGCACAGCATTTTGCACTGATACCAGCGTTATCGGATCACCGTCGGGATCGTGATCATTCCGCAACAGGTACTCAATCGGGATGCTTGCGACAGCATTGGTACCGTTAAAGAAACTGTTTGACGTATCATCGATTGCTACCGGGGCGGTATTTACCGGAGGCGTGTTGTCTTGCGGCTCGACCGTGATGGTAACCGTCGCATTCGCGCTGCCCGTGGGCCCATTGGTGTCACGGCCGTCGAAGACCGTATAAACAAAGGATGCTTCGCCAACGAAGCCAGGCTCCGGTGTAAAGACGATATCTTCATCGGTATTAAACGAAATGGTCCCGTTCTGGGCGCCATGGACCGAATGGACCTTCAACCCGTTCCCGTCGGCATCCGAATCGTTCGCCAACAAGTCCGATGCCCGTATCGTTAGCGGCGTATCTTCCAGGGCCGTGACAAAATCGTTCCCGGCTATCGGCGAGCTGTTCGTCGGATTGACCGATACAGTTACCGAAGCGTTTGAGCTCCCGCCGCGACCGTCGGAAACCGTGTATTCGAACGACGCCAGCCCTTGGAAACCGGCATCAGGCGTAAACACAACCCCACCGATACCGCTTCTTAGGGCTGTCCCGTTGACGGCGTTTTGCACGGAGAAAATCGACAGCGAATCGCCATCGGCATCCGTGTCGTTTGCAAGCAACTCAAACGGAAATATCGCCCCCGGTGTGTCTTTGAGGACGGCAATAGCGTCCGAAACTGCAATCGGCGCCGTATTCACGCCGTCTGTCGGCGGCTCTTCATTCTCGGGTGTCGGCGGCCCGCCAAAGATGACATAGGCTGCCCCCGTAGTCGCATTGCCCGGCCCCGCCGTCTCAGCACCAACGATAATGTCGTCGATACCGTCGCCATTGACATCACCGGCCCATGCTGTCGAACTGCCCGCCCGGTCTCCCGGGTTTTCGCCGACTATCTTGAAGCCTCCAATCCCGTTGGAAATATTATCGAGATTAGTGGTCCCCAATCCTTCTCCGCCGAACACCACATAGGCCCTGCCAGAAAAATCGCCGCCGGCATCATTTCCTTGCGCACCGACAATGACGTCGTCAAATCCGTCGCCATCGACATCACCGGCCGAAGAAACCGAGTTGCCGGCAAAATCACCTGCTGCTTCGCCAATTATCTTAAAGCCGCCGCTGCCGGCCGCAATATTTTCTAGATCGACTGAATTTAAGCCAGAGTTGCCAAACACAACATAGGCGGCACCAGCACGATCGCCCCCGGCATCGTCTCCATCTGCGCCAATAATCAGATCGCCAAACCCATCACTATTAACATCGCCAGCAGAAGCGACGGAGCGGCCAGCAAAATCAGAAGGGTCGGCGCCAACAATTTTAAATCCGCCTATCCCGGCGCTGATTTCGGACAATGCAACTGTGCTGGAACCAGAGTGGCCGAATATGACATAGGCAGCCCCCGCATCGCTTCCCCCCGTATCATCACCGGCAGCGCTGATAACAAGGTCTTCAAACCCATCACCATTTACATCACCACTGCCGGATACCGAGAGTCCGAATCCGACATCGGACTGACCCGCGATTTTAATACCGCCAGTCCCGGCGACAACCTGCTGGATATCGACCGAGCCAAGTCCGGTTTCGCCAAAGACAACATAAACAGCACCGGCATCACTGCCATTTTCGTCATTGCGTCGTGCGCTGACCGTAAAATCGTCGATACCATCGCCGTTGAAGTCTCCGATGCCATCAACGGCATAACCGAAATTGTCAAACCTGGCTTCCCCTGAAATTTTAAAGCCGCCTGTGCCTGCCGCGATATCTCGGAGATCCGTGTCGTCTACATTGTTGCCGCCAAAAATGACGTAGGCATCGCCGTTGTAGGCGATTCCAATGGCCGTATTGTGAGGTGCGCCGACAAGCAAATCATCAAACCCGTCACCATTGACATCACCGGCCAACGCAATAGAGAAACCAGCAAGATCATCTGCGGATTCACCGGTGATCTTGAACCCGCCGCTCCCGGCTTCAATATCGGCAACATTAACGGTCGCGTCGCCTGACCCGCCGAAGACGACGAAGGCTGAGCCGGATAGAAAACCGCCACTACCATCAACATGCCTTCCAACGATTACATCGTCGAACCCATCTCCATTCAGATCACCTGCCGAACTAACGGATTGGCCAAAAAAAGAATTGTTCGTGTCATTAAGAATTCTAAAGCCATTCACGCCATCCAAATCAGCAAAGGCGTCTGGGTACTGATCCGGCGGTGATGGTGTCGGCGTCGCAACGTCGTTATCCTGAATCTGTCCGGTCGCGATGCCGTCATTGATTGTCGCTCCACCGGTCGGATTGGAAAGAGCAACCGAAAAGCTCTCTATCCCTTCTACAATCTGATCATCAACAAGCTGGATCGTGATCGTTTTCGGCGATGTATCGCCGTCCGCAAAAGTGATCGTGCCTACCCCGAAAGCAAAATCGTCCGGCGACACGGCACTGCCATTCGACGTCTGATAGCCGACCGATACTGCCCCGTCGCCGCCGCCAACGCGGCTCACCGAGAATTGCAACACGCCGGCGCTTTCGTTCGCGACGGCATCCGAGATTTCGAAACTTCCGGGCGAAAGATCGGCCAGAACAAAATCACTCGCGTTCAGGTCGTTGACGCGAACACCCGCTAGCCGAACTGACTGATCAACCGAAAAATTGAAAGTCGTGTTGACGCCGTCGTCCGTCGCGAAGGAAAGCAGGCTGGAGAAACTCGAGATATCGGTCAGTCCGCTCAGGTCAATGGCGTCATTGCTTGCCGCCCCAGCAACAAAACCATCAATGATGTCGTGACCTTCAGCCGCGCCGATCATGAACAGATCGTTCCCCGCACCGCCATCGAGCGTATCGTTGCCCACACCCCCCAGAAGGATGTCGTCGCCACGACCGCCGGACAGCAAATTATCCGCATCGTTACCGACCAGAATATCGTTCCCATCGCCCGCAAAGGCTTTTTCGATGATGGTATTGGCATCGATCGTGACGGTTCTGCCGTCCAGCGTGCTTTCACCCGGCACAAAGTCAAAATCAGTGGTCGCGAAACTCGGCGCCGTGATTTCAACTGATGACGTTTTCTGAACGATCAGAGGTGCGGTTACGACATCCTGTCCATCCAGATCTGCCAGCTCGTTATCAGATCGCGCAACCGCCCCACGCGTTACGACACCATCAAACGCGGCGCCAAGCCTATCCGCGAGAATAAGTTCCGCATCGCCCGGCGCTGATGATGTGCTTTTGTCAGGAGGCTCCGCAAAACCGACAAATTGCAGATCGTATTGTGTTGTCGTGACCGCAAAGGATGCAGAAAAACTGCTCGACGTCGAATCTGTGGTAATTGGAATTCCAGCTGCCTCAGTCGCCAGATTGATGATGCTATCCGTCGTAATTGCAGCCGCGTTGATGGCGTCGATGCCACCGTTGTCGTCCGTCAGGCTTAGCCGTGACACCGCGCCGGAAACGGTCGAAAGTTCATCGGTATATATATAGGTGTCATCGACATTCTGTGTTTCGCCATACAGGCTCAACGTCCAATCGTTCAAGACTCCTGCGTCACCGGTGACGCTATCCCGCACCTCAAGCGTCCAGAGGCCAACACCGTCCTCACCCCAATGATTGGTACTCGACAGGGTGAAATTGATGTTGTCCTGATCCGTGCCGAAGGTAGAAGAACCGCTGACGCCAGGACGGTTGACGAGCACGCTTTCCGTACCATCCGGCGAGGTCAGCGTCACCCTAAGGTCGCCGATCCAGCTATGACTGAGGTTTAAATCAACTTCGACATGCTCAATGTCGATATTGGCGTTGCTGCCAATCGAGAGGGAGTCCGAGATTGTCTGATTGTCAACGATTGTCCGATTCGGCGCACTGAAGGCACTGAACGACGCTTCGTTCGCGCGCGTGCTCTGGTCCGTCCAGGTTTCCGCCAACCGGACCGCAGCATGGGCATCGACCAACCCAAAGCCGAAATCATGACTAGTATGCAGGCCGCCGCCATTCCAGTTAAAGGCACCATTGTAGTCCCAGCTGGAATCGCTCGGGTCGACTTGCCGCGCCGAGTAGGCGAGGATTTCCTGTACGTCGCGATAGCCAAGCAGCGGGTTGGCTTCCAGCATGAGGGCGACAACGCTGGCTGTAATCGGCGTTGCAGCCGATGTGCCCCCAAACGAGAATGTAAAGTCGCCGCTGGCGTAACCGTTCGAACCAGTCCGGTCCGTCGTCGTAATGCCTGCGGTCCCCCCGTTGCTCGGAGCTGCGATAAGAATCGCCGCGCCGGGCGTGCTGTAGAAACTGATATCTCCGGTATTCTCGACCGCAGCGACAGCAATTGATTCACGGGCATTCTGGAAGCCATGATAATTGACGTCCTGGCCGTCGAGCCGATCATTGCCGGCAGCCCACAGCAAGACTGTGCCGAGGCCATCCCGCCCGTTTGTAACGGCATTCTCTATCGCTAACCCAACGCTATCGAAAAGAGAGTCGTCAAGATCGTCGAAGAAATACCCGTTATAGCCCCAACTATTGTTGGCGACGTCCAAATCGACCTGACGGTTAAAGACATCTGCGAACTCGGACTCCGTTACCGTGCCGCCAAAAATCCGAAACCCGGTAATCGAGGCTTCGAACGCACCGCCAACGACTCCGGTACCATTTTGCTCTGCCGCAATCAATCCGGCGACAGCGGTACCGTGGAAATCCGACGTTCCAGGGAATGGATTGCTATCGTTGCCGCCATAATCGAACTGGCCGGCCGAATTGTAATTGTCATTCAAATCCGTATGGGTGAACTCAACACCATCGTCGATCACGCCTACTCGGACCCCGGCCCCCGTATAATCATCCCAAATCTCCGCGACATTGATGTCGAGTCCGGGTGTCCCGCCGAGCTGGCCGGTATTCTGCAGGTGCCACTGCGAATCGAACAAAGAATCAGTCGGCACGAACATTCGTGTGAACTCGATTTCCGTTAAGGCAAGTCCGCCGTCGCTCTTTGGTACCACCTGAGGCGCAATGGTCGGTGCCTCGACCGTCGCGACGGGTAATGTTAGCGACTCGTCCACCCGCCCCGACAGGGGATCCGTCTCCTCCCTATTGATGGGCGAACGTGTGTCGCTTGCCACTGGACGTGAAGCGGTGTCATCTCGACCGCCTCGTTCGCTGCTACCGTCGAATTCAAACCGATCACCGAGCCGGTCTTCGAGACTTATTCCTTCGCTCCCAAGATCAGAGATTTGCGAACGCAGAGTTGGACCCGGAAAGTAATCGTATGGGCGATTCGAATCCGGCAAAAATTCAAACGAATCTGAGTGTATTGAGAGGTTAAAAAATACGTTGGCCGGGCCCGGCTTCAGCGCGGACCAGAATAACGAATCGAGACCCGCACTAGGATCGACGTCAACCGAACCGGTCGTCAGGTCAGCTTCCTCCAACTCGGCATGGCCGATTCGAGTCAACCGCGATGAAAAAACCCTGGGCATACTTTTGAATTTACCTGTCGATCCATATTACATCGTTATAATTGTATCGTCTCCCTGACACTAACACCAATAAATTAGCACAAATTTTACAGATATTTTCTGAACATTTTCTTTACTGGCAAGACCGGGCGCCGGCCTTCTTCAAAGTGTAAAATTGGATTTATCGACATCAGGCCCGACGCAAAATCACAGGGTTTCTCATGCATTTAGTTACAGGAGGCCAATTCCTTCCCCGTCAATCACCGAACACAATGCAAGACTTTGCATCGCCGCTCATAACAGAAGTTTGCAGCCGTCTCCTATGCCAATCGTGTTCGGGACGGGGTAACCCTGCAACTTCCGCATCCTCCAAATGCAGGCGCAGCACAAAAATATTTCGCAAAGATAATCTCGCAATGCGCGAAATTTCCACTTCGAGTCAGCCCATGCCGGCTGCGCAACGAAGCATTGGGAATTACAATTCTAGATTTCAGATCGTCACGCCAACGCCCAGAACTCAAGACGTGAACTATTGCGTTTCGGAATTTACGGCGTCCCTTAAATTTACGATTTAATATAAAAAGAGTCGTTGGGACGAAACGCCGAACCTTAGCGCGAGCCGGAAATAGCTATAAAAATCAACTTGCCCCAACATAACGCCCGCATTTAAGCGACTTAGCTCCCGGGAAAAAACAATCCTATTCCGCTCATTCGACCCAATACTTTTTCAAGTGAACCATAAATCTTGCCTATTTAAGGGCTGAGATCGATTGGTTCACTTGCCTTAATCCCCTTAACTAAGCAAAACGAAGGCTAGAATGCCCCCATGGGGCGGTCAGAATAAAATTTGACACCCATTATTCTTTAGAATTCTTTAGACTTAAGTAATATTTGCCGGCACTTTATATTTCTATTCTCGACCCAAGTTCGTTTTCGGCCACTTAATTCAAATAATTTACCGAAAGAATTGAGGCCAACTCGATTAGCGATTGAGACGATTGGAACAGCTAATATACAGGAATATCTATTGAATTTCGACTGATGTTGCAAAAATGCAATCATTTTTTAAGTAGTTCGAGGTATAGATAATATGAGTTTGCGTAAGTTGGTGTTCCTCACTAAACTAACGCACGAGTTGAATAGAAATGTAGGGCTGGGGTAAATCCAACTTCGTTGCAAACGCAGTGAGTGGTCCCAATTGGCGAGGACGTAACAGTGGTAAAATTCACAAAATTTCTTTCCGTGCTAACTTCCGCGGTCTTTGTATTTGCATTTGCGCAAAATGCATCGGCACAAAGCTCTGCTGCCGATAGCCAGGAAATCGCGAATAATCTGGTGACGCAGCAATCCGCAGGCGCAGCGAGTGCACAAGTCGCCGGTTTGGTCGGGACGGCAGTAAGTGCTGCTATCGCCCCGCCGCCGCCGCCAGGAGGCATTGCACCGACGGTCAGCGATGCCGGTACTAGCACGCAGTTTTTTAATTCCCGTCAATTGGGTGTTGCCGCAGGTAGCGTTCCCAAAGGGCTGGGTGTCTGGGTGCAAGCCGGTTACACGTCAATGGATGGCGATGACACCGGTGGTGAGTTTGACGGCGATGTCATCAACTTCCTCGCGGGTGTTGATTATAAAGTCCGTCCGAACACGGTTGTGGGTGTCGCGATCGGTTACGAAGATCTCGACATCGATACCAGCTTCAACAATGGTACCTTTGAAGGCCAGGGTTACGGCGTAACACCTTACATTGGCGTATCGCTCAATGACCGGTGGTCGATACAAGCGCTGATCGGTTACACGGCCGTTGAATACGATACGACCAGTAACTTCGGTGCGGTAACCTCCTCATTCGATGCGGATCGGCTTTATGGTTCCGCGACGGTGGCAGGCAGCTTCAAGGTGACGAAAAAAGTACACCTCGCACCGAAAGCCTCCGTCCTGTACTTGACGGAAGACCAAGACGGCTTCACGGATAGTGCGGGAACGGTCGCAGCAGGCACCACAATTGACCTTGGACGGGTCAGCGCCGGTGGTACGATTTCGTATCTCGCGGGGAAGGTGACACCGTTCATTAGACTGCTTGGCGAGTATGATTTCGTGAAGGAAGATGCGGTTGCACTTGGTAACGGCAACTTCTCCAGCGATGATAAATTTGGCCTCAACGCGACAGTCGGCTTGAACCTGGATATGGGTAATGGCTGGAGCGGCAATGTCGAAGGTACGGCAGCGACGCTGTTGCGCGAAAACCTAGACGTTTACTCGGTTAGCGGACGCCTTCGTTACCAGTGGTAGTCGCTACCCAATAGCGCAAAAGGCAGACTTTAAGTGGGAGGCAGGTCAAATATTGACCTGCCTCTTTCTTTTGCGCTTTTGAGTTTTGCATTCCTGCTTACAGGATGTGTCAGCAACCCATTTCTCTCTCGTTCCGATATTGCCAATAATATTGCAAGGTCGGTTGACTGGCAGGCATCCGAGGTACCGACGGATACCTTTCGTCTGCGTGTCTATATGCCACGGAACATTCCCCGAATCCGGCACGTGACGATTTACCTCGAAGGTGACGGTCTTGCCTTTATTGATCGGACGCGGGTGTCCGCAGATCCAACTCCATCCGACCCTCAAGCGTTAAGATTGGCGATTGCCAAACCAACAGGTACGGCTTATGTCGCCCGGCCCTGTCAGTATACGCTTACGAGAGACGAGGAGCGTTGTAACTTCAGATACTGGACTTACGAGCGCTATTCAGACGCCGTCGTGACGTCGATGTCGCAGGCAGTGGATCACGTCAAATCGCAATTCGGCGCAACAGAAATCACGCTTGTCGGGTATTCGGGAGGTGGGGTCATCGCCGCTCTGCTTGCCGCTCGACGCAGTGACGTAGCCTTACTCGTCACAGTCGCAGCAAACCTGGATACGGATTACTGGGCCGATTATCTTGAAGTTCCCAGACTTTCCGGTTCCCTTAATCCAGCGCGGCTTGGACATCTGTTAAGCCGGCAACCACAAGTTCACGTTGTCGGTACTGACGATGAAATCGTTCCACCGAGCGTCGCGCAATCTTACGCGGCGAAAATCGACCGATCCCTGCTGCGGACAATCAAATATGTGAACAATGCAAATCACGATTGTTGTTGGACAGAATTATGGCCTGATATTGTTCGCGACGTCATCCGTTAAAGGCAAGGCAAAGTGTCAAATCTGACGGTCGACAAGCATACAGCCGAGGCCCAAGAGCGCAGCCGCGAATTCGCAACCAAGTGGACTGCCATTGGCAGTACGACAATCTTATGCGCGGCACTGATGAGCCCTTTGGGCGCCCTGCCCTTGTTCGATAACGGTTACTTCAATCTCGTCGCGCTGTCGATTATCTGGTTGCATCTGTGTGCCGGCACAGGCGCCGCCCTTATCGTGTGGGGTGTCTTTGCCGGACCGCCGGAAATTCTGTCACGAGCGCTCAACCCGGTTAGCGTCGGCCTTTTCTCTTTCGGACTGCTCACTCTGATTCCTGCGATTTATTCCGAATACCCCTTGCTTGTTGTGCTCGGCAGCCCGCAATCCGGAAAAGGTGTACTGTGGTTTCTTGATGCTGGAATCTTCGTCGCATTGGGCTGTTTAATCCGCGATTTCCGCCGATCCATTGTCGCTGTCTGCATTTCAGCGATCTCCGTTATTGGAATCGTCAGTGCAATCTTAGGCTATGCGCGAACGACCCACACACTTCTGTTACTGCGCGGTGGCGACTCATACGCATATTTGGGACTGGCGCTCCCCTTTCTTACTCTGATGTTCTCCGATGCAAGAACTCAGCGTCGACTTTTCTTCTTATTCAGCGCTATCGCGGCTCTTTGCATCTTTGCCGCAAACAACAATTCCGCCGCATTAATTTTTATCGCACTTTGGGCCTCATTTCTCCTGCTTTCAAAGCTGCCAAAAGTTGTCGCGGCAGTGACGCGATTGAAAATATCGATAATATTTTTGCTTATATTGCTCATTGCCACAACGCTCTCCTACGTGCTC
Source organism: Alphaproteobacteria bacterium (assembly GCA_021774435.1). GTDB lineage: Bacteria > Pseudomonadota > Alphaproteobacteria > UBA8366. The sequence goes on from JAJFJB010000095.1 coordinate 21,118, forward strand.
ATAGCCATCGAGTTTAGGGGCATCTTCGATTCCATCGATTCCCGCCTGTTAATCGCCGATATCGCTGCGGCCGCACAACTTGATGCATCACCGCTTGAATGGCTGTTCGGACATGGCTGGGGACATACCCAATCCGGTCTTTATCGAAACTTGACCGAAAGCGGTACCAACCTACTGAGCAATAAATGGGACTTCCTATGGCGCGACATTTTTCATAGCCATAATCTGGTTCTCGAACTGGTATATGAAACGGGTGTAACAGGTTTTACTGCATTCGCAGTTCTTCTTGCGGCACTCGTTACGCGCGTTGGACCGACGCAACGTTTAGCAGCGCTGACTTTCGTACTCGGCTATATCTTCATGAATAGCGTCTGGTTCGAATTTGCCCATTCTGTGCCTTTCTTTGCCTTGGTATTATGCGCGCTTTCAAAAGAAAGCAAATTCGATGGGAAACTTTTAAAGCGCCGCGCCACCGCGCTTGTTGGTTTTTCAAGCGTTATGCTGGTCTGCTTAGCTGCGTCCGCGGCGCTTCTCGAATTCGCAATTCACATAATGCCGCTTAAACCCAGTCGGGGATCCCTCGAACGGTCGACCTTTCCGATAGAAGCATTACCGCAAGATCCGCGCGGCAATGATTTTATTCGTGCGTCGCTCTTTCGTGACGTCTTGCGGCACCTGGAAGCGCAACCGAAACCCGGCGCCGTAGAATCACGTGTTGTTGTTCGGGAGATCCTGGACGATATCGAAGCCCGCATCCCAACAACGTCGAGTCCAGAACTTCTATTGGTCGGGCTGGTCATATTCAATGATGCGAACTATGACACAGCCCGGTCCTGGATGAAGCCCGAAATTAGGGACCGTGAATTGCTGTGGGATCGCCTCATTGCGAAGCATGTTGAACTCGCCCCCAAGCGGACGGATGTTCTCGTGGTCTATCTGAGCTGGCTTGCTGCCAAGCAAAGAAAAAAAGATATGGAGAAACTGGTCGCAAGAATCTTACGGACCAATGCCAATGAACCCGTCGGGCTATACTTTAAGGGAGTCATCGATACCCAAAACCCGTCGAATCAAATAAAACGACGAGGTCTGCACATGATAGCCCGTGCAATTGAAAATGGTGTGGAGCGTTACGTTGAAGTGCCCGATTGGCTCAAAAAGATGGCAACATCGGTTAAAGCGTCACAACCATGATCAAACGCGAACCCATAGCGTCCCCGACGATGAATTCACATTTCATATCGCATAAGGGCGGTTGAAGATGCCCGGTGCCAAGACATCCGTCTCGACAATCACCGTCACTTACTGGACAGGAGAAGTCCTAGAGCGGTGCGTTGCGTCCTTACGACGACAGGCCGTCGACGAAATTATCCTGATCGATAACGGAAACCCTTCGGACGTCTCTACTTGGCTCGACTCGCTGCCGGAACAGGACCCACGAATAAAATTAATACGGCCAAACAAAAACACCGGATTTGCGGCGGGTTGCAACATTGGCGCGGCTCAAGCAAGCGGGCAGTATATCGCGATGGTAAACCCGGACTGCGTCCTTGCTCCGGACACGATATTCCGCGTTTTGAGAGTCGCCCGGCGAAACAGCACCAATTGGCTCTGCGGCGGGCGCCTTCAGAACCCGGACGGTAGTGAACAGAGGGGAAGCCGACGAGAAACATTGACGCCATGGCGGGCGACAGTCGAACTGTTGCGGCTAGACCGCGTCGCACCTAATCATCCCTATTTCAGACGCTTCCATCAGTTTGAAGACGACCCCCTGGTCGGCATAACGGAAGTACCGACGATTTCCGGTGCGTTTATGTTTATACGAAAGCGGGCTTACGAGCAGCTCAGAGGCATGGACGAAAGCTTTTTTATCCATTTTGACGATGCCGATTTTTGCATGCGGGTTTGGAAGCAAGGTGGTCGTGTCCTGTTTTGCAGTAACATCCCGATATTGCACTACAAAAGCAGCAGTGACGTCTCACAAACCTTTGTCGAATGGCACAAGGCCAAGGGGCTGGGCTACTTTTTTCGCAAGCACTTCGGCGATACGTACCCCGGATGGTTCCTGTTGATCGTCTCCATTCTAGTATGGTTCCGTTTCGCAGCAATCCTACCGCACCGTCTCACGTCTGACTTTCCGGGGATCATGCGTCGCTACCGTCGGCGCCGTCTTCGGAGGAATGCTGAGCACGAAGCCGCTGCTAGAAACCG
>JAJFJB010000096.1 GCA_021774435.1 Alphaproteobacteria bacterium
AAAGGGCTCCTAAGAGACCAGCCATATTTTGTACTCCTCAATTATTGCCAACAAAATTGTTGGCAGATTAGGGAGCCGCTTGACCGTAAATTACGAATCTGCGCATATGCGCTTTCCTTTATGTGTAACTTGGCCCGCAGCGACTCCAACGAATTCGCGGGTTGAGCGAGGGGGGTGATGTGGAGTCGCCCCCCTCGATTCACGTCAAGCGGATACCGAAGCCAGATTCGGTGTGGCCTGTCAATGGGATCCACTAGATCGTGTGCCGTTTGCGGCGTAACCTTTTTATCCTGCGGATGATTTGGGCGACGTTGAGCCGCTTACCTTTATGCGGCTTCGTTAGTCCGCCGATAAGTCAAACGCTTGCCAGTGATGCCCTTTAAGGCTTCTTCGGCACGGACCATCGCCCGCCCGGAAACCCGAGGCGGGTTTTTTCGTGGGGAATCGCATGTGGGTCATTTGCCGAATAATACACGATGACTTTTACCGATAATTTCGCAAGAGCCGATCAAGACTTGGAGACAAGCGCAGATTGGACGCGAATTGGCGGTTCTGCGGGTGACGCCGATATTCAGTCAGAGAAGGTTCACAGCACGACAATCGCTTCGACCGCCGCGGCCTACACGTGCCCCGACCAAGGTTCCGGCGATAGATATGTGCAGGGCGATCTTGTTGACCTCAATGAAGATCATTTCCCCATAGCTCTGCGAGTGCAGGACGGCAGTAATTTTGTCGGCCTTCGAAACAAGGGTGGCAGGCTTGAGCTATTCAAGCGCGTTGGCGGGACCTTTGGCTCACTCGCCGACCCGATTTGTTCATGCGTCGTCGGGGACACCATACGGCTGGAAATGGTCGGGAATGATTTCGAGATATTTAAAAACGGTGTTTCTCAAGGTACGGGGTCAACGACCGATTTGGCGGGGGAAACGGGAATTGGTTTGATCCCCCGGCGCGATGCGGTGGGGATGGTAGACAATTTTGAGGCGGGGTTGCTGGCAGGCGGCGGTGGCGTAGCGCCTCAATTGATGAAGCGCCGCACAAACACATTGCTGAGGATGTAGGTATGCCTCTCATAGCATTAGCAGTTCAGATCAATGCCTTTTGAAAAGGGTAAAAGCGGCAATCCTGGCGGCCGTCCCAAGACAAAGCACTGGCGTGACGCAATACGTCGGGCTGTCCTTGATACGGAAGAACCAGACCCCAATTCCGCCGTCCGAAATATTGACCGCCTTGCTCTGGCTTTGGTGGAGAAAGCGCTGAGTGGCGATGTGCCCGCAATGAAGGAAATTGGGGATCGGCTTGACGGTAAACCATCACAAGCCATTACAGGCGAGGATGGCGGACCAATAGAGACATTGGAGCTAAGCAATCTCAGCGAACCTGAACGTAAACAGCGCTACGCTGCCATCATACGAGATGTTATCGACGGCTCAGAGGGAGAAGATTGACGATCTAATCGCGGCTGATGTCGTTGCCAAGCCGTGGCGCGCCTTCGTTGATGAGAAAGACCGATCAAGGATTACGCCGCAAGAACAGGCACTGAATAGCCGAGCCGATTTCCTCTTCTATGGCGGCGCCGCGGGTGGCGGTAAAACGGACCTCTTGATTGGCCTTGCCCTGACAGAACATCAACGCTCGATCATCTTCCGCCGAGAAGCGAAGCAGCTGCGCGCGATCACCGATCGCACCGCGCAGGTACTCCGAACGAGGGACGGGTTTAACTCACAGCAGAATCGTTGGCGCTTGCCAGAAGGTCGATTGCTCGATCTCGGCGGCGTCAAGGATGCGGGGGATGAAGAAGCGTACCAAGGCCAACCTCATGATTTGATCGCCTTCGACGAACTCCCGCAGTTTCTTGAAAGCCAATTCCGTTTCCTCGTTGGCTGGAACCGGACAACGATACAGGGGCAGCGTTGCCGCGTGGTGGGAGCTGGCAATCCCCCGACCAGCGCGGAGGGTGAATGGGTCATCCGCTTCTGGGCGCCCTGGCTGGATCCACAACACGCTAATCCGGCGCTACCAGGCGAACTACGCTGGTTCGCGGTACAAGACGGAAAAGATATCGAAGTAGAGGGACCGGAACCGTTCGAACATGGTGGTGAGCTGATCACACCAAAGAGCAGGACGTTCATTCCCTCGAGTGTCGAAGATAATCCGTTCCTGACCGCCACGGGTTACAAGGCCATGCTCCAAGCCTTACCCGAACCGCTCCGTTCTCAAATGCTCAAGGGCGACTTCCTCGCCGGCCGGGAAGACGACCCTTGGCAGGTCATTCCTACAACATGGGTAGAACGTGCTCAGGAACGTTGGGAGGCGCAGAAGCCAGACGGGCCCATGCATGCGATGGGGGTTGATGTCGCGCGCGGTGGCGCGGATGACACGGTTCTGACGGCAAGATACGGCGATTGGTTCGCACCTCAGATCGTGAAGCCGGGGAAGGAAACACCAAACGGCCAAACGGTGGCGTCATTGACAGTGGCTTACCTCAGAGATGATGCGACGGCTTATGTGGATGTCATTGGTGTTGGCGCTTCGGCCTACGATCACTTGGACGGACTTAGGGTAAATGTCCAGGCCTCGAATGCGTCGGAAGCGTCTCTTGCAACCGATCGATCTGGCAAGCTGGGTTTCGTCAACAAGCGTGCCGAGTGGTGGTGGAAGATGCGTGAAGCGTTAGACCCGCATTATGGCGACAATCTGGCGCTCCCGCCTGACCGTGAATTGCTGGTCGATCTCTGCACACCGAAATGGAAAGTCTCGACACGAGGCATTCAAGTCGAGGCCAAAGAGGACATCGTAAAGCGGTTGGGGCGCTCGCCTGATCGCGGAGATAGCGCGGTGCTTGCCCTGCAGCCCAAGCGCCAGCGTCATCACACAAGCAACGTACAGAGCGAGGAATCGGCTTTCGGATGGCACAAGACGTAGAAGGTCAGTGGCCTTGGGAAACCGGCGATATGCCGGTGGCAAAAAAGCCCAAGCCGCAAGACGTTGGTGAGCCTGATATCCCCATGTACACGCTGCCGACCGTACCGGCGCGCAAGGGAGAAGACGCGGACCCGAACGGCAGACGGCCGATGACGGCGCGCGAGCAGGTCAGGGCCATTCGAGAGCGGCAAGAGAGCGGCGGCTCTTACTTCAATTGGAGGTGAAAGCCCTTATCTGCTTCCACGATCATGGCGATTGGTGGTTTAGCAAGTCTCTCCGCTGGGGCTTCCGGCATGTGTTTGTCGTGGTTTGGGATGAGCGCGGATATTGGGTTCGCCTGGACGGCATGAAGGGGGTTCCCAAAGCAACTGTCGAAGCCGGGGACGATGACCTTGCCGGCTACTACCGACGTGAACACGGATTCACGGTCATTGAAGTTCAAATCGAAAGGCGCGAACGGCTCCCGTTCCTGATGGTTGGAACGTGTGTGGGAATGGCTAAGGCCTTCCTTGGCATTCGCGCGCCTTGGGTGATCACGCCTTACCAGTTTTACCGATATCTCAGGAGTTCTTATGGGTAGCATCTTCGGCGGTTCTCCGCCGTCACCACCGCCGCCGCCTCCATTACCGGAACGTGATGACCCCTCTGTAAAGGAGGCGCAAAGGCGCGAACGTCTCGCTTCGGCACGGCGCCGGGGGCGACGGTCCACGATCTTGACCAGCGGGCAGGGCGCGGAAGGTGAGGCCCTTGTAGGCCGTCCCAGCGCGACAGACGCACAGAAAACCAAGTTGGGTTAGGAGACAGTTATGGCTCAAACGACGTTGCCCAAAGACGCGAATAACGTCGCGATTCAGACGATGGCGCCAACAACGCCGAATGTGGTCGCTGTCGGCGTGGGCAGTCTTCGCACGGGCGCCGACTTTGGCGATGGTGTGAAGGTTGTAGAGCTTCGCCCGACAGTGGCGTGTTTCATCAAGTTCGGAACTAGCAGCGTTACGGCATTGGCGGATGGCACAGACTCGTTTTACCTGCATGCCGGAGAACGCGTCACCTATCACGTAGGAGAGCATACGCGCGTTGCGGTTATCCAGGACTCTACGGCTGGCAATCTCTTTGTCACGGAATTGCTCTGATGTGGTGGGGCCGCAAGAAAGCTGACGTCGGCGTCCAGGGCCAGCCGGTGCACGTCAACCAAGGTCCAACCTCCATTGCCCGGCATGAAGCGGTGGTTACACGCGTGAAGGCGGCCTTGGCGAAAGAACAGAGCGGAAAGAACCGCGCAGACCGCATTGCATCCTTGGAATCCGAACATCGCCGGCACTCTGCATTGCTCGCGGCAGCTAGGGAGGTCTAAGCATGGCGTGGACGCTCTACCACAAATGGCTTGAGGCACAAGTTGACGGCGGTGTCGCGGGAACGCCAATCGACTTCGATACCGACACGCTGAAAATCCTGCTCGTAACGAGCGCTTACACACCGTCGCAATCGCTGCATGACCTGATCAACGATGCGATTGCCAACGAGGTTTCGGGCACGAACTATACAGCCCGCGGCGAAGCCCTGGCGAACAAGACAGTTACGGAATCGAGCGGCACCGTAACGTTTGACAATACCGTGGACATTACCTGGTTGCAGCACGCCTCGGGTTTCTCCAACGCCCGCTACGCCATTCTCTACAAGGATTCGGGCGTCGACACGACAAGCCCGCTGATTGCCTATGCGGACCTTGGCGGGGACAAGGGTAACGTCGGTGGCGATTTAACCCTGCAATTCGATGCTCTTGGCATCATTACGTGGAGCTGAACCATGGGCCGGATGTATTCAATCCTGATGGACGCGGTGACGATTGCGGCGGCGAAGGATCTAATCAGCGTCACAGTTGCGGCGTACAAGTCGCTAATTCTGCATGAATTGAATGTTACGCAACAGGGTTCGGAAACAAGCGACACGGGCGCTATTCAAATCCATCGCGCAAGTGGAACGGCAGGTGTTGGGACCGCGACAACCCCGCGCCCGCTAGATCCGGGTGACGCGGCGATGGGCGGTACAACGCTTACCAACCTCACAACGGATGAAACGGCAGGTAATATCATAACGCGGAGAGCTTTTAATACGCTGGCCGGGCTGCAATGGCTTCCCCCACCCAAGAACCAAATCATTGTTGGTGGTCAGGGAATTATCGTTGTCCGGTTGGATATCGCGATTACGTCAGTTGCTTTGAATGCTGAACTGATTGTCGAGGAGCTCGGCTAGTGAGCCATGTTTACCGGCGCCCGTTTGATTATCGGGCGCGGCGCGGGCTTCCAGCATCGCTATTCCCTGCGGGCGAAGCGCAAACGATCGTGATTGGTAGCGCGTCCGTATCGGCCTCCGGCCAAGCGTTGAATGCAACGCAGACGGTAGAAATCGCGTTTGCAGCCATTGCGGCAACCGGACAGGCATTGAAGGCTAATCAGGCGGTTGTCATCGCACTGGCAGCGGTATCGGCCACATCTCAGGCGCTGAACGCTGCGCAGGCGGTCGTTATCGGAAGCGCGGCGGTAACTGTCGCAGGCCAAGCGCTGACGGCTATTGGCAGTGAAATTGTACAAATCGGCAATGCGGCCGTCACGGTCTCCGGTAAGGCGGTTGGGGTCGCGGCGCAGTTGGCTGCGAATGTGAAGCGTTTCTTCGTCTCTCTCAACGATATCAACGGGTGATCGATGGCTGATCGCGCCTCGCGCATGCTGGAACGGTTGGAGCGGCTGAAGTCCGACCGGCAAACCTGGGATTCGCATTTCGAAAGCCTGGCGCGTGTGTTCCTGCCGCGCCGTCTCGGCTTCACCAGTGAGCGAGTCGACGGGGAACGTCGGACAGAGGAACTATTCGACGGCACGCCACAGCAGGCCGCAAGAGGACTGGCCGCGGCGCTTGACGGGTTGATTAAGCCGAAGTCCGAACAATGGGTAAAAACCCGCGTTGTCGATGATGCCCTCGACGGTGAAGACGAGGCCAAAGACTGGCTTGAGTTCGTTGACGACCGGATGTTCAAGGCGATCTATAACCCGCGCTCGAGGTTCCAGCAGGCATCGGGCGAAGTCGATCATGACTTGGCTGTGCTGGGAACGGGTTCGCTGTTCATTGGCGAGGCGCAGAATCTAGATCGGCTCACATTCGCCAGTCAGGACTTGTCGGGCCTCTACATCATGGTCGATGCCGATGGCATGGTGAATGGCCTTTACCGGACGCGGAAGTTCACAGCCCGCCAAGCGCAAGAATTCTTCGTTGATCGGCTCGGAGGATCAATAGGCAAGACGGCCGCAAAGGCTATCGAGGATAAATCGCCCGATAAGAAGCTCGACTACGTTCATGTGGTCGTACCCCGCAAGGAACGGGACCGGAGCCGTAGGGACAATCTTAATCTGCCCTTCGCCTCGATCTGGATCGATGTGGCGGAGAAGGAAATATTGCACGAAAGCGGGTTCCACGAGTTCCCGTTTGCGATTCCGCGCTGGGATACGCTGTCGGGTGAGATCTATGGACGTTCCCCGGCCATGATCTCGTTGCCGGATGCGAACACGCTGCAGGCGCAAGGCGAAACGATATTGATGGCGGGTGAGTACGCCACACTCCCGCCGATCTTCGCGCCTTCGGACAGTATTGTGGGACCGTCCAAACTCAGACCCGGGCGTTACACGTTCTACGATCTGGATGCAGCGGTTGGGCAGAGGCTATCGCAACCCATATTCCCGATGCAGACGGGGGCCAACATCCCGATCGGCCGGGAGATGCAGAACGATACCCGCGACCAGGTATGGTCGGCTTTCTTCCGGAATATTTTGAACCTGCCCAATGCCGGGCCGCAAATGACGGCCACGGAGATAATCCAGCGCAAGGAAGAGTTCATTCGCACGATTGGCCCAGTGTTCGGGCGGCTGGAGTCGGATTACCTCGCCCCCATTGTCGAGCGGGTGTTCGGGATCATGTTGCGAGCCGGCGCGTTCGGGGAGATTCCCGAGCTTCTGGCGGGGCAAGATGTGCGGTTTGAATTTCGTTCTCCCGTGGAGAGGGTGCGCAAGCAGATCGAAGCCGCGGCGGCGCTGAAGTCGGTGGAAGAGATTGGACTGGTTGCTCAAGCGACGGGTGACGTCAGCGTGTTGGACTTCGTTGACCGGGATAAGGTGGCAAAGCTTATTGACGAGGCGAACGGCGCCAACATTCTGCGCAGCGACCGTGAAGTGGCAGAAGCGCGCCAGCAGCGGGCGGAAGCAGAGCAGGCGGCACAACAGGCCGACGATGCGGAACGCGCCCTGACGGTTGGGGCAGATGTTTTGCAAAAGACCGGCTTGCTTGATCAGGCGGGCGCGTAATGCCGGAGGATACGCGCCTTGATATCCTGACCTTTGCCGATGACCAGGCGCGGGTGGAAATCCCGAGTGACTACCGCCGAAGCGGGCAGGAATATCGAGATTTCCGGGCGGTCCTTATCAACGGAGACGGCAGCGAGATACAGCGCAAACGCGTCCTGACCCGCGTCTTCCATTGGGGCAGTCTCCTGGCCCCGGTCCATGAAGAAGGCGACCCCTACGCTACGCATGTGCGGGTGGGAGCGCAGCAATTATGCCAGCGCATATTGATGGCGCTGAACACGGTTCCGAAAACGACGAAGGATAACGATGATGGCTGAAGAAGACGGCACGGCGGCTGATGACAAGACCGCAACTGATGCAGATGCAGAAAACAAAGCAACGGATGCCAGCGCTGAGAAACAGGACGATGGCAAGACGGCGCTGACCGGCGATGAGGGTAAGACAGCCGATGCACCGGCAGATTGGCGTGCGTCGATCGAAGACGACGGCCTTCGTAAGCTGGCTGATCGCTACGAGTCCCCTACTGCTATAGCCAAAGCCGTATCTGACCTTCGTAGCGAGACCGCGACACGCATTAAGCCGCTTGGCGAGAATCCGAGCGAAGATGATATTGCGGCGTACCGCAAGCAAACCGGCGTGCCTGAAGGTCCTGACGGCTACGAGTTCAAAATGCCGGAAGGCCAGGAGGCCTCGGATTCGGATAAAGCTTTCCACGGTGTTATGGGCGCAGCGTTCCACGCGAACAACGTCTCAGCGGCTCAATCGCAAGGCCTGATAGCGGCTTATAATGAGTACGCAGTTCAGGTCCAAGAAGCGAGCACGAAACTTCAGGACGAAGCAGCGCAGAAGGCTCAAGTTGCTTTGCAAAACGACTGGGGCGGCGATTATGACCGAAATGTCGAATACTCCCGCCGCGCGACATCTGAATTTGGGGGAGAAACTTTCACTGAATTTCTTGAATCCAAAACTATTGACGGGTTCGCCTTGGGCGATCATCCAGAGTTCGTAAAAGCTTTCGCTCAAATCGGCCGTCGTGCTGGCGAAACGCCCCTTGATATTGAGTTGCCCGCAGGCGAAACGGCAACCATCAACGAACGAATTTCTGCTAAACGCGTCGAAATTCAAGCGGCGCTGGATCGCGGCGATCATAAACGCGCACACGAACTGGATCTCGAAGAGCGCGCACTACACGGCAAATTGGCCGGCAGCAATGTTCAAATCGGTGCCGGTCCCGGCGCTGTTCCAACCGCTTGAGTAGGAAGACAGCATGAACGTGCATGAAAGAACTGACTGGCCAGAGAGCAATATTTTTATCGGCGTTGGCAAAAGGAATGGGGGTGGCGTGTTCGTCCGTATCGGCGCCCAGCTCATCCGGTTGAAGGATGAAAGTCCGGCTTACCGCGCCGCCATGGAGACGATCGGGGGCGCTCGCAAGGCGCGCCGAGAGGCCGGTAAGGCCGTCTCTCTATAAGGTTACGAATTATCCCGTTTCCTGTGAAACGGGCTCTTAGATCATTCGACCGGGCTGGCTCCCCTTCTGCGAAGGCCCTGGACCTGTCGAAAGCAAGCCCAAAGCCCCGATAGACATCAAACGCGGCCCCGCAAGGCTCCCCGCGCACGGCGTCGTATCGGCTCCCGGAGGGCCTGTCTGAACCCCAAATTTTAATCAGACAGGAGTAATTTGAGATGAGTACATCCGTCTCAACAAGCTTCGCGAGGCAGTATTCAAAAGACGTTCACGAGGCATTCCAGCGTCGTGGTTCGTTTCTTCGCGGAACGGTTCGATTCGAG
>JAJFJB010000097.1 GCA_021774435.1 Alphaproteobacteria bacterium
CATAACGTTCCGTCAGGCGCTGTTTTTCCGGTGGTATGGCGTAGATGGCATGACGCCGCTCGTCGTAGGCGTTTACTTCGGCTTCAAGGTTTGAATCATCGTAGCGGTCGCGGTGCACGACGGTGGATGACGGTAGGCGCATGGAAATAAAACCCGGCGTGGAAGGCCAACCGACGCATAACCCGCTGATCGGGAAAACGCCTTCCGGCAGCCCCAACAGTTCACACATCAATTCTATACGGTTGCGGACCTGACTAATGGGGCAACAGCCCAGTCCTATGGATTCGGCCGCCAGAATAAAGCTCTGCATCGCCAACGCGGAATCGACACAGGCATTCATGAATGTATCGACATTGTCATTTTCGAAGTCGTGGCCACGAATTTCTGCCAAACGGCGTTGACGACGGGAATCTGCGCAGAACATCAGAAATACGGGGGCATTGCCTTCCCAGCCTCCAATCACATCGCGCGCCTTCGGATCTTCCACGACGATGATCGAATATTGCTGCAAATCGGATTTGGCCGGTGCCGATTGCGCACAGGCGAGCAGGACGTCAAGAAGATCGTCGGAAACAGGGTCTTCGGTGTAACGACGATGGGAACGGCGGTTCAGTATCCCGGCGACCGTACCTTCCGCTTTCATATCCTTCCCGATATCCTTATCGAGGCCGAAGCGTGCTTTATAGAGTTCCGCGATCGTCATATCCGTAGATCCTCATCTTAATGCAATAGTTTAAGTTCAGCCGTTTCGTAGGATTGCGGCATAACTTCCTAAATTTAGGTGTCGAAGGACACTAATGCGCAGCTTCTGCGACCCTTTGCCGGCTTGCTCCGGGACCGCCATCTTCCACATCAAGCGGAGCAGATAGTGTGACGCCTGGCATCAAATATCCGTTGGGCCGCCCGGTTGCCGTCTTATCCATAAACTCAAAATAGGGATCTGCGAGCGGCGGCCCCGCTTCTGTCGCCAACCAGAGTCGGAGAAGATGTCGACGTTTCTCTGGTTCGGCGTAATCCTCGTAGGCGGTCCGGGAATGCATGATGTAGTGATTGTTGAGGATCTGGATATCACCCGGTTCGAACGCCATATTGAGATATAGCGCAGGGTCGGCGGCGGTTTTCTCGATGAGCGCGAAGGCTTCGCGTTGAATCTCAGTGAGGCGAGGGACATCATCGAAGCGCTGCGCTTTTTCGATCGTGCTACGAACATAGTTCGTCGTCAGGTGACCGTCGCGAAAATTGAAGACGGGCAGTCTGTACCAAGGTTCGCGGTTCGCCGGAATTTCGCCGCGCCGATCGCGATATAGCGTCTCAGTCAAGACTTGGACCAAGTCAGGGCGTTGTTCCAGCATGGTATTGTAAACCGTGCCGGCGCTAACGATGCTGCTCAATCCTCCTGATTTTGCCTTACGCAGGCACATCAGCCCCACCAGATCCGTCGGGTCGGTGTGAAAGTTCAGCTTGTTGGCACTTTGATAGCCGCGCGCTGTCGGCAGCGTTGGATCGAAACCGAGATTGCAGACATGTCCTAGTGCATGACCCTTGGCATTTTGCGAAACTGCCTCGCCTAAATGCGCACCGATCCCGAAATAGGCGATGGCGGCTTGCCTGGTGCTGTAGCGTGCGGCGGGCACGCCTCGAACTATAGCGAAACCGCGGCCGTTTTGCAGATCGTCCTGGATCTTCGCAATCGTGCTGCGGAGCTTGGGCAAAACAAAGTTGGACTGGTTTATATCGAGCACGTCCAAATCGGCATTCTCGGTCTTCGCGACGGCGGCGTCGATCTCCGAAACTTCTTCAACTGACAGGCGATATATCCATTCATCGTTGTGCTTCGCCAAATCCGGGCCGCGCCAAACGCGAGCCCCCGTTACGGGCAAAAGCTTTTCCTGATCCATCAGCGTCCTCATCATTGGCGGAGAGGGCTCAATCCTGCCAGACCGACGGTAGGGACTGCAAGAGACGCTGGCGCGCGTTTGCAAGGATTTCGGATCGTGCATTAGTATGAAGTCCCGTCAAAATTGAGGAAACTCATTATGTCCGTGACCGAAAGATTTGCTGTGTGGGCCGCCGAGACACCCGATATTCGCGACGATGGCCCGCTTGATAAGGCTCGTGACGCTGTTTTGGATACGATAGGGGTGATGATTGCCGGCGCCAATGACAAGGCAGCGAAGCGCGTTCGCCGCGCAGTAGCGCAATGGGGCGATGGCCCGGCGACGGTCGTCGGTCAATCCAACGGGCTGGCGGCGCCTTGGGCGGCATTGGCGAACGGAACGGCGGCACATGCGCTGGATTTCGACGACAGCTTCGGGCCGGTGTCCGGTCATGCGTCAGCGGTTATGGTACCGGCTCTGCTCGCGTTGGGGGAACAGGAAGGCATGTCAGGCCACGCCATTCTGGACGCCTATGTTGTCGGATTGGAAATTCAGGCCCGCGTTGGCCAAAGCGTCAATGTCGAGCACTACAAGCTTGGCTGGCATTCGACATCGACGGTAGCGACGATTGGCACGGCGGCGGGGTGCGCGCGATTGCTTGGCCTAAATTCTAATGGGATGCGCAACGCCATCAGCATCGCGGTCAGCACGGCGGCAGGATCGAAGCGGCAGTTCGGGACCATGGCAAAGCCGATGCATGCCGGCCTCGCGGCGAAGAATGCCGTCATGGCGGCAAGTCTCGCATTGGCGGGGATCGAAGCGTCGGCGGAGCCATTGGACGGGAAATGGGGCTTCCGGGATCTCTATGCGGGAGAGGCGTCCCCCGGTTTCGATGCCGCCATGGCGGCACTGGGGGACCCGCTCGCGATCGAAGAGTTCTGTCTGTCCCCGAAATCTTATCCCTGTTGTGCCAGCACGCATCGCTCGCTTGACGGACTTTTTGCCCTTAAAGCGGAAAACAACATCAGTGCGGACGATGTGGACAAGATCAGAACCGTTGTACCGCCAATCAATTTCAACAATCTGATGTATTCCAACCCGCAGACTGAAATGGAACGCAGGTTCAGCATGCAATATTGCCTTTCGGCGGCGATGACGCATGGCGAAGTCGTTTTGGGCGATTTTCGGGCTGGGGGCGAAACGCCGGAAGATGTTCAGGCCTTCATGCAGAAGGTCGATATGGTGATGAGCGAGCATCCGGACAGCAATCCGCAAAAACCGACATTGGTGGAAATCAATCTGCGCGACGGCAGCAAACTGACGACCGAGATTGCCCATACGAAGGGACAGAAGGAAGCGCCGCTTACCGATCAGGACTATGCCCAAAAGTTCTTGGGATGCGCGGCGGAAGCGCTGGATGGTGGGACCGCGGCAGGCATTCACAAGGATATCCTGACTTTCGATAAGCTGAACTCTATTGCCGGTGTGATGGAGCCGCTGCGCAATCTGCGAGCTGCGGGATAGGTTGGATTGAGGTAAACGGATATGAAAATCAAATCGGTATCGGCAACGTGGCTGCATGTTCCAATCCCCAAGGAAAAGCAGCATATCAGTGATTTCGGGCCCACGACGTCCTTCGACGCGACTTTGGTGCGGATCGAAACTGAATGCGGCATCGTGGGACATGGTGAAGCGAAATCTGCCGTCGGCAGCAATAGCGTCAATCTGGCGCTCTGTACGCTGATCGAGAAGGAACTGGGGCCGCAGTTGATCGGACAGGATCCGCGCGATATCTCTCGGCTCTGGGATGTGATGTATAACGGCACGAGGGCGCATTTCGCGCTAGACCGGGGACATGTTTTTCCGGCCCTGGGCCGCCGTGGCATCACGATCTCCGGTATCGCCGGTATCGACATGGCGCTCTGGGATATTCTCGGAAAGTCACTGAATGCGCCGATCTGGCGGTTGCTCGGCGGGCGGCGGCATGAACGCATGCCGGCTTACGCGTCCGGCGGCTGGGCGCCGGCGGATCGTATCGCCGCGGAATTGCAGCGTTTCATCGATGTGGGCGACTTCAAGGCGGTGAAAATGCGCGTCGGCTCCGGCGACGGCGAGGTACGCCATTCCATCGCCCGCGTGCGGGCTGCAAGGGAAGGGCTCGGTGACGATATCGATATCATGTGCGACGCGCATGGCACGATGAATGTCCCCGAGGCGAAGCGGTTCTGCCGTGAAGTGGCGGATTGCAATATCGCTTGGTTCGAGGAGCCCGTAACCGCGGATGACAAACGGGGTTTGGCGGAAATCCGAGCCTCGACGGACATTCCCATTGCGACCGGCGAAAGCGAGTTTACCCGCTTCGACTTCCGCGATCTGATTGAATTGCGCGCCGCCGATATTCTGCAGCCCGATCTCGCGATTGCCGGTGGTATTACGGAAGCCTTGCGTATTGAAGCGCTGGCAAGCGCCCATCAACTGCGCTTTGCGGCGCATCTTTGGACGGGCGCGCTTGCGTTTGCGGCCGGCCTTCATGTCTCCGCCGTCGCGTCGAGCGCATTCATTCTCGAATATTCGCTCGGTGCGAATCCCTTATTACAGGAGCTTGCGGTCGAAAACTTCGTTGCCGTCGATGGCTATATCGATATTCCGGAACGGCCCGGGCTTGGCGTTACCGTGGATGAGAACTTCGTCAAACGCTATGCACGCGCCTTGTAGCGACGAGCCCAGCCCAGTCCAAGCAGGCCGATCGCGAATAGAGCTACGGCCCCGGGCTCCGGAAGCGTGCCAAAGGCAATTCCGCCTTCCAGATCAATACCAACGAGGTCCGGGTCTATGCCGAGAGCCGTCGCGACGGCGAATTCGGAAATGAAGAGTTCGCCAGACGCCGTGTCGATTGTGCCAAGCAACGGGTCATCGACAAGCCACCGGTAAATACTGTCAGTGGTTTCCTCTGCGAGATAGAAATTTCCGAATTCGTCGAAGGCGATACCGCCTTCCAAATCAGCATCCTCGCCGCCGAGCAAACTTTCGATTTGCGATTCGCTCAGGAACTCTGACACGCTTCCGCCCGGCGTTACACGCAGGATATTGTCGCCACTGGTATCGTTCGAGATGATCACATCGCCGTTGGGCGCGAGCGTGAGAAAGCCGTCGAGGTCTGTAAACAACGCCGATGTCGCCAGGACGGTTGGTGCGCCACTCGCCACGTCTACGGAGAACAGGGCGTTGGGCGTATCGTCCGAGGCGACATAAATTGTTCTACCATCGGGCGACACCGCGATACCGCTAAACAGGTCAACATCGCCGGTAATCGCGGCCGGCGTTTCGAAAGCTGTCTCCGTCGTATGGACCGACACGGCACCCGTGGTCGGATTGACTTTTAGGAGGGCGTCGGACGATGCATCGGTCACATAGAGGGAACCGCCGGTCAACGTAACATGTTCCGGACTCGCTGGCTCTCCCGTCACTGCGGTAATCTGGGCCGCGCTCGCAACCACGGAAACCGCGCCGGATGGGTCGCGCACAAGAATCGAATCCGACTCGCTATCTGTGAAATAAAGTTTGCCATTTGCTTGATCGAAAAACATGCCATTATCGGTAAACCGCGCCGATGCCGCACCCGTTGCAGCAAGGATCTGCGCTTCCGAAACTAGGATTTTCACCTGCTTGGTCGGCGAAACGCTAAAGATGTTGCCGTTTTCCGAGTCTGAAACATAAAGTTCGCGTTCCACCGGTATGGCAAGGGCCGAGAAGCTAAAACCAATACCGACCGAAATAAATGCCGCGATGGTGCACGCGCGCGAAAATGTTCTCAAATTATTCTTATGCATAAAAAATTTCCCCTTCCTGTCTTTGGAAGTAACCACGCAAAAATTGCGCCAATAAAAATACATCTTTAAAATCAATGGGTAAGAGAAAGAGATCACAATTCAAATGGTGTTTGTGTAAAGAAATTCGACAGAGGCGTTCAGTCATACAGATTCAGGAAGAGAACGTTTCCTAATAAAATCAAATACTTATCTATTTTTTTGCCGAGGCTTTGTGTCGTAAAATTTTCCGACGGTCACGACGATTGCACCCTTTCGAAGCGAAACTTTCAATCCGGGGCTTCAAATTGCCGAGATTACTTGCCTTTGTAGAGCAATGGTTTGTTATCTTTTTGAAGGAGCTTCGATCTGCTGCATATACGGGGATTGAGACTTGAATCACGTTTCACGTTTCGCGTTTCGCGGTGCAGGATGTAGAGGCCGCTGGCGATAACCAATGCGCCGCCGGTTATGATGAAGGCATCCGGTACCGTGCCCCAGATAAAATAGCCTAGCAGTGTCGCCCAGACGATTGCGGTGTATTTGAACGGTGAAACGACGGCGGCCTCGCCGTAGCGGTACGCCTCGATCATCACCCAGTGCGCTACGCCGACGATGATGCCGAGCAGTGCCAATTCCGCCAGATCGGTCAGCGTCATCGGATCCCAGCCGATGAACACGGTCAGAGACGCGGCGCATAGCAGGACGGCATTCGACCAGAACATAATGGCGTTGGATGACTCCGTTGCACTGATCCTGCGCGTCGTGATATCGCGGAATGCGCTAAACAGAGCGGCGATGATAGGCACGATCGCGAGGACCTGAATGGCGTCTGGTGTCGGCCGCAGCATGGTCAGGACTCCTGCGAAACCAACCATAACGGCAGTCCAACGGCGCCATCCGATATGTTCGCCCAACATAGGCGTTGCCAATGCGGTAACGAAGAGCGGTCCGGCGAAGAGCAGTGCCGACGCGTCGGCTAGCGGCAGCAGGATCATCGAGGTCGTGATCAGTGCCGTCGTGCAGCTGTAAAACAGCGCTCGCATGCCGACGCCGCGCCGGTCCGTGACTTTCAAGGTTGCAAGGCCTCCAGACGTCATGACGATGGCCATCGTTGGAATAAAAATGAACAGGGCGCGAAAGAAGATGACCTGACCAACCGGCAGATCCTGGCCGACCCATTTGGTCAGCGCATCGCCGACAGTCAGCAGAAAAAGCGCCGCCACCATATAGCCGATGCCGCGGAGTGAGGATCCCGCGCCGGATGTTTGCCGGGATGCCGGCTCCGAAGTGGTCACGCTAGATCGTGCCGCGCCAGAAAATCGAGCACGGCGAAACTGCATTCCACACCGTGAGAGCAGGCGAGGCCGTGCCGTGCACCCGGGAAAACTTGTATTTCAGAGTTCGGGATCAGTTTGTGGATGTCGGCGGTGATGTCGGTCGAAACGAACGGACTCGAATCTGGCGCCAGCAAGAGTGCTGGGACTTCGATGTTTTTGAGATTGTCCGAGAAATTCGACCCAATCAGCAGGTCTGCCAAATCGAGAAGCGAGTCCGGTGACGTCGCGCGCTGGACGCCGTCGAACCAATGCCAAATATCGTCGGGGATGGCGTCTGGGAAGAATCGGTCGGCCATCATATCCTTGGACCAGCCTTCCATGCCGTTTGCCGCAACGAAAGCGCGCCATTCCTTGGCTT
>JAJFJB010000098.1 GCA_021774435.1 Alphaproteobacteria bacterium
AAGATCATTCAGCTCGATATTTCCGCTGAAGCGATCGGCACCAACCGTCCGACCCAGGTACCTTTGGTCGGCGACGGCAAGGCGATCATGTCGCAAGTTAATCAGGCATTGGGTAATCGTCAGTGGTTCTATCCGGCGGACACCCCGTGGCGTAAAGCGATTGCCGAAAAGGCGGCTGAGAACGCGGCAATGATCCAACCGATGTTCGACGATAATTCGACGCCGACGAACTACTATCGTGCGCTGAAAGACATCGTGCCGTGGATTCCGGAAGATGCCATCATCGTCGGCGAAGGCGCCAATACGATGGATATCGGCCGAACCCAGTTGCAGAATAAACGGCCCCGGGAACGTCTGGACGCGGGTACGTATGGAACCATGGGCATCGGCATGGGCTTCGTCGTCGCAGCCTGCGTGGCGAATCCGGATCGGCCGGTTGTTTCCGTATCGGGTGACTCCGCGATCGGGTTCTCCGGTATGGAAATCGAGACGGCTTGCCGGTTCAAGTTGAACTGCAAGATTGTCGTTTTAAATAACGGCGGCATTGGTGGCGGTATCGCGGAACTCAATGAGGATCCCTACAAAACGCCTCCGCCCTATCTGACAGTCGGTGCGCGTTACGACAAGATGATGGAAGCGTTCGGCGGTTTTGGCGCTTTGGTCAACGACCCGGCGGATTTGCCGGCGGCGCTTGAAGAGGCCATGGCCTTCGATGGTCCGGCGCTGGTCAATGTGATACTCGATCCGAAAGCAGGCCGGAAGCCACAAGAGTTCAAGTGGCACACCTAATCGCTGGCTTTTAGTCCGCGATGCTTGGGACGGGGTGAGATCGAGAGGGGAGGCTCTCTCACCCCGTCCCAATATTGCTGAACAATCGGCGGTGTTGTTTTGCTCCGTCGAACGCGCCGCGCTAACTTGCGCGGCGTTTATATGAGAGATGAGGAATTCACCGATGTCCTGGCAAGCTGAACTTGACGAGCTGAAACGGCGCGAGGCTTTCGCCGAACAACTGGGCGGCGAGATGCGGGTCCAGAGGCAGAAGGATGGTGGACGCTATACAATCCGTGAACGTATCGATTTGTTGGCCGATGATGGTTCCTTTCACGAACTCGGCAAAGTCGCCGGCATGGCGCAATA
Organism: Alphaproteobacteria bacterium; assembly: GCA_021774435.1. Classification (GTDB taxonomy): domain Bacteria; phylum Pseudomonadota; class Alphaproteobacteria; order UBA8366. The sequence goes on from JAJFJB010000098.1 coordinate 1,138, forward strand.
TGACGGCAAGAACGACCTCGAAAATTTTATGGCCTCGAACTTCGTGTTTGGGCGCGCGAAAATCGATGATCGTCCCGTTGTAATTGGCGGCGATGATTTTACCGTCCGCGGCGGATCGGCCGATGCCACGATCAAGGAAAAACACCAGATGTGCGAGAAGATGGCGAATGCGCTTCGCCTACCGCTCGTGCGCCTCGTGGAAGGCTCTGGCGGCGGCGGTTCGGTCAAGACGATCGAGACGACCGGACGCGCCAACGTACCGGGAGTCGCGGGCTGGGAAACGGTGATTGAAAATTTGGGCACCGTGCCACGCGTTGCGCTCGGGCTTGGTTCCGTCGCCGGTCTTGGCGCGGCGCATCTGGCGGCATCGCACTACTCGGTCATGATCAAGGACAAGTCGGCGATGTTCGTCGCCGGTCCACCGGTCGTGGAGCGCATCGGCCAGACGCTCACCAAGAACGAACTCGGGGGCTACAAGATTCAGCTCAACGCCGGAGCGGTCGACCATGCTGTGAGTACGGAGGAAGAAGCGTTCGAATGTGCGCGAAAGTTCCTCTCTTATCTGCCGACATCCGTATACGATTTGCCACCGCGCGGCCCACAGACAGACGATCCGAACCGCCGGGTCGATTGGTTGATCGACGCTATTCCACGCGATATCCGCAAGGTTTACAAGATGCGGCCGATCGTTGAGGCCTGCGTTGATGAGGGGTCGTTCTTCGAGATGGGACGGCAATATGGCCGTTCCGTGATCACCGGTTTCGCGCGTCTGGACGGCTGGCCCGTCGCGGTCATGGCCAGCGACCCCTATTCCTATGGCGGCTGCTGGACGCCCGATACCTGCAAGAAGGTCACCAAGTTCGTCGATCTGGCGGAAACGTTCCATCTGCCAGTCGCCTATCTGGTCGATTGTCCGGGCTTCCAGGTGGGTAAGGAGGCCGAAGAGTTGGGGACGATCAAGGAAGGCGTTCGCGCGATGGCGGCAATCTGGCAAACCACGACGCCTTGGTGCGCCATGATCGTGCGCAACGCTTTCGGTGTCGCTGGCGCGGCGCACAAGAACGGTGGACGATATTGCACTCGTCATGCTTGGCCGTCCGGCCGTTGGGGATCGCTGCCGCTGGAAGGCGGCATCGAGGCGGCTTACCGCGCCGACATCGATGCGGCCGACGATCCTGTCGCGAAGTTGGAAGAAATCGAGGAGCGGCTCAACAAGCTCCGCTCTCCGTTCCGTTCGGCGGAAAGTTTCTGGATCGAGGAAATTGTCGACCCGCGCGATACTCGGGTATTGCTATGCGATTTCGCCAACACCGCGGCACCGCTGCGCGAAGCGGGGCAAAGTTTCCACATGATGCGGCCCTGAGGTCTTAGATTATACCTTCTTCCTTTAGGGCTGCTATTTCCTCTGCGTCGAGGCCGAGTTCGTCCTGATAGATCTCATCGTTATGCTGGCCCTTGCGGGGGCCGGCATGGCGGATTTCGGCGGGGGTTTCGGACATGACGGGGAAGGCGCCGGTCATGCGGACGGTGCCGAGATCGTCGTCCGCGACTTCGACGATGTCGTTGCGCGCGGCGTATTGCGGGTCCTCGAAGATTTGCGAAATATTGTAGGCGGGCCCGATGGCCGCCTCCGCTTCCTCAAAAGCCTGCATGACGACATCCAGAGTCCGTTCACGGATCCAGCCCGCGACGATACCATCGACTTCATCGATATGTTCGACCCGGCTTTGTGGCGTCTGGAATCGCGGGTCGTTGGCGGCCTCCTCCCCGCCGCATAGCGTGAGGACACGCGTCACGATGGCGGGCGAATTGGTCGAGATCGCAACCCAATGGCCGTCTTTGGTCTGGTAGGTGTTACGAGGTGCGTTGTTTTTCGAACGATTGCCCCAGCGTTGCTGTATTTCTCCCAACTGGTCGAACTGTAGGGGTTGTGGCCCCAGCACCTGAAAGATCGGTTCGTAGATACTGAGGTCGATATACTGCCCTTTGCCACCACCCTGCGCGTCGCGGTGGTAGAGCGCGAACATCAGCGCAAATGTGCCGTAAGAAGCGGCGATGCCATCGGCCAGGCCAAAGTTTGGCAATGTTGGCGGTCCATCGGCTTCGCCGGTAATCGCGGCGAAGCCACTGAAGGCTTCCGCGACCGTGCCAAAGCCCGGTCGTTCCCGATAAGGGCCGGTCTGCCCGAAACCCGTCACGCGCACCATCACGAGGCGCGGGTTGATCTTGCGCAACTCCTCCCAGCCGAGGCCCCATTTTTCCATCGTGCCGGTGCGGAAATTCTCGATCAGCACATCGGTCGTCTTGATCATCTCCTTGAAAAGTTCGGCGCCCTTGGGTTTGCTCAGGCAGAGCGTGATGGCGCGCTTGTTGCGGTTGGCCATCTTGAACCACAATCCGACGCCATCCTTCTGGGCACCGGTATTGCGCAGCACGTCGCCCCTCGGATGTTCGATTTTGAGGACGTCGGCTCCAAAGTCGCCGAGCAGCATGCCGATGGTCGGACCGGCGATGACGGTTGCGGCATCGATAACCTTGATCCCCGCGAGGGCCTGTTTGTTGTCATTTGTCATGATTAAGTACTCGATTGGTCGAATAAATTAGCGGAATGGGGTTCAGTATCGCTTTTTCGACGGAATCCGCCAATGCTGGCAAATTTCTTGAAACCTTTTGCCGCACACCTCATCTAAAAGGGTGAAACAGAGCGGAAAGGCAGGAGACGATGCAACACCGAACGGGTGGTTTCGACGCGCATGAACGTCGGATTGGACACGGGCGTAAGGGTGTTTGGACACCCGTCAGCGTGGGATTGATGGTCATTGGTTTCGTGGTCTTCTGGCCCCTTGGGCTCGCCGTTTTGGCGCACAATATTTGGGCGCGGCCTGGCGATGTGCAACGCTGGTTTAACCGTTATGTCCGGCCGACGGTCGATTCCGCGCGTGGTTCAGATGATAAAATTTCTTCGGCGTGGCGCGGATTCGAAAGTGATGCACGCTCTTTGTTCGACGAAATGCGCGAGGGATGGCGGCGCTGGAACCAACGTCGGCGCTGATTTCGGCACTCGTTGGGGCGAGTGTCAAATAACGTCTGCATAGATGCTATAGACGCGGTAGGCGCAGCAGAGCGGGGGAGCTGAAACGTGACGTCGATTACGCAACGTTCGCGGGGGGCGTATTTTGCCCTCATCGCCATAGTGCTTTTCACTCTGCATTCGTTTTTTCCGGAAGCGGCGAACGCGCAAGCGGGTAAATTCTTTGCCGGTGCAAACGCGGAGGCCAAAGTCTCCCGGCTCTCCGATGCCGAAGTGCGAGAACTGCTTTTGCAGCGCCTTCAGCAAGGCGAAACCGGCAAAAGCACTGAACCGGAGTCATTCAATCCAGCCGTCTTTGCCTATCGGTTGCAGCGTGATTTCGGCAAACTTTCTCACGAACTGGACGCGATTTTTGGTTCGGCGGGCGAGTTGCCGGCGGTTTTTCCGCGTGCCTGGGCCAAGTTCAGCGCTGACCGGGGTGATGGGGGACTGGCCTGGTTTATCCTGGCGTTGGTGATTTCCATGGGTGCCGCGGGCGTCATTGAATTTGGCGTGTGGCGAAAGATAGGGGCTACGCCGATTTTCATGCCCAGCCCTGAGGCGACAGGCCTTCGCCAAAAGGCGGGCCGGCTGGGGCTCATGTTCCTGGTTCGCGTTGCGATGCTGGCCTTGTTCCTGGCGATTGCGACGGCGGTCTTCCTGCTTTTCTTCGATGCAGACAGCAAGGATCGGATCGCATTTTTCTTCTATCTCACGGCAACTGGTATCTTCCGGCTCGCCTATGGTCTCTCGCATGCATTCTGCGCGCCGCGTTTTCCGGCGCTGCGCTTGCCGTCCTTTTCCGATGCGGATGCCGCATCGCTGCACCTTACAGCGTTAATCACCGTTGCCTTCGGCGCGTTCGCCTACTTCACATGCGCGTTGTTTGGGACGTTAGGCATTGTCGGGGAAGTACATGAGCTGTTCCTCATTCTGGTGGGGACAATGACATCGCTGCTGCTGATCTATTCGATCCTTTCCGGCCGGCGCGCGCTGAGTGCCGATATCGCGGGGACGGCCGGCCCGCGCGAGCCACGCGCGGTGTTCGCGGAAATTTGGCCCTGGCTCTTCGCCATTTTGGTGGTCGCTATCTGGATCTACCTCGTTGTGACGGAACTATTGTACGAGTTCGTGCCCTATGGTGCGGCGCTGTTTACGATCGCGGCTCTGGCAGCATTGCCGAGCCTGGATGCGGTGTTGCAGCGGGAAACCGCGCGACAACAGGAGGCTGATCAAATGATCGCCGGCGCTATCGCGCGAGGCGCACGTCTCCTGCTGCTGGTTCTCGCTGTCGTGTCGTTCAGTGCCGCCTGGCGGGTCAATCCATTTGCCATGGCCGGCACTGGTATCGGTGGGCAGGCGGCCGGCGCTGCGCTGCAAATCACCATGACCTTATTGGTTGCCTACGTCGTCTGGCAGGCAGTGCGTATCTTCATCGACCGCAAGATCGCAGACGAGGACGCGGAGTTGTTGGCACAAGGCATTGAGCCGGGCGAGATGGAAATGGGCGGTACCGGTATGTCCCGGATGCGGACACTGTTGCCGCTCTTTCGCAGAACCGTGCAGATCACGCTCGGCGTGATCGTCGTCATGATTGCCCTTGCGGCGCTGGGTGTGGAGATTGGGCCGATATTGGCCGGTGCCGGGGTGGTCGGTCTCGCGATTGGTTTCGGATCGCAGGCATTGATCCGCGATATCGTTTCCGGCGCTTTCTTCCTGATCGACGATGCCTTCCGGCTCGGCGAATATATCGATGTCGGCGAGGTAAAAGGCACGGTAGAAAACATGTCGGTGCGCTCGTTGCGGCTGCGGCACCACCGCGGTGCGGTGCACACCGTGCCTTTTGGCGAAGTCAAGACACTGACCAATTATTCGCGCGACTGGGCGATCATGAAGCTCAAATTCCGCATCCCCTTCGATACGGATGTGCGGAAGGTCAAAAAGATCTTCAAGAAGATCGGCGCGGATTTGGCTGAAAACCCTGAGATCGGTGAGGATTTCATTCAGCCCTTTAAATCGCAGGGTGTGTTGGAAGTCGATGATTATGGTCTGGTCATTCGCGCCAAGTTCATGTCGAAGCCGGGCAAGCAATTCATGATCCGGAAGGAAGCCTATATCGCCGTTCAGAATGCGTTCGCGGAAAATGATATCGAATTCGCCCGGCCCGAAGTCCGCGTCGTTGTCGATGACGATGAAGAAATGCCAGCGAAGCAGAAAGCGGCGGCAGGTGCGGCCGCGCAAACTGCGACGACCGCGCCAGTGCCTGCGGCTTGACAGGTTGTGCGGGGTTATTCGGGCTTGAGACGGAGCGTCATTTCGAGCTGAACCGAAGCGCCAAAAGGCGTTTGCAGGACACCCGTCGCCGTTCGCGAATGTTCCCCGTCCGCGCCGAACAGGGCAATTAACAAATCGGACGCACCGTTCAGAACAAGCGGCTGCTCGGTGAAATCGGCAGCAGACCGAACGAACCCCAAGACCTTGTCGACCGATGCAATGCGGTCCAAATCTCCGATCGCGGTCTTTACGGTTCGCAGTATGTGCAGCACCGCTTCTCGGGCGCATTGCTGGCCCTCATCAAGCGTAACATCGTGCCCGACAGCGCCGCGGATATCGCCGATCTGGCCGGAGACGTAGAGCACATCACCGGACTGTTTGCAGCCAAGATATTTTGCGACAGGCTGTTTCAAGGGCGGAAGCTCGAGGCCCAACGCGTGAAGCCGACGTTCTACATTTGGCTGATCCGTTAGCATTTTGACCTCGTGTTACAATCTAATTGGAAAGAATCTATTGGTGTTTTTTTGCTATTTCAGTTTCGCGACTCCGAGCGGAACATTGAACTTTTCGCACCAGATATAGACCTCGTTATAACGCGAAGGATCGACCGAATCCGGGACCGTGTATTCCTGATGTCCTGTCTTTGATCTCAGGACATCGAGTTTAGCCGCGGCGTCATACTTGCCATCACGCCCAAACCCGACTTTCGGATCCGGTGCACCATCCAGACTGAAATCTTTCTCGAGTACGACAACGGAGCCTTTTGCCATTTTTTTGACGCTGACGCCGCCCGTTGTGACGTGCCGGCTGCGGCCCTCGAACCGGCCGCTCGACAGAACCTCTTCCGCAAGGCTGGGACTAATCTGACCAACGAATAGGCCGACAACAAATACCGCAAGTAGGGGTAGGGGTGAGATACGCATGT
>JAJFJB010000099.1 GCA_021774435.1 Alphaproteobacteria bacterium
TCCAGATCGAACGCGTAGAAAAGACGATCTTGCTGACCTAACGCTGCGCCCATCATCACACTGCCTCCGTCTCAACCCTTAAAACGAAGGAATCACATCCAGATCCAGCCCTCAACCACCTTTTTCAACACCCTCAGCCAGCAGCGGAAGTCGGCACCGTTGATAGTAACGAAACGGCTCGAGCATCAACAAGCGCTGGAGGTGCAGGCGCTCGATAGGACCTCGTGGCGACGCGCCAAACAGGTACCGACCACTCAAATACTGCGGTTGGTCTAATCTAAATTTTCGATATTTAGCTTTTAGGAAAGTTTCGGTTTGGCAATTGCGCTGGGCAGTAGGAGGACGATCGTGAAGGTCCCTGCCGCACTTATAGCCATCATAATGAATAGGATAACGAAGCTCCATTCGGCGTGAATCCAGGCAATCAACGGTATCGCCGTCGCGGAGACTGAGAACGTGATGACATATCGTAGCGCGTAGGCGCGGCTCCGCCACTCGCTCCGCGTGATGCGACCGACGAGTACGTCGTTGATGGGGATCTGTCCGAACACCACCAGCATGAAACCAAACGAGATAAGGAGTGCCGGCAGCCCGGTCAAATTTACCATGACGACGAAGAAAACGGCCTGCAGCGCCGCCACGGCAGCAAAGATAATTCGAATGGAATAGCGGTCGACAAGATATCCCACGGCGAGCTGCGCAAACGCAGCAACGGCGAAAACCAAGAAACTATACGTCCCAATTAAAGTCGCACTATTCGCGATATCCGTCAGTCGTTCATCGAAAATTTTAGGCAAGGCAAAGGTTGTGCTACGCATGATAAAGCCACCAATCGCCGTGGTGGTGAAGATGATCACGAAGGTTCGAATAATTAAGTTCCGGTCGATCGTCATTGTACCCGCGACAGCTTTCTTGGCAGCCGCACCACTCGCGATCTCGGCGGCACGTGCGGCGCGGCTGGCACGAATGAATAAGATGTACGCGAAGCCAAACCCTATCGAGACGATACCCGGCAGGACAAAGGCGGCGCGCCACCCATTGCTATCGATCAGCAACCCGGTCATCAGCGCGGCAACCGCTATTCCCATATTGCCAAAGATGCCGTTAATTGCGAGAGGAACACCTGTCTTTTCGCGACCTTGGACGACCATAGCGATGCCAACGGGATGATAAATTGCGGCAAAGATGCCAATGAAGAGCAAGCCGATCCCGATTTGCAAAGGTGTCTCGGCGAGGGCGGTAAAAGCCGTGCTCATGCCGATGCCGATGAAGAAGATCGCCATCATGCTTTCGCGGCTCCATTTGTCAGCCAGCCATCCGACAGGAACGGCGAGAGCGCCGAAGGCGACCAGCCCTGGGGTCGCGTATAGAATGAGCTGCGAATAGGTCATGCCCCATTCAGTCGTTAGGCTTAGCGCCGCGACCGTGGCAAAGATCAAAACGAACATATGGTCGAAAAAATGTCCGACATTTAAAAATAAAAAGTTAATCCGGTGGTACGTCATGCGTCCTATCTCTGTTCGGGAAACTCGACAAGCAGGCCATCGCCCATCGTCTTTACAATCCGGCTTCGAAAGGACCCGATGGTCGGATCAATCACCTCACTGCGGTGTCAGCGCTGGCGCGAAATCGTGCCGCTCTCGTCGACTTCCATCAAACGCAAGTAGCCAACCATGTCGGCAGCCAAGGTTGCCGCCAATCGCCGTTGGATGCGATCCAAAGCCACGTAATAAATTCCTATCGGATTTCTATGAGATCGCAACACTACGAGTAGCTATCGTGGGTGTCTATTGCTCCTGGATTATTTGGTCGGTACCGATGTCTCTTGTGGGTCATAAATCCCCGTCAGCAGGCGTCACACGTCACTTCCGTTGCTGGGAAATTCCAAACGTAAATTGGCTAAAAGCGGTCGTCACTGAACCGATGTCGATTGTTCGGGGTTCAACGGAAGTCGATTTGGAGCGGCACGAGTTGGCTTCCGAGCCATAACCGGTCGTCACCGATCATTATACTTCTCCTTCAGCTCCTCCAGCATTTGCCTTTCCGCTCTCTTCTGTTCTAGTTTTTGCGCTTCCTCGTCGGCAAGGCGCGCTTCCATCTCTTCATCGGTCTCGGGCCTTTCGAAATGGACCTTCACATTCAACCAGTAATTTCTCTGCGAATCGCGAAAACTGACGGTTTCAAAGGCTGCGCTATCTCGATATTCCTCCGGCACCAATCCTAGGTATTTCTCAACCCAAGGGATTAGGTCGATCAGTTTCTTTGGCATCCAGTTCCTCTCGGGTCCGAATTCCTCTTCGCAACTCAGCACGACATTCTTGGTTTTCCTGGCCATATTCTTCCCTCGCCGCCGTCCGTTTACCGCAAGTGCGCGACGCTTTGGCGTCCCCTGCAAGTTCAGGGAGCCTTTGAGCATACCCACGGCCCTTCTTTTAGCCTATCGCATGCCCGGTGCGTGCGTCTCGGTCAGCTCGGATCAAGATCGCCAAAACGGCCCGGTTCCTAAGCCCGTCGAGTAGCCGTTGCTGCCGCACATAAAAATCTTGAGTGCATACTCCGGTGGCGATTCGGGGCGCTCTCGCGGTGGGTCCTGCGGTGGTGGCTCGAACGGCGGATCCTTCACCGGAACGTGTCGCGGATCGATGGTCGGTGGCCGGTTTATTGGCGGGTCTGGCTCCGTAGGCGGATCAGATGGAAGCTGCCCGCACCAAATATTTGGCATGGTGAACTCCTCCTCACGAAGCAGCGTCCCACAATTCGTTGCATATTGGAAACACTGAAGCTAGCAGAGGGCTTTCTACTAGTATTATTTCGTGCTTCGTCAGCACGGCTTGTCCGTATTCCTGTCGCCGGGCAATACCGCTTTGGCCTGCAAGCGTCTTTTTCCGGTGGGCCAGTGACGCCGCAACAACCACATATCGGCATCCGCCGGTGACACAGCCACCCGTGGGCGGCATCGAAAACGTCATCGGATGCAAGGCGGGCAAGTGCCATGTCCTCAAGATGGACGGCAGCCGACCACGGAACTAGGAACGGCTGGAGGTTCTGTGTCTACCTGTCCGTCAAACCCGAATGCATCGTTTGACTTAGCGCAATGCGGGAATTGTTGAGAAAAGGCACAGTTTATCTATGAATATTCACAAGCGCATTTTGGAATGGCAGGCCGAGCATCCCACCGCAACCTGGATCTTCTGGATTGTAGTCTGGGCGATTGTTTTTTTGCTTTTCTACTGGCCCCACGAAACGATTTGAATTGGGCTTTTAGGAAGCCATGCAAAACGTCTTAAAAGCAGCGCTAATCGTACTGACGCTTTTGTGGGGTTTACCTGTCGCTGCTGAGCCTTGGGACCTCTACCGCGCAGCCGACGCATATAACGCTAACGATTACGAGACCGCCCTCAAGCTATGGCGACAGCTTGCCGAGTGGGGGTACGCCGACGCCCAGTACAGTCTCGGCTTCATGTACAAAAATGGCCACGCCGTCACGCAGGATTATGTCCAAGCGCACAAATGGTACGACATCGCCGTCTCGAATGGGAGTGAGATAGCCGCCAAGGAACGCGACAAGGTCGCCAATCTCATGGCCCCTGCGCAGATCGCCGAAGCCCAGAGACTGGCGCGGGAGTGGTTGAAGGCGAACCAGGGTAAGTGATCTGGCGCGACAGTGGACGCGTATAGAAACCGAGCCCCTAACTCGCACCGAGCGGCTCACGCCCCGCCGCACACAGCTCCCCCCTGTATGCGGCGGGGAAATCTATAGGGCGCGCAAGAAAAAGGCCCCGCACAGGGGGAAACGGGGCCATTGAAGTGTCCGTACAAATCGTCTGGATAAGACGCTGTCATCCTACCGGGTCGCTCGCGAGCGCAACAAACCTGTTGAACAGATCAGCCGTGGCTGCAGGATCGGCGGCGGGCGCGACAGGGTTGGTACCCGTTCCGATCGCGGGGGAAAAATCACGTCATCCGAATTTGATTGTCGGCATGTCGCTTGTCGAGGGAACTGCGAAAGTCGATCGCCACGAGCCTCACAGACGCTAATAGCCGAGGCTGTTGAAGAAGTCGCGATTAGGCCGATTTTCGATTTCCGCTTTTAGTAATAACGGACATTTGTTTTCCGCCGCGGCGTGATGCCTCAGCGGAT
>JAJFJB010000100.1 GCA_021774435.1 Alphaproteobacteria bacterium
CTACAAATCGTTCGGCTAGGCTCTGTCCCCGTCTTGGCCGGGACACAAAGGAACCGCCTCCGATTGTCATCGGAGGCAGCACACTGTGGTGTCAGTCGATCACCGAAAGGTTTTCGGCCGAAGATTTTCCGTTTTGTCCTGCCTGAAGATCGAATGTGACCTTCTGCCCCTCGTTCAACGAGGCCAACCCGGCTCGCTCAACCGCCGAGATGTGGACAAATGCATCGTTCGAGCCATCTTCCGGCTCGATAAACCCATAACCTTTGGCTGAGTTGAACCATTTTACTGTACCAGTCGTCATCGTTAGTTCCTCTAACAAGTAAGTTATATCGCACTCGAAACTTTGAAAGGAGTGCCGATGGGAAAACGTCTACATTGTTAGGGTATAACTAAGCTAAACGGCGAACCGGATATTAATAAACACAAAACAAATGCAACACGCATTGAAATTAACTAGGCATTATTTCTTGAAAGTCAATTGATTCTTTAGTGCATAGCACATTGATCCAAATATATGTCACCGTCTTTTCGATACTATTTTGATAAGAATTTTTATTATTTATTATTTTTCAGTATATTACGTAAATTAATTTCCCTTTTTTTTGTGCGGTGAAACAAATTATTTTCCGAAATAAATATTTCGTAACCTTTTCTTTATTCTCGAATGCACTTGCCAAAAAATACAAAAGATGACCTAATTGTTGCTCTATTTTAGGAAAAACATAATGCCATAAAGCGGATTCGACCGTTTTAAATGGAATAATTTTTCCCTGCTTATTAGCAACAATTGAATAACTGGAGTACATTGGAATGCCCAAAAAACGGGCCATACCGTTCATTTTAGGTAGCGCTATCGGCGCCATCGGAATCATGATTGTCAGTTTTTCGATGGGGTGGGTGGTTACCAGCGGGCGCGCGAACGCGTCCGCGACGGAAATGTCAGCGCAGACGGTCAAAGATCAACTTGCCGCGATATGCCTATACCAATTCAACGCCCAAGCAAGCCACATGGACAACATCAAGGCGTTAGGCGCTCTGAAAGAGTGGGAACGGGAGCCTTTCATCAGTAAGGGAGGTTGGGCCACGATGCCGGGCAGCGATTCCCCGGTTTCCGGTGTTGCCCAGCAATGTGCTAAACTGCTGATAGCACGCGCACCCAAATAGCGTAGGCGGAATATATGATCGGGGCCTCGCCCCAATCGACCTGCAGGCCATCCCCACAAACGGAATGAACGCCTGTTTAGGTGATCGACCGGCAAGTTCACGGCCATAAACGAAAGAGGAATTCATACGAGAAATGCCGAGAACACGCACATTAGCGATAGTCTCTTTTTTTCTGCTCTCGCTGTTCTTGCTCGCGACTGGCGAAAAAAGTGCGCGGAGCGACACCGCTGAAATTCCGAAGAACGCGCAAAAAAGGAGCTACGGTGCCGGATGGGAGTGTGACAGAGGATTTATCAAAAAAGGTAAAAACTGCGTCGCCGTTAACGCGCCCGCAAATTCATTCGCGACAAGCACGTCCTACGGGCGGGGTTGGGAGTGCCGTAGAGGGTTTCGGCAGGTTCGCAACAATTGCGTCGCCGTTATCGTACCGCCCAACGCGTACCTAACATCGTTCGGCGACAGCTGGGAATGCGAACGCGGTTACCGGACGATCAACAAATCTTGCCAAGAAGTGAAAGTTCCCGAGTTTGGATATTTCGTATCGTCATTCGGTCGCGGTTGGAACTGTATTCGCGGATATCGCGCGATAAAGGAATCATGCGTGAAGGTCTCGTTGCAGGAGAACACACACCTCAACTATTCTGGCAACGATTGGGAATGCGACCGACCGTACGAAAGGCAAAGGGACAAATGCGTATTGCCATGATTGCCTGCAGCATATGGTCCTGAACTTTCCCAATGAGAGTCGAAGTTTCGATGCTGCGAAAAATCGCGTCCGATTTTGGGGTTATGACCGCGCGATGGAGATTTCGTTCTTCATCGAAGCGGATGCGCTTCAAATGCTAAGCGCAAGCAAGCCTGCCGATGAAGCCGGATACCTGAAAACATTTGATGCAGCCTTGGAAGTAATTCACACCGCAGCTGACAATGTCTATCGCCGCGGACCCAAGGGGTCCTACAGTTTCGTTTTGTCCGCGGCGGATTTTTAGGAATGCTCCCATACCCGAATAACCCGACCCGTGCGCGCGAATTGAAACCTGAATGATCAACGACATTCATGACCAACGCAGCGCCGAAGAGATCTCGTCACGACAAGACACATTAGAGAGGAACAAGTCATGAGCGTATCAACGCGCGGCAAGAAGTATACCTGTCCGAGCTGCTCGGCCAAATACTATGACCTGCAGAAAGCGGACGCCGTCTGCCCAAAATGTGGCGCGCAACCGCCCGCTCCAAAGCCGGTAAGAAGAGTTGCGTCAGCTGGCAAACAAAGCCGTACCGTATTTACCCGGCACCGATAGAAGCGCCCCGAAGCTGGCAACGTCTCTGTCTAGAGAGGAAGCGGCCGGCGCCCGCCCAGATCACCGAACGGGTTTGCCGCCCTGCCGACTCAGCTTTTACGAGTCGCCAATTTTACAGCGCATTCATCCGCAACCCGGCTCTCGGATGCGTCGCTCCCAGGCATGGTCGCCCAACTTTCCTTTGAAACGAATTTGCTCCGTTTCCAGGATTCGATCGCAATAAGTTCGCCCAGCTTCGCGGCCTTATTCTCCGAGGCTTCGAACTGCGCGACACAGATCGCCGCGAGGCTCTGCGCTGCGGCCGCGCGCGACATTTCCCTCGCGCTCAACGCCGCCGTATCGCTTCTAACGGCCCATCCGGTCGCAAACAACAAAACCGAAAATACAACGCAACCAGCAAACGCGCCTTCGATGAAGCGCTTGACGTGTCACTTTTCCATGAAAATTCTTCCCTTCGAGAGTTCGTCGAAACCAGGGTCGCCCCAGAACCGGATCGTGCGTACGACCCGGCAAGGCCGGGAAAGATTGACATTAGATTTTATTTGGCGGGACGGATCCTCGACGTCGCTGCTACCCTGACTGCGGAAGCGGTACCACAAAGGGGAGCGCGGCAACTTTCGTCTAAGTTAATTCGTCATACCGGACCAAGGCACGTCGAGACTTCCCGCGCCGTCCGCAAGCCGCTGAGGTAAGCGGTTTCCACGAGTTCGGACACCGGTTGGGATTCGGTCCCGGAGCCGGCCCAGAACAGCGCCCCCGTATCCATGGCTTTCAGTTTTTCGCGGGCCCCACGGCCGCCGGGCCGCACATAGGTGTAGCCGCCGACTGCGAACGGGTCCTGGCCCCATTTCACGAAGCGAATATCGGCCAGCGCGCCGTGTGGGTCCGAACCCGGATACATCCGTTTGAGGTCATCCATCACGATCTCCGTCGCCTTGTTGTCGCTGTTTTGAGACAACGCCGCCGACCGCGGTCCGATGCAGTATCCCGTCAGTGCTGCGGGCCGGTCCTTCATATTCCGAAAAACCGTCCAGTAGAGATTGACCGGGCCGGTCGCGGATGCTGCCATTTCCATCCATTTCGGCCAAAACTGTTGCTTGAAGTGCATCAGAATCTTCGTGATCGGACCCATTTCCAATTGCGACAATGCCCATTGCTTTGACTCTGGCAGTTCGGGCTCGAACCGCACGGAATTGGCTTTCAGAACGCCAACGGGCAAAGTCGAAATGACCGTGCGGGCCTCGAGCGTTTCGCCGTCCTGCAATTGGATCCGGACTTTCTGAGCCGTCCACTGCACCGCCTCGACAATCGTGTTGAGCCGAATGTCGAGCCCCTTAGCCATGCTGCTCGGCAGCGAACTGTATCCGGTCACGATGCGATGATTATATCGGTTCTGGAGATCCATCACCCCATCATCAATCCATCCCAAGACGCCGACATCATCGGCGCTGCCCGGCAAATGCTGTAGCAGTGTCATCTCGGTCAGTTGGCGCCCCCTACCCTTATAACCGTGCTTGTCCATGAAATCCCGGGCCGACAAATCCGGCGGCTCCGTGTTGATGATTTTGTTGCGCATACCGGCGCACGCCCAAGCACCCGGATGCAAACAGGAAATCGGCAACCAGCGTGTCGCACCGCCCATATTGAATGCGGTGCGCCGCATTTGCGGCGAGCCACGTAAACTTAAGCCCGCCGCGTCGACTTCCTTCATGGTCGCGGCCTTGCGGCCATGGACGAACTCCGCGCCGCCTTCGACCGGCCCGTCAACGAAATCCTCCACGGTCATGATCCGCCCGCCGATGCGGTCCCGCGCCTCCAGCACCTGGACCGAATATTTTGCGCGCGTCAGTTCCCGCGCGGCCGTGATCCCGGCCATCCCCGCGCCGATGATGATTACATCCAACATGTCAGTCTGATTCCACCTGATCTTATTGCGGCTCGAGAAGGATCGCGCCCGTTTTGCCTATTTCTTGGTAACGCGCAGGACTTGATTGCGTAGGAAATTCGGCGCCAACGCCTTGACGATGTAGCCGGCGGATAAGCCCCCTGGGTAGGTCAGTTCCCGCTTGCCCTTGGCGAGGGCGCCGAAGATCGCATCGACGAGCCCTTCCGGCTCGACCATCGAATTACGCGTCTTCTCGGGCATACCTCGCAGCATCTGTTCGGTAAAAAACGGCGTGCGCACCACGCCGGGATGGACGGTTAGCAGATGTACCCCCGCATTCATGACCTCCAGATCCAGGGAAAGCCCTTCCGCCAATCCGGACATCGCGAATTTCGTCGCCGCGTAAGCGCTTTTCTCGGGTGACGCAATTTTACCGGATACCGAGGAGACGAAGACGAGCCAACCGGTCTTGCGTTCGACCATCTGCGGCAATAGCGCTTTGGTGAAATACAAGGTGCCGAAATAGTTCACCCGCATGAGGCGTTCCATATCCTCGAGATCCCAGTCGAGGAAGTTGCTCTGGCCACCATAGCCAGCATTGTTGACCAGGATATCGATCGATCCGAATGCCTCCAGCGCTTTTCGCGCAACGTCGGTTACCTGGCCGGCGTCCGCAACATCGCATGGCAATGAAACCGCTTCGCCACCAGCGGCGCGGATTTCCTCGGCAAGGGTTTCGAGTTCCGCCTCCCGGCGCGCCACCAACGCCACGCGCGCGCCCTCTTTCGCAAGGCGCAGTGACAGCACGCGTCCAATTCCGCTCGACGCGCCGGTCACCAACGCATTCAAGCCACGGTAGTTTTCTAATTGCATCGACAGCCCCACGGCAAATTTGCGCTATTTATGACAGATTCATGACGCCTTGAAAGCACAAAGGGCGCGGCAAATGGCCGTATCACGAGGACGGATGCCCCTCAATCCGTTTCCGTTTACGGTAGACGCCGCCTTCGGTGATTTGCCAGGCGGCGAGGCCTGGCACGCCTTCGATCAATTCGCCGAGCCGTGTCGCCAACGAGATAGCGAGCATGACGTCTGCCGGCAATCCAATCAGCGCGCCAACGACGATATAGCCGCCTTCCTGAACCCCGTAACCGCCCGGCACGACGAACGCGGCACTGCGAAGCGCCACGGCGAGGCTATTCAGCATTACCGCCTCGCCAAGGCTAATAGGATAGCCGAGCAACCAGGCAACGAGCCAGACCTCTCCGCCCATCAATGCGCGTTTGCCAAGCCTTAACAATGTCGAAAGGACAATCGTTCCAGGCCGGTTGTAAAGCGCCCGTATCGCTGCATCCAGGTCTGCTGCTCCTTCGATCAAGGATTGCCACTTGCCGGTGCTTGAAACGCGACCGGCGGGTTTTGCCAATTTACCGAGTGCCCCGGCATATTGAACCGCAACGAACCCCGCGATACCACAGGCCAGAAGGCTCGCGCCGATTATCGCGGCGGCGACCATCGGTTCGTCCGGCGGCGCGACCGTTGCCAGCACGGCGGTGCCGATAACCGCCCATAACAAGATGGATAACGCCTGTACCGTTTTGTCGACGACAACGGAAGCCACGGCATCAACCCCGCGCACCGACCGCAAGGTCAGAATGCGGGCCTTGACGAATTCCCCACCGACGGTCGCAACAGGCAGGAGGAAATTCACCGAGGTTCCGATCCACATCGCAAAAAAATTATCGGCAAGCCGGGGACGGCGATCAGGCGGAAACAGCAATTGAAAGGAGGCCACCCGCAGCAGCATGTCGGGCGGGATGAACAGCGCGACCAGAAGAATCCCCCAGCCCGCGCCAGCCAGAATATCGAAGATGGCGGCAACGCCCTGCCACACGACGAGCGCAATGACGGCACCAAGTCCTATGATCAGTCCTATTCTCATCCCTCGGCAGCGTTCCTTGTTCATTCACCTGGCGTTATCTATCGCCCCGTGCCCCTTCTCTAAGGCATCCCCGTCCCGCTGCCAATCGCGGCGTGACCGGACCGTCACATTGCCCTTGTCCCAACGCTGGCGATCAGTAGAGTTCGCGCCGCAGCGACACAAAGGGAGTCTGTCTGTATGGCCATAAGATCCTGGGACACGCGTCTGGCCCATATTCTTGTAAAGCCTCTGGTGAATACACCGGTGCACCCCAACCATCTGACCGGCCTCAGCTTTTTATTCGGGCTGAGCGCGGCCATCCTGTTCGCTCGCGCCGATCCGTTCATGGTGAACATCGCGGCGGGCCTGTTCATGGTCGCCGTCTTTCTCGACCACACCGACGGTGAGCTAGCACGACAGGCCGGTAAATCCTCTGCCTTCGGCCAACGCTTCGACTCCGTTGTCAACGCGTCCAACTACACCATGCTATTTGTCAGCCTGGGGATTGGCATGTCCGACGGCCCCTACGGTGAATGGGCATTGGCGCTCGGCATCGCCGCCGGCCTGACCAACCCGATCATATTCTTCCTGCGCCTTAGCACCGAAAAGAAACATGGCGCAGAAGCCCTGGCGCACCCCCGCTACGCCGGTGTCGAGATCGAAGACCTGATCTATTTGATCGGTCCGATCACATGGTTCGGCGGGCTGGAATACTTTTTCTGGGCCTATGCATCCGGCTCCTTCGGGTACTTCCTCTGGACGATCTGGGAGCGCGTGCGAAAGCACTGAGCCTGCGCACCTCTCGACAACTCGGATCCAGACATACACGGAGGGCTGGTCGTATTTACGAAGGCATTGCGAACCGACCCCGCACAATATCTATAAATCGTCGTCCAGCAAGAACCGGATTGCACTATGAACTGTTTTGCCAGGTCAAATTTTCATAGCTCAGTGTTAACGACAAATCCGCCGCAGCAATATTCAATAGTAGGCGCTTGCTTACCTGAACTATTCAAATGTGTATGAAACGCGCGGTGACTTGGATAACAATGGTTGAAAAGGATTATGGCACGGGAGCTTTGCAATAGGGCAGGAATGGGAAGAAGTATGGAAATTGCACTTCATAAATAATGCCGTATTGTAGAATGAAACTATGGGTTGGGTGGCCTTTCCATTGGATTTCCCCAATAGAGTTCATCGGTTGAAATAACGGTAGTTGGTAACGAGGACACTGATGGTCGACAGCGAAGAGCCAGATAGCGAACTAACGAAAATTCGCGAAGAGATCGCTTCGGCGAACGCGCAAATAGAGAGAATATTGGGTGAAGTAGAAAAACGCCCAAAAACCTCGGTTCCCCAAATAGTCGGAATCATAAGCTCCATCATAATTGTACCAATGTTGATTCTGTTGGCTGACAAATCATTCGATACCGCCACA